>CAYGSI010000005.1:17191-57875 GCA_964352655.1 uncultured Rickettsiaceae bacterium
AAAAAGGTGATTTAGAGAAGATTAAAGACCTCCTTGAGCAAGAGGGAATAGACGTCAATATACAAGGCCAGTATGGCTATACTCCTAATTTGTCACTTGCTTTTTGCACGAAGGACTGAACAGGTACTAACTGGAAGCTATCTCTTCAACATTGTTCAAATACCAAGTTGAATCACTACTGATAGCGCTTTTTGAAAAAGTCCACTCTTCCTTAATATTTTTTACAATATTTTTACTTGAAAAAAGAACCTTTATAAAAACATTATTCCCAAAAATGTAAATTTCTGAAATTTGTGCTAATTTTACCGAGTCACCTTTCTCTGAGTTACGATAATTTTTTGCCTTTGTTTTAAATTGATCAAGATATCTCTTATCCACCAACTCTTCGAGTTGCTCTAAATTTTCTTGTTTAAGTGCGGAAATAATCATATTAAATGCTATTTTTGCACCGTTTAAAAATTTGGTTACATTAAATTGCGGCATTTTTAGCAATACTTCTTTTAAAGCTGTTTCAATATCTTTGTAATTTTTTGTGACAACTAAACCTTTTAATTCTGATATATTTGTCTTTAAAAATTTTCCTTTGAATATTTTTGCAGATTTTGTATATTTAGACGCCTCAGGTGTTACATCTTTTAAATTTTCACCAAAAAACCCATTATTGTTTTTTGCCGGATCATCTTCAGAAGTTTTACCCAATACGGCAATTAATTTGTTTATTATAAAAAATGCGACTCCTGCAAAAATAATAAGCTCTAAAAGTTTTCCTGACATTAATTTTACCTAAAAACAAAAATTCATTATTAATATTATATTTGTAAAAAGATTTTTTGCAAAGAAATAATAGCCTTAACATTATCGATATGATGCATAAATAATTGACTAATAATTTAGATAAGTATTATCATGAGTGTCAATGGTTAATTAATCTAATTCAAATAAAAATGACGAAAAACACGCTAGGGATTATTGCTGGTGGAGGAATGTTACCTTCTGAGATCGCAAATTTATGCATAAAAAATGGTAGAAAATGTTGTATCGCAGCAATCGAAGGGGAAGCTAAAACCGCCCTCCTTAATCAGTTTATGCATAAAGAAATACCAATAGGTCGTATTGGTGATTTTTTAGATTATTTTATAGAAAATAAAGTCGATGAGATTATCATTATAGGAGGTATCTCAAGGCCTGATCTAAAATCTATCAATGTTGATATGACTGGCTCTAAGCTAATTGCAAAAATCTTGAAAAATAAATTACTTGGAGATGATACAGTTTTGCAGGTAATAACTAAATTTATTGAATCAAGAGGTTTTTCAATTGTTTCTCCGACAAAATTTTTAAAAACTAATGCTTATGAGCAATTGTATCAAAGCAAGAATGCTCCATCAAATCAAGATGAAATTGATATTGAAATAGGTAAAAAAGTGCTAGAATGCCTAGGAAATATAGATGTAGGCCAATCTATTATAGTCTGTGACGGGTATGTTCTTGGTATAGAAGCAGCAGAAGGAACAGATGAATTAATCAGGCGTTGTGAATTTTTAAGAAAAAGAGAAATTGGTGGAGTATTAGTCAAAATACCAAAATCGCATCAAGATTTAAGGCTAGATATGCCTACCATTGGTCCAGATACAATGTTTTATTTAGCAAAACATGGATATAGAGGAGTTGCTATTAAAAAATCTGAAGTAATCATTGTAAAACCGCAAGAAACTATTGATTTAATTAATGAACATAAATTATTCCTTGCGTATATTTAATTATTTTTAATTTCTCAAATAAAATTTGGAGAATTAGCCTATATGAAAAATACAGATAAAAAAGAGGAGAAGAAAAAATTAACAAATTGGCAAAAATTTAAACAATATATGCAATCCTTTGGCAATATTATTAAAAATGGTTACGCCAAAATTACTCAGAGCAAAGCTTATAAAATTATCACAGGTAAAGCAGTTGGACGTGTGATTGCCATAGGTAGCATAATTGCTGCTGCAGCCGGCTTATTTGCCGTAGCCCCTCCTGCTTTTGGTCTAATGATTGCAGGTCTTATAACTTCTGTTGCAGTTGATGCCTATATGACTTACAAGACTAAAAAGATCTATAAAGAAGCAAAAACACTGCGAGATAACAAACATTCGTTAGATAGACAATCTGAAGTTTTAAAAAAAAATCCTGGGATAGCTAAAGCGCTAGAGGGTAAGTTATTTACCCCTAAAAAAGAAGGTGCTTCTAAAATAGTCAAACCCAAAGAAAAAAGCAAAAAATGGCGGCTAAATTATATTGGTGGTATTATAGTATCAGGATTTGAAAGAGTAGGGGGAATAATTAATGGCGTTTTAACCAAAAACCCTGCAAGCGTTGCCATGGGAGTTGCTAGTGCAATTATAGGCGCGCCATCTGAAGGTGGAAAACAATATTCAATGAGTGACACCAGAGCTAAATTACTAAATTTTATTGAAGTTGAGAAAAAAAAATCTTATTCCCCAGCTTACGATGATGTCAAATCATTAAAAGCACAGGTAAACAAACAAAGAATACAGACTCTTGCACTAGAAGAATTAGGAAAAATTGAAGGCGTAAATAATTTACCACCTCAAAAAATTCAAGAAAAATTTGTTGAAATTTCAAATAATTATGCAAATAAAGCCAATAAAATTGCTAATAGAAATGTTATAACTAAATATGCAAGAAAAATATTTAAAAATGTTATCAAATCTCATGATCCTTTTTCAATATATAATGACCCTAAAAGACTGCAAGAAGGAATTATATCTGATCAACCAACAAAAAGTTATAACAAAGTAAAACAAAAAAATAAGCATGAATTACAGGAAATAGCAAAACCAGTTAAAGTTTTTTTAGATCATAACCAACCAAAAAACAATAAAATAAAAAAAACAAGGAAAAGAAAGATATTTAAGAAAAAAAGAAGCGCTCACCAAATATAGAGTCAATCATTTTCTTGGGTATAGTCCGACATTAGGGGATTAGACAGCAACTTTTGGAAAATAAATTTTAGAACTTACACAAACTATATGATTAAAAGCTTAAATTGACGATTCAAGTAGTGCCCCAAAAATCTAAAAAACCAACAATCAAGCCATGTTTGAGCTTTTTTTGTATGAAATGGAGATGTCCATTTAACTGTGTAAATCAAGTTGTAACCTGTCTGGAAAATGTATTTCCAGCTGAGAAACGATCAGTGCTCAATTACTGACAGGCGCAGTCCATTTCTTCAATATTTTTATATAAATACGAAGTAAATGAATCTTTTGATTCAGTATATTTTCTTATCATGCGATGTAGCTCCTCCACGGCATAAACATAAAATAGCCAATACGCACTCAGAAATTATATCTTACTTGCCCTCATAATTTTAATCTATACGGGGAAGTGTAAACTTAAATACAGAACCTGAAACTCCATCGCTTTCTGCCCATATTTTTCCCTTATGTACCTTTATAATTTTTTCACATAAAGCAAGGCCAACGCCACGTCCTTCCGCAGGGGTTCTAGTACGCGAACTAACTGTGAATTTATCAAATATACTAATTAATTCTTTAAGAGGAATACCTATGCCTTGATCTATAATCTCAAATTTCGCTTTACTATCAGCTATCTTATATAGTTTGATAGTAACAGCTTTTCCTTTACCGTATTTAACAGAGTTACTAATCAAATTATCAATTGCTTGAGTAAGGTAATATTCATCACCTTCTATAATAATATTATCCTCAACTTCAAAAATAAAATCTTGTTTTTTTGCTTCATCATCAAATATTTTTTTGTACAATTTCGGACGCAACTTAACAAGAACGCTTAAATTAATTCGTTTAATAGATAATTCAAAATTAAGTGATGATAATTTTGACAAATCAGAAATACTATTAACATATGTTTTTAATCTATCACCACTATTAACAATATCCTTAATTGACTGTTTAATATCTTTTTCATCTAGTTTATCATAATATGAATATAAAACATCACACATACTTAAAATACCAGTCATTGGGGTATTTGATTCATGCATAACATTACGTACAAACTCGTTTTTTATTTCTGTTAATTTTGTTATTTCAACATTTCTAAGTTTTAGTTGCTCTCTTAAATATAATTCCTTTAACTTAAGTGTCCCTTTTTTTTCATTGAATTTTTTTTCTAATTTTTGCATACCGGAGTTAATATTCTTCAATTCATTTTTAGTATAATTAACTTCAGATTTTAGCAATTTAACCTTTTGCTCCGCTACTATTTGTTTTTCTTGTTGTGGTTTAAGGAACAGTATTACTATAGCACTTATCAGCATTGAAACATACATCACAATAATTTGCGGAGAACTCATTTCAAAACTAAATTTGTTGTAGTCAATATAGTAGTTATAAGCTTGTGACCCTAAATAAAGGCCCGTTAACATCATTGGTATTCCCAATCTCCAACCAACTAAAAATACTGATAATATTATATTCGTAATAAATATCGTAAACTGTAATTGTGAAAAATTATTTAACATTACGAAAAAGATGTTTAATACTACCATCATATAAAAAATCGCTATTGGCCACCAAATCTGTATTATTTTTTCCTTTAAACTCTTTTTTATCATTGATGGCCAAATTGGTAACATTACAAATAAAAGAGATGTTAACATCATAAATTGACAAATTGTTGTTATTATGGTTTCACTACCAATTAGAGGTTTTTCGTACGATGCATACATCGTAATTAAGGTATAAATTATTCCATAAAAACCGAATCCTACTACTATTGATTCATTAATTTGTGCATGTCTTTGTAAAAATTTCAATAATTTAAAATTGCTTACTTTTTTGATGAATGAAATTTGATTTATTTCTTGATCATTGCTTGAATTGAAAAATCTAAATTCTACCCAACCACCTTTCTGCCTAGTTAAATAATGAACCCCCAACAATAATATTGCATTTATTAACATTGCAACAAAAATAGGGTTAGCTGGCAAATCAAATATATTCCAAATTAAAACCGTAGTCGCACCGCCTGCCATACCGTATAAAATAGACTTTTCAGTTGTTCTAAAACCTAAAATGGTTAATATAAGAGGAGTACTAACTAATGGCATATAAAAGCTACTAGTTGTAAGTATCATTGACAATAAATCTCCAGATGATAAAGCAAAAAATATTGCCCCTATACCTAACGTAAAAGAAAATATTTTTGATACCAATAAATTTTCTTGATTTACTTTAAAATAAGGAAAAATGTCATTCGAGAAAAGAACTGAAGAAGTGTTAATATCTGTATCAGCTGAAGACATTGCCATTGCTATTACTCCAACGACTACTAGACCTTTTAAACCAGGATAAGTATAATTCTCAATAACATAGGCAAGAACCTGGTTACTATCTAGATTAGGGTTAATATTAAATACCAAAAAAGGAATCCATGCCATAGCAATTTCAACAAAAATTATTAAAATTCCAGAGATAAAAAAGACTTTTTTAATCTGTGCAACACTTCCCCCCATAGATATTCTTTGAAAAAGAGAAGGGGCCATTTGTGGCATAGCAAAATATAAAAATAATGGTATCATTTCCCAAAATTTATAACTGCTAAAATCAAATATATTTTTGTAATCAAATTGATTTCCTACAAAAGCACTAGCAATATCAAAATTATAATTTAAGGAATAATCGTTCCAAATCATTATGCCAATTAACGGAATCACAAGTAAAAAGGCAAAAAATTGTAACATATCTGTAAAAGTGACAGCTCTAATACCGCCATAAGAAGAGTATAAAGTTGCTATAAAACCTGACAATATAATTGTAATATTTGGATTTAAAGAAGCAAAATAACCGATAATATTCCCAAAGGCCTTAAACTGCACTGCTATATAACCGACTGATCCTAGTATGCCACTAGTTGCGACTATCAACCTTACCTTATTTCCATATAAATCGCCCATAACCTCAGCAATAGAGGTTTTACCTAAAAATTTTCCCATCCTTGGAACAAAGAAAAAAGCAATTATCATGAATGATATTGTCATTCCAAAAGTTGCAAAAAGATAATATAGACCGTCGGAATATGTATGGGAAAATGTTATAAAAAAACCACTGCCACTAACCCATGAAGCTACAACCGTTGAAATCAGTGCTGTTGTAGAAAAATTCCTTCCTCCTAATGCATATTCTTTTAGTGTTTTGGTTTTTGCGCCATGGCCTAAGCCAACAATTAGAGTAAATATCAAAAAAGCTATTACAATCAGTAAATCAAGATCAAAAACCATATTTTATCAACTCACATTAATTCATAATAATTTGTCCTTAAATAAGATAGTAATGCTATTACTTAAGTATATTTCTATTTTATTGGTAATATTATTTCAAATATTGCACCAGATTTATCATCTTTATTCCTAGCTGTAATAGAGCCACCATGACCTTGTATCACTTCTTTAACGACAGATAGGCCTATACCAGAACCAGGTATATTTCCTTGTTTATTTTTATTATTACTGCCTCTTACTAATGGTTCAAATATCGACTCAAGCTCTTTTTCAGGTATCCCAACTCCATCATCAATAATTGCTATACTTAAATATTTATTGTTATGTAAATATTTTTCTGATATTGAAATAATTATTTTACCTTGATCAGTATATTTGATTGAATTTATAATTAAATTATTAATAATTTGTTTAAACCAAAATAGATCAATTTTATAAAAAAATTCTTTAAGATCAGTTGCTAAAACCAGTTTTAAGTTTTTTGTACCAATTAAAGTTTTATTAAAATAATTTACTTCTTTTGTCATTATTGCGATAATATCAGTCTCAACTCGGTCAAAGGTTATGGTATTATCATGAGACAAGCTAGTAGAGTTTAAAACCTCTAAAATATTGACTATTTTTTTTGCAGACGCGCTAATCTGTTTAATATTTTCTAGGATTTCAGGTAATTGGCCAGCATAAGTTTCATCGAGCATAATTTCACTGAGCAACAAAATACTACTCATCGGATTGTTTATTTCATGAATAATTTTGTCTAAATAAGTTATGTTTTTCATAGTATTAATCCTATAATAATTTTATGATTTTCATTAATGTGTTACAGTATATTCGTATATAACCGCACACCAGACCGTATCACGCTCAGAGCTTTATGTCAACAACTATAAATTTTTTTTTTTTGTAAATCAGATGCTTTGGTTGTATAAAATGCCAGAGTATAAGGATAAGGCGAGAATTAGCTATTAAGCAATTTATTTCAGACATTAAAGGCTGATTTAAAAATACTTATACTTATATCTTAAGTTTAAAACATTTCTAGCGATATGTTTTTTAGAGCATAAGATAATGATAACATTTTTGTTGTTTTTATTTATAAAGATACTATCATTCTGTTAGTTGTTAAATTTACTAAATATACATGATGATGCGACTCCAATTATTTTTTACTTTAATTATTTTATTTTCCTGTTCTGCTTTTGCTGGAGATTATCCTAAGCCTAAAATTGAAGAGGAAATGGAGGAGATGGGCTCTTTGTTACAAGGCGAAGGTTTAATTTTTAGACCAGGAAAAACTAGAAACAAAGAAACACAAGTAAAAATAGGTAATGTTAATAAATATCTATACAAAGCAGCACTTGATGTACTTAATTTTGCTCCGATTGCTTCTGCCGACAGTCATTCTGGTTTAATACTTACCCAGTGGTATAGCCCAAAAGGCCAGCAGGATATTCAATTTAAAATTGATGTTTTAATTAAAGATGGTATAATTAGTCCGGAAACTATTGAAGTTAGAGCATTTGAGCGTACCAAAATTGATGAAAAATGGTCTACTAACTATAAAGACTCACCGATTTCCAATATTTTAGAAGATCAAATTATTCGTAAGGCTAGAACCTTATATCAGTCAGAAAAATAAAAACTTAAGAAATATTAATGCAAATAGTAGAAATAAATGAACAGAACAGTGAAAATCAAGAAAATGAATTAATAGTTGGTATTGATTTTGGTACTACCAATTCATTAATTGCATATTCAAAAAATCATAAACCTAGGGTTATAAAGCCTATAATATCTTCTATTGTTACTTACAACGATAAATTAAAGAATTTTGAAATAGGTAAACATAGAGATTTTAATTCTATTTCATCAATAAAAAGATTATTAGCAAAAACCTATAATGAAATTACAACTAGTGAATCTTTAAACAAATTAGTAGCAAATCTTTCATTTGAAGATGCTGATCAACCAAAAATTATTTTTAATAAAAAATCTTATTATTTATCTGAAATAGCAGCAAAAATTTTTACGCAATTAAAATTTAATGCAGAAGACGAATTAGGAAAAAAAATAAATAAAGCTGTAATATGCACGCCTGCTTATTTTGATGACGCTTCTAGAGGCGCGATATTGCTGGCTGCAAAAATTGCTGGTTTTGAGGTGCTAAGGATAATCGCAGAACCGACAGCTGCTGCATATGCGTATGGTTTTGATAAAAAACCTAATGGTTCTTATATGGTGTATGATCTGGGTGGCGGCACTTTTGATGTTTCAATATTAAGTATGCAAACAGGTATTTTGCAGGTGCTAGCAACTGGTGGTGATAATATGCTTGGCGGAGATGATATAGACTATCTTTTAAGTAAATATTTAGCTGATAATTTTCAAATTAAAAATGATCATGATCTTCGTTTAGAGTCTAAAAAACTCAAGGAGCAGCTATCAAAAGATGATTTAGTAACTTCAAAATATTTCATAAATGAAAAACATTTATCAATTACTAGGAATTTTCTAGAAGAGTTAATGACCCCATTAATTGATAAAACCATTAATATTGCTAAAGAAACCTTATTTGATGCAGATATTGAAATAGATGGTATAATATTAGTTGGCGGAGCTACCAGAACCCCCCTTATTACAAAAAAATTAACCGAGATTTTTGGAGTAAAAGTTTTTTCAGATATTGATCCAGATAAAGCAGTTGCAATTGGTGCGGCCCTACAGGCCGAGAATTTATCATCTTCTGCAGACAACAACTCAGTTTTAATTGATGTGCTACCTCTTTCTTTAGGTTTGGAATTATATGGCGGCATTACAGAAAAAATTATTATGCGAAATAGCTCAATTCCAATCTCGGTAACTAAAAATTTTACAACCCACATTGATAATCAAACAGGCATGCAATTTCATGTAGTTCAAGGTGAAAGAGAAATGATGAAAGATTGTCGATCTCTTGGTTATTTTGAATTGAAGAACATCCCTCCTATGAAGGCAGGGAAAGCCAAAATAGAAGTAACTTTTACGGTAGATATAGATGGTATTTTATCAGTTACTGCCCATGAATTAACTAATCAAATTATCCAAAATATTGATATTAAACCAAGCTATGGTTTAGATGATGAAAAAATAAATGAAATATTAGAAAATGCTTTTAAAAATGCTGAGCTTGATTATAAAAATAGGCTTCTGGTTGAAACACGGTTTGAAGCAGAAAATATAATTAACGGAATCAATCAAGCGATAAAAGAAACGCCTGATATTTTAAATAAAAAGGAAAAAGCAGAAATTTTTGCTAATATTGATGCATTAAATAACGCTATTAACCTATCTGATCGTGAAAAAATGTTAGCTATTATTGAAAAATTAAATCAATCAGCCTCTAGCTTTATTCAAAATCATTTAAACAAAGGTGCAAAATTAATATTACAAGGCAAAAATATCGATGAAATTTAAAATTTGTCAGGACAAAACTTAAAAATTGATGCCAACTAGAGCAGCTATTTTATGATAGGAATTTATCCTTAGCAATTTTTTCAGTTTTTTGGATCCTATGCGGCTAATTTTATTATTGACTATATGTGATTTATATATATACTGCATGATAAGTTTTATTTTCAGATAATCTAAATTTAGAGAATTTTCGAATATGTTTGCAGTTGTTAGAACCGGTGGAAAACAATATGAAGTTACCCAAAATAGCATAATTAAGGTCGAGAAAATCGAGGGTGATCTTGGCAGCAAGATTGAACTTAATGAAGTGTTAATGGTTGGTGAAGCCTCTAAAGCTTCATTTATTGGCACTCCTGTTGTTGAAGGTGCTGTGGTTACTGCTGAAATTACAAAGCAGTTTCGTGATGATAAAATCATAGTTTTTAAGAAAAAAAGACGTCAACATTATCGTCGTAAAAATGGTCACAGACAAGATGTGACAGAATTAAAAATCCTTGGTATTACAAAAAAATAAGGAGTTAAAGATATGGCAACCAAAAAAGCTGGTGGTAGTTCTAAAAACGGTCGTGATTCGGCCGGCCGTAGGTTAGGTGCAAAAAAATCAGACGGACAACATGTTGTTTCTGGTAATATTATATATAGACAGCGCGGTACCAAAATCCGTCCTGGAAAAAATGTAGGAATGGGCAAAGACCACACTCTTTTTGCTCTTATTGAAGGTAAAGTTGAGTTTACCTCTAAAAGAGATTATAAACTTGTGAGTGTAGTTTAATCCTTTACCTGTATTGTTGATATTAGATCTCAAGACACTGTATTATGTTGGTACAATCAAAGGAGTTAATAAAATATATCAGCAAACTGTCATTGATACTTATTCTCATGTCGCTGAAGCAAAGCTTTATAATGATAAAAATCCTATCACAAGCGCTGATGTGCTTAACGATAGAATAATAACTTTATTTTACGGATAATAATAACATTGATTGCGATGCAGTTCGCTTCTGCAACTATGTTATCAATCTCAAGCATCCCTTCAGGCACTTCCACTTTATTATGGTCAAATTCGCTTATAAGAAACCTCTATAAAATTTAATATGTTAAAATAATGTAGATCCTATGGTTTGTTATATTATTCTAGTGTATAACTTAAGGTTTAACGCGTCAAGCAAAATTTTAGGACCTCATATTTATTAAAAATAGACTTCAATAAAAATTTGATAGAAAGAGATAATAGTAACAAATTATAAACAAGCGGAGAAATTTATTAATTAAGATATATTTTAATATATTATGTGTTTCGTAGGATAATTGAGATACTGAATCTACCTTTTACATCTGAAATCAGAAAAACTCCTTGTCTTTGTCACTTAGAAATCAATAAGGCTTTCGATATGATTGAAAATTCTCTTATCTTGCTTTTCTTTAAAGAGATATTCTATCTATACTTGATTTAGCAATGCTGCTATTTTATTATTTGCTAATTCATAAAAATTATTGTAGTGTGCTTCCTTTGATCTTTGATACAAAAAATTTTTGTATCTTTGTTGGGTTTTTGGTGCTAAATAATAGATTAAAATTTATGGATACAAAATTACGTTCTTATTTTATCGGTGTAAGTTGGTTTATATTAAGTTTGGCTAGTAGTTCAATTAATGATGTCATCTCAAAATATGCTGGACTAAGATTGCATAGCTATGAAATTACTTTTTTTAGATTTTTATTTGGTACGATAACGCTTGTTCCTTTCATTTTTTATTATGGTTTTGATACTCTGAAAACTAGTCGTCCAATGGTTCATCTTATTAGAGGGGTTTTGCTATTTTTAGGTATTGCTGGTTGGACCTACGGCCTAACAATTGCACCAATTACGACAGCTACAGTAGTCACTTTTACTATCCCAATTTTTGTTTTAGTATTGGGAGTTTTCTTTTTAAGTGAACGCATCATATGGCAGCGTTGGCTTGTCACCTTTGTTGCTTTTACAGGGTTAATTATAACCTTAGATGTCAATGCTGATGATTTTAATCCTCATGTTTTAATTTTTGTTGTAGCAGCTGTTGGTTTTGCTATTTTAGATATTTATAACAAAATATTTGTTATAAAAGAAACAATGATAAGTATGTTATTTTATTCTGCAATTATAACAGCTATTATTGCTTTCCCGTTTGCGCTGCAAAATTGGGTCACTCCAACGAATGAAGAATTAGTATTATTATTTGTGCTTGGTATGAGTGCAAACTTAATATTGTTTTTTATCTTGAAGGCGTTCTCTCATGCAGATGCAACTGCTGTCACTCCTTATAGATATCTTGAATTAGTGATGTCAGCTATAATTGCCTATATCGTTTTTGGTGAATTGCCAAGTGAAGCAACATTATATGGAGCTTTAATAGTTATACCTTCTACATTATTTATAATTTATTCAGAAAAGAAGGAAATTAGCAAAAGAGCTCAAGAAGAAATTGAGATTGATTCGGATAACATTATCAATGAAAAAACATAAATTAATTTTTGTTAGCAGTATTGCAAATAGTTTTGAATGGTATGATTATGCATTATTTGGGCATTTTGCGCCAATCATAAGCCAAAAATTTTTTCCGGACCATAATCCTAAGATAGCTTTGTTAAATACTTTTTTAGTATTTGCAGTAGGTTATTTAATGCGGCCGATAGGTGGAATATTTTTTGGGCTAATAGGTGATAAATTTGGTAGAAAAAATGCTCTAAGTTTAGCAATGTTATGCATGGCTTTTCCCACTGCAGCTATAGGATTATTACCTACTTATCAATCTATTGGTATTAATGCAACAATAGCAATGGTTATTGTTAGAATGTTGCAAGGACTTTCCATGGGTGGTGTACTCACTGGTTCAATATCTTTTGTTGTTGAACATACACAAAAAAATGAACGAGGTTTTACTTCAAGTTTTTCAATGGCAAGTATTTGTATTGGTATATTACTTGGCTCTATTGCATCTTATGCAACACAAACTTTATTATCTGTAAAACAATTTAGTGATTGGGGCTGGAGATTACCTTTTATTGCTGGAGTTTTTATTTTCTTTGTTGGTGTATATATTAAAAAGCGTATGGCTGAAACGCCAATTTTCCTGAAAAATAAACGTGAAGATGATTTAGAAATTAATCCTTTATCGACTACTTTTAGAGAACATTGGAAAAACCTTATCATTACTATTTTCATTAACGGTACGGGTTCGGTTATATTTTATATTGAAGCTATATATTTAGTATCTTACTTAAAAATATATCGTAATTTTGATGAGACTAGTGTAAATCACCTTATTAATGCTTGTTATGTTTTAATGGGTTTTGTTACAATTCTTGCTGGTTGGATGTCCGATAAAATTGGTAGAAGAAGGATTTTTGTCATTAATTTAATAATTATTATCCTAATGTCGTTTTTCTTATTAGAAATTTTTGAATGGGGCAGTTTTGCTGAAGTTATTGGTGCACAAATTATTTTAGCAATATTAGCGGCTTTGTATATTGGGGCTGAACCTGCATTACAAGCGGAGTTATATCCACCTGTAGTGCGTAATACTGCTTTATCTATATCTTATAATGCAGCTACGAGTATTTTTGGCGGTACTGCACCATTTTTTATGGAACTTCTAGTGCAAAAAGGTAATCTATCTTCTGGTGCCTATTATATCATTGCTGCCGCTATTTGCAGTCTAATTGCATTGTATTTTTATGTAGATAGATCTCAGGTAACTTCATCACAACCTATAGCTTAATCCCCGCTTTATCCTTAATTGGTGTTAAAATTTAGAGATTTTGCAATTTAGGCAATGCTTGGTCAAATTCTTGCTGTAATTTATCGCGTAGATTTTTTACATTTTCCATCTGTTGTTCATCATTTTCAACAAGTGTTTTACATAATATTTCTAAATCTTCAGCAATTTTTGAAACTCTAAATGCACCTACTTGTTTTGCTGAAGATTTAATAGTGTGAGCGGGTAAGATAATCCCTTCTATATCATTTTTTGCCAATTTATCGTTGATTACTAAAATATACATATTTGTATCTTCAATAAAGTAACTAATCGTAGTTTTAAATTTATCACCTAAAACATCTCTAGCCTCACTTACTACACTATCGTCTAATATTTTTAACTCCTCATCCATAAAATACTCCGATTTCATTTAAATCTTTTTATTATTATTAACTAACCATTTTTGGATTATCATAGAAAAATCCTTTTGTCTTACAGGTTTTGTCAAATAATCATCCATTCCTGCTTTGATGCATTTTTCTCCATCCCCCTTCATAGCATTAGCAGTTAAAGCTATAATTGGTATATGTTGTTTATTATTTGCCTTTTCATATTTTAAAATAACTGACGTAGCCTCAAAGCCATCCATGATAGGCATTTGACAATCCATAAAGATTAAATCAAAATTTGTATCTTTTTCAAGTATTTTAGTTGCTTCTAAACCATTTGGAACAACAATTACTTCACATTTTAATTTCTCAAGCATTTCTTTGGCAAATTCAGCGTTAATCCTATTATCTTCTGCCATTAATATTTTGACTGATTTAGCGAGTGTATTATCTAGATAATCTTGCTTAGAAAAAATGTGCTTGCTATCTATATCTGCTTTTTTTGAAATATCTAGCAGCATGGTAAAAGAAAAAGTAGAACCTTTGCCTGGCTTGCTATCTACCCAAATTTCTCCACCAAGCATATTGACAAAAATTTGACAAATTGTAAGCCCAAGGCCGGTGCCACCAAATTTTCTAGTAGTTGAACTATCTGCTTGAACAAACTTATTGAAAACATTCCTTTTTTGTTCAGTATTCATGCCAATACCATCATCTTTTACTGAAGTAATAATCATCGCTTTACCATCTTGAATTTTATGGTCACGTTTAATATCAACTATAATTTCTATATTACCTTTGTCTGTAAATTTAATAGCATTACTAACTAAATTATGCAGAATTTGTCTTATCCTCATTGCATCACCCACAAGATATTGTGGAACATCCTTATTAAAGTTTAAAGTGATTTTAAGATTTTTTTGTCTTGCTTTTGGTGACATTAAATTTACAACATCTAAACTTGCTGCTTTAAGATCAAAAGGAAGCATTTCTAATTCCATTTTACCAGCTTCTATTTTAGAGAAATCAAGGATGTCATTTAAAATTTCTAATAAATTTTCTGCCGAATATAGTACATTTTTTAAATAATTTTGTTGTCTTGCTGTAAGTTTCGTATCAAGAGCAAGTTCAGTAGTACCAATAATACCATTCATTGGGGTTCTGATTTCATGGCTCATAATTGCCAAAAAATCAGATTTCATTTTAGTTGCAGCTTCTGCTTCTTCCTTTGCTTTTCTGAGGTTTTCAGTTGTTTCTTTAATAATTTTGCCAATACTATCTGAATAGCCGGTGATAATCATTACTAGCATAGCAAAAATAATCGTAAAAACAAACCCTCCTAATAGTAATACCCAAAGGTACATTTTTCTTTTTTTGAAAAAATATTCATCAGTTTGATAAAAATAAATATCCCAAATTGTACCAGCGATTATTGTAGAAAAATTGATAAATTGCCAACTAGGGTAAATTTTAGAAGATGAAAAAAGCTTTTTCCTCATTTTACCGTTATTACGAATGAAAATTTCTATTTCCACACCTTCTTTATGGATATCATCAATAATATTTCCTAACAAATGATCAATTGGGAAGTTATCATAGTGTAAATTATCAATTAATGTAATATCACTATGAGCTTTGTTTTCAATTTGCAAAACAACATTTAAAGCAAGATTTTGAAAATCCTTTTTTATTTGCTTATTTTTCATGTGATTAATATTTAAGAAAATCAATGTGATTATAGTAAAAATTGCACTCAAAGAGAATATTGTTACTATCTTTCTTTTTTGCGTAATATATTGAGTAGGAGCAAATAATATCATCAATATAGGCGTAAAAATAACTATACCAATATTATTAGTTACCCACCATGCTAACATGTAGTAAAAAACATCCTTATATATCATAAGGCCGTTTATAAATAATATAAAAATTTTTATAATTACGTAAGGTAAAGAGCTTAGCATGCCAACACCAGCAAATAATATTAATATATCACGCCAATGAGATAAATTTGTTGGGTATCTTATGAATTTTCTGATAATAAATGCAGCAACGTAAGATTCTAAAGCTCTACCAAAAGCAATAGCACAAGCGATAGATGTAAAATTTACTGACTCTGAAAAATGGCTATAAAATAATGATAAATTCTCCGATTGTATTAAAAAAGAAGCAAAAAATACTCCTGGGATAGACCTATAACCTAAGAATAATACGAATGCAACTAGAATGCCAGATACTGGCCACATAATATGTACATTTGTTCCGGAAATCAAGGGGAGAAATGCAGATAATTTACTGGCTAAGTAAAAAATTATAAACAAAATTATGCTACTAATTATTGTCGTAACAATTTTATTATTTCCATAAGGTATCCTCATGAAAGCTTTATCAAAAATAGACAGTTTGGGAGAATCTTGAATATCACATTTATCAATATTTGCCTTTACCATTTTAAACTATTTTCATTCGAATTAAGTACAGTACCAATGACTTTATTGCCTTTATCTTTATATTCAAGTGAATCAAATAGCATATTTGCCCTAGCAATACCGCGACCATGTAAATCAAGAGCTCTTGATTGATCAAGCTTAATGTAATTTGCCCAATTAAAGCCCTCACCTTCATCTATGATGGCAATAGATGCAGCTTCTGCTGTTTTAGTAAAAGTTATATTAACAAATTTATCCTTATTTTTTTCTAGAGCGCATCTTTTAATCACTTCATCATGCCATCTATTTTCAGATATTAATTTAGTTTTTTCATCATAAGAAATACCGCAATTACCATGCTCTACAGCGTTTACTAATAATTCTACGATTGCTGCTAATATTCTTTGTGGATTAGGAAAGCAATTGCACACAAAAAGGGCAAGCTGGTTGACTTCATCTAATGTTTGAGCCTTGAAGCGAGCGGAATGTATTAATTTAAAGCTATTTCTATGCTTATTTATTTCTAAATCTAACAATTTACGTTGTTTTGTTTCGCGCATGGCTGATAATACAACAGATTGTAAGATTTGTTTTTTTACAGGTTTGGTAAGATAGTAAAATACACCAGCATCCACACCTTCTTTTACTTGGTCTGGATGTTCTGACGATGTTTGCATAATTATAGGAATTTTTGGCAGACTTTTATGGTTATTCATCCATTTAGCAATCTCAATACCATCCCTATCAGGCAACATTCTATCTAGGATCATTGCGCTTATATTTTCACTTTCCTTTTTAATTATTTCGATAGCATCTTTAACATTATCAGTGGTAATTATTTGATAATGTTGAGCATCCAAACATTCTTCAATAAACATTAAAGTAGTTCTATCATCTTCAACAACTAGAATTAATGGTCCTGCTTGTGTCATATTTTACCTCTCAGTAAATGCTGAAGTAATAGATTTTCTAATTGGTTTTAACAAATAAGTCAGAATAGTTTTATTACCAGTTATAATATCTGATACTACTGTCATGCCTGGTATGAGTATGTTCTTTTGAGGATCGTTGCCGACATAATTTTTCTCAAGCGAAATTCGACCTAAATAATACCTAGTTCCATCTTCATCAATAAATGTAGTAGCTGAAATATCTTCTAATATTCCTTTAACGGAGCCATATCTTGAAAATTCGTAAGAAGTAACCTTAACTAACACTTCTTGTCCAATTTTTACGTGACCTACATCTTTAGGTTTAATTTTTGCTTCAACAATTAAATCTCCTTCTAACGGTACTATTTCGATAATTACTTTACCAGATTCAATCACTCCGCCGATAGTTTTTACCTTCAATCCTTTAACATAACCATAGGAGGGCGATTTAATTTCAAGTCGATTTATCTTATCTTCTAATTTTTGAATAGTTTCGGTTACTTGTTGTAGTTCTGTGTCAGACTGATTTAATTGTTGATAAGCATTATCTATAGCTTTTGCATCAAGAGATTCAAGGCGATTTTGATATTCATCTATTGCATTTTCTGCTTGCGAGATTTCTGATTCTATACTAGTTAGATCTCCCTGTACTTGATTTAGCTGCCTTTGAATATCAAAAAACCTAAATTTACTTACTCTACCAGTTTCCATCAGCTTTTTTTTAAGATCCCGCTCTTCACTAATTAATTTGAGATTTTCTGTAAATGTTACTCTTTTTTTAGATAATACATTTAAGAACTCTTCTTTTTGTGTAATTTGTTCAGCAATAACCTCCCTTTCTGTTTCCTTAGCTTTCATCATGCTATTAAATATTTTCATCTGCTCTTCTTCTATAGTATTATTTCTTAGCTTACCAAGTTCTTCAAAATTAGGTTGAGTATTATTAATAAAAGCTTTTAACCTGATTGATTGATAAGATAAAAAAAGTTTTTTGGCAGTAAGAGCGGCTAAATCTTTTTCTAAACCAGTGCTATCTAGTTTAATTAATGTTTGATTTTTTTTAACCAACTCTCCTTCTGAAACATTAATTTCAGAGACAATACCACCTTCTAAATGTTGAATGGCCTGTACATGATTAATTGGAATAATTTCCCCTTCAGTAGCTGCAATTTCATTGATTGAAGTAAAACCAGCCCATACTACTAAAGACAGAATCACCGCACTGATAATAATCAAAATCGTTCTTACAACACTTGGCACAATAGTTTCTTCAATCAAAGCTGATTGAGAAAGATATCTTAATTGGTTAATTTTTGAATAAGAATTTTTTTCTTTAGACAAATTACTAAATAAACTTTTTAACATCCTCTATTTCCCGTATTGATTAATAAATTTATTTGCCGTAATAACTATAGGCCTGTTGCTACGTTTTAATACGATAACTTTATCTGCAAGCTTTATAAAATCATCTCTTTGACTAACAAAAAACATTGTTTTTTTTCCTTTTGCTTCTTTAATTATTTTTTTATAGGCTTTACCAACCTCCTCATTTAAAGAAGCATTAGGCAATTCATCAAAAAGTAATAAATTACTTTTTTTAAGCAAAGCTCTGGTTAAATTAAGCTGATATTCATAACCACTTGGGAACCAAGGGTTATGAGCATAGATTTTGGTCTCCAGACCATGTTCCATATTTGTAATTTCTTTATAAGCTGTTGCATCTTTTAGAGCTTGAATAATTTCCTCGTCAGTGGCAAGGGGGTTAGCAAGTAATAAATTCTCTTTAATTGTGCCTTCAAAAAAATTAGGGACTTGTGGAAGGTAAGAAATGGCGCTTCGAAGTTCAACAGGATCAAGTTGTTTAATATTTATACCATCAATTTTGATAGTTCCTGTTTGTGCTTGATATAAGCCATTTATTAATTTCGGTATAGAGCTTTTACCAGAAGCATTGCTTCCTGTAATTGCTACTATTTCTCCTGGTTTTGCTTCAATATCAAGACCAACAAAAACAGGTTCAGCTTCAGAGTTATATCGTAAGCCAAGGTTATTGATTTCTACGTGACCTTCTATTTTATTAATTGGGTTTTCTATTGCATGAGGTTCATGTTCAACAGCAATATTTACTAATTTGTTAATTTGGCCAATACTATTTTTGAGTTGCTCTAATCTTGGCAACATAGAACAAATAGTTTGCAAGGGGCCAAGTACACGCCACATTAAAATAATAGTTGCCACTAATGCGCCTATAGTTATACTACCGTTCCAAACTAAATGAATACCGTAAGTAACTACACTTACCCCTGCCAATATTGAAATAGCATGAGAGGCCGAATCAATCGCTGCAGAAATCATACTCGTTTTAAAGCTACTCATTGAAGCGCGCGCCAATTTTTCCTTATAACGTAGCCACCAATCGCGTGACATACCATTGTGATGCAGAGCATGCATCTTTACAAATGTTTCCATGCCAAGTTCTTGTCGATGAGAAGATGCTCTTGCCGATAATTTCATTGCTAGTTTCATTTTCCCTTGGTAATAAAATAGCATCAAAGAAAATATAATAATCACTGCTAAAGGAACATATACAAGAGGTCCAGTTAATATCCAAATTGCAATCAACAAAATAATAGTAAATGGTAACTCAACTATTACTGTAAATAATGGACCAGTGAAAAATTTTCTTACTGATTCAAAGGCCTTAATCCTTGATACTTGTGAAGAAATAGAAGCAGCTTCAGTGTAAGCTGCTTTCATTAATAATAGACGATTGAAGATTGTATTACTAACTATATTATCAAGTCTAACGCCCATCCATGTTACCAATTTTGATCTTATAATCCTAAGTATGCCTTCCGCAATTATTGCTAAACCAACTCCCCAAATTAAGTGATATAAGGTGTCTACAGATCCAGAGCCAATAACCGTATTATAAATAGTCATGATAAATAATGGCATAGCCAGTGCTAGTAAATTTATGATAAAACTTAACAAGAAAATTTGTTTTAAAATTGGTTTAAATCTACTAATTAAAGTGCTAAACCAGGTTATTCCAGCTGATTTTTTAATTTGCCTATCTTCTTCTATAGCTTCCATATTATTTTTTTCAAAAAAATAAGCGTCACCCTTAAAGTGTTTTGCTTTAAATTCAACTATTTGTTTTTTGCGACTATGAAAAGCTCTAATAACACCATCTTTTCTATTCAAAATAACTAAAGGAGCAGCATTAGTTTTTTGTGGAATAAATAAGCAAGGTATTAAACGATCATCAATTTCATGAATACCGATGACCATATGATGACTTGAAAAACCTAAATTAGTCATGGTATTGATTATGTCGAGCAAATCAATTTCTCTACCCTTAATGTAAGGTAGCGATTTAAATAAATGTCTTTGGCCACCTTCCCATTCTAAAGAGACTACCAACATTGCTAGTGCATTTGCAAAAATATGATCATTTTTAGATAAATCTGGCAACAGGTTATGTGTCTCAAACAACTTCATTAAATCATCAATTTTATCTGTATCAATAAAATTTAATTCACCATGCTGCGCCAAATCCTCGAGCGGAATAGTTGTCATATTTTCAGCTCCCTATAAGGTTTTACTTCATATATTTCTTTATCTTTAGCTGTGGATTTAAATAACTTACCTTCTCGTAAAAAATATCTTTGATCAGCTAAATCATTGATGTTATAATCATCACTTATTAAAATCATAACGACTTGTCCTTTTATTCGATTCAATAATTTTAACAATAAATGATAGCCTTCTTTATCAAGGCCTTTATCGGCATCATGAAATAATATTACTTTTGGTTTATGAACAAGTACTCGAGCAATTGCTATTCTTTGTTTTACGCCGGGTGTAACGATATCAGCTATACTGTCACCGATTTTTGTATTGTAACCACTAGGAAGTAATGATATTTCTTCATCTAAATTCAGTAATGTAGCTATTTCCATTGCTGCGCTATTCATGCTTTCGTCAAATGCCGTGATATTATCTAAAATGCTGCCCTGAAAAATAACAGTTTCTTGTGAAATAAAACCAACATGTTTTATTAATTGCTCAGAAGGATAGCGACTTACTTCAATACCATCTACAAATATTGAGCCATTTGTTGGGCATGAAATTCCAGAAATTAACCTCATTAAACTTGATCTACCAGAATTACTTTCACCTTGTATTGCAATTACTTGCGGGGCTTTTAATTTTAAGTTAATGCCGTTTAATATTTTTTTATCATTATTGCCATAGCTAAATTCTAGATTCTCTATTGTAACGGTTCCTCTTTCACTAATTTCATCTTCATTAACAAAGCTACGTTCAATTTGTTGAATTTTGAACATTTTTCTAGCTTGATCAGCTGCTATTCTATATTCCTGAAATTGGGTCCATAAAAATAATGTTTTTTGAATAGGCTGCATCAACCTTCCAGCAAGCAAAATAGTTGCAACCAATGCACCGCTGGTAAAATCGCCATTAACCACCATTGGCGCTCCAAAAACCACTATTGAAACAATCAGTATTTCATTGAAAAAAATACCAAAACTATAACCTCGATTGCTAATTTCTGCGGTTTTATAATTACGTATACTTGCTTCTTCTTCTAAACATTCATAACGTCTTGCAAACAATCCTTCTACACCAAGAGATTTTATTGTATGAATTCCCTGTAGAGCCTCAATAATGAAATTATACTTTTTATCGTCGGCATCGCTATCTTCAGTTAAAGCTTGCTTTAGATTGTTACCTATAAACCAAGTAACAATAGTAAAAAAGATAATTAATATCAAAGGTACTAGCACTAATATCCCAGTTAAATAAGAAATTAAAAATAAGAAAATGGTTGCAAAGGGAACATCAATCATAGTTACCAAACTTTGACCACTATAAAAATTCCTAATATTAGAAAAAGAATTAAGATTTTGTATTCTTTTGCCCGAGCCTTCTTCCGGAAGCAGGGCAGGGTCGGCATTAACATGCATTCTCATTGCATTTGCAGCCATAGAATATTCATACATCATTCCAACCCATCCGGTAGTAAAAGAACGGGCCACACGTAAAATACCTTCAAGTATTACAGCAATACACACACCAATTGCAAGTACAGTTAATGTCCCCACGCTCTGGTTTACCATAACCCTGTCATAAACTTGAAGCACCATGATGGGTAATGCCATAGAAAGAAGATTGATAGCAAGCGTTGATAAAATAAATTCCCGCTTATTTAAACGGAATTTACAAACAGGATCTTTTAAGTGAAACTCGTCTATCAAACTCATAAGCAAAAATCTTAATTTTTTAGGTTATAACATGATCAATATTTGCTGGGATTTTTGTGCAAGGGGTAATCACGTAAGGATTGTTACTTTCAACTGCTACGCAAGGGCTTCTAACTTCATAAGGAGCAGAATTAAAACAAGAATGTAGGCTAATTAAACAAAATCCTAATAAGATAATTGTTAAATAATCTTTCATAATTAATATTTCGGTTAAATTAATCTTAATATTAATGATATCGCCGAAATGGTAAGTCAAACAAGGCTAATATGACTTTTTAGACGTTAAGATACATAAAAATAAATTAAAAGATTTAAATTTTGTGACAATTTTACGAATTATAATAATTTCTTGCTCGTAATAGCTCAAACGGCTAATTATAGCATTTTACAGAGTTTAAGATGATCTTATTCTGCGCATTTGGGCAATGAGTTTAAGTTGTTTGCATATTTTATCAAAAATGGGTTTTGGTAAAACATCCCTTGTTGCTATTTCAAGATAATGATTTTTTATTAATATAGAAAAAGAAGGTTCTGTAAATTCAAAACCATCAATATCTTTAGCGATTTTAATAAAATATCCTATAATATAGCTATCACAAAAATCATCCTTGCCTAAAATTCTTTTTGCTAGTCTTGTTATATTATTATCAACTCTAAAATTTGATGAAACGGTAATTATTAAAGCTATCATTATTCTTTCACGATGCATAAAAGGTATTTCTGAGTTTAAAATATATTCTTGCAATCCTTTAGGAAAGAGAGTTTGATCAAAGTTTTTATTTAGTGATTGTAGAATAATAGATATTTTTAAGATACGATATAATTTAGCAGATTTATTAAATAAAGGTGATATTATTTCGTAATATTGTTCAAAACTGGTTTTGTTAATATCGTAATTAGTGCAATAAATTGCTTTTTGTAGAACCATATCGTGGTTTTTTTCCTGCTTCGATAGTAATTCATAACGTACGCCTTCTTTTAAACCAAATATTGAAACAATAATATTTTCTGGTTTAAATACTTTAAGCATAGCTTGTGTAACAAATACTGCGCTTAAATTCAAAGTCCTTGAATTGTTATCTTCGCTAATTTTATTTTTTGTTTTAATATAATGTAAATATGAATTTAATTTTTCTCTCGGTATCGCAAGATTATGCAGATTTTTTATCGGATATTTATCAAAATCAATAAAAAATCGAGAAATAAACCTCAATGCACCGCCGATAAAATAAAGATTTGTATAATGATGATCACCATAATTTTCTTTAATTATATCAACTAGCTTATCTACATCTTGTAATTGTTGTTCAGTAATAATTTTTGTACCAAGATTAAGCGATGATAATCTCCCAATTTTAGAATTATTAATCTCAATTAATTCTAAACTTCCACCGCCTAAATCAGCTGCAATCCCATGCACATCAGAGATACCAGATATCATGCCAAGAGCTGAAAGATAAGCTTCTTTGTCACCAGCAATGACTTCAATTGTTAAATTAAATTTTTCTTTAATAAATTTGATAAATTCAGGAGCACGTGGATGATTTCTAAGTATTGCAGTAGCAACGCATTTAATTTTTGTGACCTCTAGTCTGCTAAAAATATGTAAAATATATTGTATAGATAAATATACCTGATGTTTTGAATCAAAACTATCTTGTTTCATGAGTGATAAAAGATCGTTTCTAAATTTAGTATTAAAAATTTCTGGCGCACCAATGGAGTTTTCTTCATACACTACTGCTCTAATAGCGTTATAACCAATATCAATTATTCCAAGACGCATTGTTTCTCTTATAACTTAAAGGTAATAGTTTAAGTTATATAACGAAACTAGCAATAAGTCTAATACCAAATCTTGTGTATCAAAGCATTGCTAAAGAAGTATAGATAATATATCTTTAAAAAAAAGCAAGATGAGAGAATTTTCTATCATATCGAAAGCTTTAGAATATAGATTAGTTCGCCTGTTAAAGCGAGCGAGATAATGGCGAATCAGAGAATACCCCTTCTACTCTTTCAATGGACATTATTCCTAAGCCTTCTAGGTACATTTTGATTATTTTTAAACGCTTCTCCATTTCGTGCCTTAATCTACCATCACCTTCGCTATAATTACAGCTGCAATTTTTGCATTTGTATCTTTGTTTGCCAGGCCTTGTTTTCCACTTTTTTACTAATTCATTGTTACCACATCCCTTGCATTTTTCCATAATAATCACCTTTTTTTACGCCATCTTATTATTTAATATTCTTGTCTATACTTCTTTAGCAACGCTTATATCAATTTATATCTATAGATCTTGCAAATTTTGTTTATGCGTGATGGAGTTATAGCTCAAAATAGCATTTGGTGTGATTATTGATTTGTTGCTAAAAAATTTTTAATTTTTAATAAATCGAACCAAGTATCTTTCTTTTTTCCGGGCTGGCGTAGTAAATAAGCAGGATGGAAGATAGACATAGTTTTTATTGGTTGAGCAAGATATTCATTATTATATAAATAGGTTTTATTTCTTGCAGCATTAATTGTAATTTTATCTCCAAGAATATTGGCAGCAGCTGTGCTGCCAACGCAAATAATAAGCTTAGGTGCTAGTAAGGCAATATGTTTTTCTAAAAAAGGCCTGCATAATTCAAGTTCCTGCTTTGTTGGTTTTCTATTAGCTGGCGGACGCCAAAATACAGTGTTAGTAATATATATATTTTTTTCCCTAGAAAGGCCTATTGCTTCAAGGGCTAAATCTAAAAGTTTACCGCTTTCGCCGCAAAAAGGCACTCCTTGCTCGTCTTCTTTAGCGCCAGGCGCTTCACCAATTAGCATAATTTTTGCATCATGCGCCCCGTCTGAAAATACTGTATTAGTAGCAAAATTTTTCAGCTCACAACCATCAAAATTATTTACTATTTCTTTTAGTTCCTCTATGGAGTTAATATTATTTAAATAAGCAATATTTTTGTTATTAGTAGAAATTGGTTGTTTACTTATCATTGCTTTATTATTTATTTTGTTTGGTTTGTTGTGTTTGTCTTCAAGTGGCTTTGTTTGCAAAATATTACTTTCTTTTTTATCTGAAAAATAATATCCTATACCTATTTCCTTTAGCCAACTAAGATATTCTAATTTTTTTGTTAATTTATCCATTTAATATCATTTTTTAATATGCCAAAATATAGCTTTAATGTGCCTGAGGACCTTGATGGTTTTAGGTTAGACAAAGCAGTTGTAATTAGCCTTGAGAGCAATGTTAATAAAATTTCTCGTAGCAAAATACAAAAAGCCATCAAAGAGCATAATTTATCTATAAATAGTGTGATTATTTCTAATTTATCCGTAAGAGTCAATAAAAACGATAATATTGAAATTATTATCCATGATAAAGAGGAAAAGGAACTAAGGGCAAATAATATTCCAATAGATGTTATTTATGAAGATGAGGAATTAATAATAATTAATAAATCATCATCAATGACAACCCATCCAGGTTCTGGCAATCACGATGATACTTTAGTTAATGCTTTAATTTATCATAATAAGCAATTATCAGATATAGGAGGGATAGATAGGCCCGGTATCGTTCACAGATTAGATAAAAACACTTCAGGATTAATGGTGATAGCTAAAACTAACGTTGCGCATATTAATTTATCAGAGCAAATTGCAGCCAGGGCATTAAAGCGTAAATATTTAGCGCTAGTTTGGGGGATGCTGACACCACAAGATGGTAAAATCACGACTCAGATAGCAAAAAATAAACATGATAGAACAAAAATGACAATTGTAAAGTCTGGTGGAAAAGAAGCGGTAACATATTACAAGACATTAGAGATTTTTAAAAATGGTATTTTTAGTTTGCTCGAATGTAGGTTAGAAACAGGTAGAACGCATCAAATACGCGTGCAACTTAGCCATCTAGGACATTCAATAGTAGGAGATCAAAAATATGGTAATAATAAAAGAAAAATTAGCAATCTCGGGTTAGAATTTAAAAATAATATATCTGGCTTTATGCATCAAGCTTTGCATTCTTGTTATATTGGTTTTATTCATCCAAAAACTGGTGCTTTTATGGAATTTAACAAAGATATTCCTGAAGATTATAATAATTTATTAAAAATTCTGAGATGAATATTTTAAAGCTGCAATTCACAAAATAAATTTTTATTCTAGCAAAAGATTTTTTTTTATGATAAAAGAATGTTGCTGAGATTTTGCTTTGTTACAAAATCTGTATTTTTAACGATAATGAGGTTTGTTTATGAGTGATAATGTCGAACAGAAAGTAATTAAGACTGTTGCTGAAACTCTAAGGATAGATGAAAATACTATTGCTTTAGGTTCAAAATTTGTAGATGATCTTGGCGCAGATAGCCTTGATTTAGTTGAATTGATGATGGCAATTGAAGCTGCTTTCGAATGCGATATACCAGATGATCAAGCAAGCAAAATTTCCACTGTAGAAGATGCTGTAAAATATGTAGAGCAGTATATCCAAAAAGCTGAGGTAAAATAATAATCAATCTTTAATAATAAAATAATTATCTATTCTATAAAATTATATTTGTTAAATAGTAATATAAATTGTCAGGTTGGTTAGCTGTTTACTGGTGTTTTTTATGCACAAAAGCACCGGTGAATCTTGTGTTGTCTTAGATTCAAAATTTTTAATATTTTTGAATTTTTAAATGAACATGTCTATTGTAAAACTTGCAATTAGATGTATAATTTGAGTCTAATTTATTTAAATTAACCTGAATTAGTTTCAATATGAATTTGCCACCTGACTATCTAATAGAAAGAAAAAGAAGTAAGTTGCAGTTAACGAAATGGAAGATTGTCTCTTTAATTTTATTAATAGCATTATTAGTCATTTTTGGCCAAAAAAAGTTTCCTAACGATTATTTTTCCAGCTCGTATAAAAATATTAGCGCTAAAAGTGAATATATAGCTTCTATATCATTTGAAGAGATTATTTATGATAATTTGGCTCGGCTTAAAAAAATTAATAAATTGGCTGAAGATGAAAGTATAAAAGCAGTGATTGTTAACATTAATTCTCCTGGAGGGAGTGTTGTTGGGTCTGAATCTTTATATAATGCTTTGAGAAAAATAGCCCAAAAAAAGCCAGTTGTTGCTGTTATGCATTCTGTTGCAGCTTCAGGTGGTTATTTAGTATCGCTTGGTGCGGATTATATAATTGCTCATAATGGAACTATAACCGGCTCAATTGGTGTGCTGATGCAAACTGCTGAAATTACTGAGTTAGCTGAAAAAATAGGGATCAAATTTAATAATTTTAAATCAAATGAATTAAAAGCTAATCCTGGTTTTACAGAAAAATTAACTGATGAAGCCGAAGAGGCGATGATGGAGAATATTTTTGATGTATATGATTATTTTGTGCAGTTGATTTCAGAAAGAAGAGGGTTAAATGTTGATTATGTCAAAAAGATCGCTGATGGTAGAATTTATTCATCTAAGATTGCTTTAAAATATAATTTAATTGATGCGATCGGCAATGAAGATACAGCCATTAAATGGTTAGAAGAGGAGCAAGAAATTACAAAAAATTTAAAAATTGTGGAGGTCAAATTAACTCCTCAAGATAAATTAATGGAATTATTGTTAGATGATTTAGGTAATAATATAAGATATTTTGGTAATAAATTATTAGGCAGCTTTCACGGTCTTTCCTCTCGTATTTAAAGTGCCTCTAGCTTAATTCATGTTTATTTACTAATATCATAGATATGTTAAAAAAAATATAGATTAAACAAATGGCAACACAGAAAGATTTAGTAAAAAATCTTGTAGCAAAAATCGAATATTTATCAGAAGAAGATACGAAAGAAGCTCTTGAATATGTTGTAGATTATATCAAAAATGAGTTGGCTAAAGATAATCGTATAGAAATTCGCAGATTTGGTAGCATGTCAGTTAGAGAAAAAAAATTTGCTAATCAAGACAAAAAATATAAAACGATTTATTTTAGGCCGGCAAAAACTATTGTAGATCAATTAAAACATAATGTATAACTTATAAATTTATGTTATAAATGTTAGGTAATTTAAACAGATTGGTTTGTATGAAAAAAAATGTTCTCCATTTAATAATTTTACTAATTATTAACATGTCTTTTAGTATAGTTTTTGCTAATGATGATTCGTGCTCTATGCTAAAAATAACTGATGCTTGGGCTAGGAAATCTATTCCACCAAATAATAATTCTGCAGCTTATATGAAAATTAGTAATAATTCAGAACAAGATATTGTTATTATTGGCGCCTCTGCTGCTATGGTTGCTAATAATCTTGAATTACATAACAGTTTTATTGATGAGAATGGAATCAGTAGAATGACATCTTTAGGTAAAATAGTGGTTCCGGCGAAAAGTAAAATAGAATTATCTCCTGGTGCGCTTCACATTATGATTTTTGATTTAAAAAAATCTTTAAATATAGGTGATAAGTTTGATATTAGCATTAAAATAGAAAATGATGATAAGCCAATTATTATTGAAACTAATGTTAAATAGTAAAAATGACGTTATTTTTTGGTGTCTGAAATAAAATAATAAACATATTTTGAACCATATAAATTATTTTAACTATGCAAGTTAATTTAATTTCGTTGTTGGGAAATATGATTTAAGTGCTTGACAAAGCTTTATGTTATGTATTAAAATCACAGATAATGATTAGGGAAGTGCAATCTAAGAGATTGTGGGCTTTAGTTTTTCTATTTTAAGGTATAAATTTCTAAATTTTTAAGCAAAATACATTTAAATTATACTACGAGTTCAAAATTATAATTTTTATATCTACGCTTGAATTTTAAGCTGATTTTGACTTAAACTGAAGGTCTTCAATAATAAGCTGTTCTAGTCGTTAGTCGCCTAATAATTATTCTTATTTAGTAATAAATCTTATAAACTCTAACATAAATTTTTATATATCATATATGACAAAAGAAATATCTAAAAACCCTCAGAAACCTGAAAAGAAACCTGAAACATTAAAAATCTTAAAAACTAGAACTGCTATGCCAAAAAAAGAAATAATTTCAAAAGAGATTGAAAAAAACAAAGATGGTGAAAATTTGCTAGGTGAGGCAATAGATAATACTGAAGAAAAAAAAGCAGCTCCAACTAAATTTATTAGAAGAAAAAATTACAAAACTACGGAAGATCGCAATTTTATTAAAAAAACATATAGTAATAGTGATTATTCGAGCCAGCATAATGTTCTAGAGCAGGGAAAAATGCAAAGCGGTACTAAAGTTACCTTAAAAGAGCTCAATAAAAAATCGCCTGAAGAGCTGCAAATTCAGGCAGAATCCCTTGGCATAGAGAATGTTAGTGTTTTATTAAAACAAGAGTTAGTTTTTGCTATTTTGAAGAAAATAGTAGAGCAGGGGGGGAATATTTTTGCTGAAGGTGTGCTTGAAATATTACCAGATGGTTTTGGGTTTTTAAGGTCACCTGATGCGAATTATCTAGCTGGTCCTGATGATATATATGTTTCTCCAAATCAAATACGTCGTTTTGGTTTAAAAAAGGGCGATACTGTTGAGGGGCAAATTAGAGCACCAAAGGCAGCTGAAAAATATTTTGCTTTGTATAAGTTAAACAAGGTAAATTTTGAAGATATTGAAAAAGCCTATCACAGGGTTCATTTTGATAATTTAACTCCTTTATATCCAGATAAAAAATTAATTCTCGAAGTGGATGCAGAAAAAGATTTTAGTACTAGAACTATAGAGCTAGTTGCGCCTATGGGAAAAGGGCAAAGAGGTTTGATAGTCGCTCCTCCACGCACCGGGAAAACAGTGTTGTTGCAAAATATTGCTCATGCTATTACAACTAATAATCCTGAAGTTTATTTGATGGTTTTGCTAATTGATGAAAGACCAGAAGAAGTAACAGATATGCAACGCTCTGTACAAGGTGAAGTGGTGAGCTCAACTTTTGATGAACCGGCAGCGCGTCACGTTCAATTAGCAGAAATGGTTATTGAAAAAGCAAAACGATTAGTTGAACATAAGAAAGATGTTGTGATATTATTAGATTCGATAACAAGATTAGCAAGGGCATATAATACCGTGGTTCCATCTTCTGGTAAAGTTTTAACCGGTGGTGTTGATGCAAATGCATTGCAAAGGCCAAAAAGATTTTTTGGTGCTGCGCGTAATATTGAAAATGGTGGGTCTTTAACTATTGTTGCTACTGCATTAATTGAGACTGGATCAAGAATGGATGAAGTGATTTTTGAAGAATTTAAAGGTACTGGTAACTCCGAGATTGTACTTGATCGTAAAATTGCTGATAAAAGAGTATATCCAGCGATTGATATTACTAAGTCTGGTACCAGAAAAGAGGAATTGCTTGTTGATAGGTCTGTGCTTTCTAAAATGTGGGTGCTTAGACGTATTATTAGCCCGATGGGGACTGTAGATGCAATGGAATTTTTGCTCAGTAAATTTAAAGAAACAAAAACAAATAATGAGTTTTTTAATTCTATGAATTCTTAAATAAATAGAGGGTTTTTTACAACAAGAAATTGAAGGTAATATATGCAAAAGTTATTTATCTTAATATTAATGTTTTTACTTATATCATGTAGTGATGACAAGGATAGAGATCCAGGTGGTTTCCTTACAGAGCAAAAAAGTATTGAGATAAAAGAATATATTATTAAGCAAATTAGCGAAAAAAGACTGATTAATCTTAAGAGAAAGTTTGGTGTAAATTTAAGGGGTTTAAAGCTTACAGGCGTTAATTTATCAAAAACCGATTTATCTGGCATTGATTTTTCTGGAGCACAGATAGCAAGAGTTGATTTTTCTGGGGCAAATTTAGAAAATGTGAATTTTCAGGGCGCTGTGCTGCAAGAAAGCGACTTTAGCAACGTAAAATTTACAAAATTCCTTGCTCAAAATGTTGATTTCCAGGCTTCAATATTTAACAACACAGAATTTATAAAATCGGATTTTTCTTATTCTAATTTTGAAGAAGCTGATTTTACAGGTGCTTTGATAAAAGATTCCAGGTTTGAGGGGGTAAAATTGAGTGAAGCTATTGCTTTAAATACGCAAATAGATAATTGTAATTTTCAAAAATCAATATTATTAGGGACGAACTTCACTGGCAGCAATATAACAAAATCTGCATTTTTTGGTGTTGATATGAGAGGGGCTATATTATCAAAAGCAATTATTGAATCTTGTAGTTTTGAATCGTCCGATTTAAGTAATGTTAGTGCCGTAGGGGTTGATTTTAACTTAGTAGATTTTAGTCAAGCTATTTTGGATGATACTAAATTTAGTGGCGATAGTAGCTTTAAGTCATGTAGTTTAATAAACACCTCTCTTAAACGAATTAATTTTGATCAAGTTAATGTTAGTAATAATAATATTGTCAATGTATTATTTCATTCTGCAAAAATTAGTGATACTAAAATACAGGATGCTAATTTAGATAATGTAAAATTTGTTAGTGCTAATATATCGGGATTATATATGGATAATGTATTAGCACCCAATATTATTTTTGATAAAACTTATTTTCAAAATGTTAAAATTATAAATTCTATGCTGCCATATAGTAGTTTTACTAATAGTGTTGCAGCTAAATTTGATTTAATTAATGTTGATCTTTCTAATGCTAGTTTTGAAGAATATAGTTTGACAGATTCATCTTTCAAAAATTCTAACTTGGTAAAAGTAATTTTTAAGAAGTTTAATTTAGAAAGAACAGAATTTAGTGCCAATAAATTAGATATGATTGCTATCATTGATGCAAATCTGGAAGGGTTGGTGTTAAATAATTCTCCGATATTTAATTCACAAATAAGAAACGTAGCAAATGTGGCATCTGTTGTAATTAATTCTCCATTTGATCGTAATATTATAATGAATATAAGGGGTTTTAAAAATTTTGTGATGAATAATTCTTTAGCCTCAATGGAGGAAATTCTCGCAAACGGTAATCTTTCTAACTTAAATATGGCTTATATGGATTTTTCAAACTTAGAGTCAGCTCAGTCTATTAATTTTAATGATTCAATATTAAAAGGGGCATTAATGGTTAATGCTAAATTTGTATCATCTTCATTTCAAAATGCTGATTTAAGATTTGTTGATTTTACTGGTGCTGAGCTAACTAATACTAAAATAATTAATTCATCCCTTACTGGGGCGATTTTAAAAGATACAAATTTATCTGGGGCGACGCTTAGTAATTTAGACTTTTCCAATAGTTTTGTAACTAACGTGGATAAAAGTAATACAAAAATTTCTAATGTCAGCGGAGATATATAATTTGTACTCAAAGAAAAATAAATTTAATAAATGAAATATAACTTATCTATAGAAAAAATTTTGCGTTTTGAAAAATTGATAAATTATCATTTCCAAAATCAAAATTTACTTTTGGAGGCTTTAAGTCATCCATCTTTAAAGCAATATGGTGCTATTTTTACCAAAAATTATGAGCGTCTAGAGATATTAGGCGATTCGATTTTAGGTTTTGTTGTTACCGAAATGTTATTTAACAAAGATAAAAATTCTCCAGAAAGCGATATTGCTAAAAAAAAAGCATATTTAGTTAGTAAAAACATAATTTGTCTTGTAGCTAATAAAATCAATTTAGCTGATTTTATTATTATGACTGAAGGTGAAGAAAAAACAGGTGGTAGAATAAATAGTAATAATGTTGAAAATACTATGGAAGCTGTGATTGCTGCGATATATCTTGATAGTGATTTTAATAGGATAAAAGAAATTGTTAATAATTTATGGTTTGATTTTTTAAATGATTTTGATCTAAAAAAAATGGATCCTAAAACTAGTTTGCAAGAATGGTCACAGTGTAACAAACATGGTATGCCAATTTATGAGGTTGTAAAGCAAGAAGGGCCTTCTCATTTGCCAATATTTACAATTTTAGTCACTGTTGGGTCTTATTTTGCTCAAGCATCAGATAATTCTATTAAAAATGCTGAAAAATTAGCGGCAAAGAAGCTTTTAGATAAAATAGATCATTTTCAATGATGTTTTTAGGCTTGACATAATGCTGATAAAAGTATATCTTTTCTAAGTAATATGGGGTGAACCCATTGTTGAAATATCAAAATAGGCCTAGTAGCTTATAATATTTAAGAGGTTAAATTAATGTCTCGTAGGTGTGAATTAACAGGTATTGGAGTGCAGTTTGGCAATAATGTGTCTCACTCACAAAGAAAAACAAGAAGGCGTTTTAGTCCAAACGTTAAGACTGTTAAATGTAAAAGTGAACTAACAGGACAGGAATATCAATTTAAATTAGTAGCAAGATGTATACGTAGCATCGAAAAAGCTGGTGGTTTTGATGAATTTATGGTTAATGCTAAATCATATAAAATGTCTGACAGAGCAAAATCAGTCAGGCAAAAAATTAAAAAGATAAAAAATGGGTTAGAAGCATGAAAAAAGACATTCATCCAAAATATCAATCTTTAAAAATTATTATTGGCAAAGATGAGTTCGTGACCGCTTCAACGTTAACTTCTGGTGAAATTCTTATGGATGTTGATTTTCGTAAACATCCTGCTTGGAATAAATCTAAAGTTAACACAGTTAATCAGTCAAATAAAAATATCAGTGACTTTAATAAAAAATTTGGTGGTCTTTCTTTTGGTGTCAAATCTTAGTTGTTTATTTAAAGTATCAATTTTCTAATAATAAATTTTTACTAGTCCATCCGTCAAAATTGCTCATAAACTTTGAGCAAGACAGTCCCTCCGTCAAAATCCCTGTATCCTATATGCAGCAAGGGATTTTGACGGAGGGACTAGGAAGAGTGGATGTCAAGTAAATACTGAGCATGTATAAGCAGTTGCTAATGCGTCAGCTTCATCTGATGTTTTTAGCTCAGGCGTACCTGATATAATTAATTTAACCATATGCTCTACTTGGTCTTTATTAGCATGACCAACTCCAACAATTGTTTTTTTTATTAAATTTGGTTTATATTCAAAATAAGGTTTATCATATTTTCCTATTAAAGACATTATCGCCCCTCTAACAAAAGCTAATTTTAAAGACGAAACAGCGTTTATATTGATAAATGTCTCTTCCATAGCTATTAAATCAGGCTTATGTTTTTCGATAATTAATTCAATTTCATTACTTATATGAGTTAATCTTTTGTGCAGTTGATTATTAGAATTAGTTTTAATAGCACCGCTTGCAATATAATTGATTTTTGGAGGAAAGGTTTCAATTACTCCCCATCCAAGCAATGTAAGTGCTGGATCTATGCCTAAAATCTTCATAAAATTATAACCTTAAAAATTAAGCAAATAAAAATGGTAGGCACTAACTCTCTATTTTTTTAAAATTCATACTACAATATTCACTATTTTTTTAGGAACAATAATAATTTTCTTGATTTGCTTATTTCCTAATTGTTTGGCCACTGATGGAATATTAATAGCAATATTTTTTATTTCATCCTCATTAGAATCAAGAGAAAATTCATGAGTGCTACGCAATTTACCATTAACTTGTATAGCCATCATAAATTTGTTCATTTCAAGCTTTGATGGATCAAAATTTGGCCAATTATTTTTATATAAAGCTTCTTTATTACCAATTTTTTGCCATAATTCTTCAGTAACATGAGGAATAAAAGGATTAAGTAACCTTATGATCATACTAATTCCAGCACAAATATTTTTTAAATCACAATCATTTTTAGTAAATTCATCATTTACATGATTAAATAATTCACGAATTCTAGCTATCGCCTTGTTTAAATGATATGTCTTTATATCTTCAGTGACATTCTTGATAGTAAAATGAATTTCCCTTTCAAGCTTTGAATTAGTTTTGTTTTTATTTTTAGTAATTTCAGCATTATCTACTAAATCAAAGGCTTTTTCTGTTTGCAAAATTAATTTTGTAATAAATTTTTTACATCCTTCAATTCCAGCAGCTGACCATTCTAAATCTCTATCGACTGGGCTATCTGAAAGCACAAACATCCTAATAGCATCTGCGCCGTAAGTTTCCAGCATTAAATCTAAGTCTATAACATTGAGTTTTGATTTACTCATTTTTTCCAATTTACCTTGAACAACTTCTTCACCAGTTGATTTATGGAAATATTTACCATTTTTTACCTCAGTTTCACTAGGATATAACCAATTTCCTTGCTTATCTTTATAAGTTGCATGTAAAACCATACCTTGCGTTAAAAGGTTTTTAAATGGTTCTCGTGTATTTACATAACCAACATCTGCCATCGCTTTAGTAAAAAACCGAGCATACAGCAAATGTAATATCGCATGCTCAACGCCGCCAATATACTGGTCAACTTGTAGCCAATAGTCACAATCCTTGGTATCTACAATCTGCTCGCTATGGATATTACAAAATCTAGCAAAATACCATGATGATTCAAAAAAAGTATCAAAAGTATCCGTTTCTCTCTCAGCTTCGCCGCCACAATTGGGGCAAGTAACATTTTTCCAAGAAGGATGATGATCCAGAGGGTTGCCAGCTTTATCAAAACTAATATCTTTTGGCAACTCAACTGGTAAATCAGTACCAGGAACAGCTACTGTGCCACATTTTTGACAATAAATTATTGGAATCGGGCATCCCCAATATCTTTGGCGTGAAATTCCCCAATCGCGAAGACGATAATTGGTTTTACCTGCACCAATTTCAAGTTCTTCAAATTTCTTAATCACCGCATTTCTGGCTTCTTTTACGGTCATATTGCTTAAAAAATCAGAATTAATTATAATATCTTCTAAATCATAAATAAAAGCATGATTAGTTTCTGTTTCTTTATTAGAATCTTTACTTTTAGCGATCCACTTCGTTGTTAATTCAGGTGTATTTTGTACAAGCTCAAAATCTCTTTGATCATGCGCAGGGCAGCCAAAAATTGCGCCAGTACCATAATTCATCAATACAAAATTGGTAATAATAATTGGTAATTTTAGATTTTTATCAAATGGATGCACAGCCAAAAACTCTGTAAAAACAGCCTCTTTTTCAGCTTTCTCAATATCAGTTTCTGATGTAGAATTATGAGTTAATTTATTAATAAATGTCTGTATTTTTGATGTTTTTTTTACTTTATCAACAAATGGATGATTGTAAGCTATAGCAACAAATGTCGCACCAAATATTGCCTCAGGAGTTGTAGAATAAACCTCAATTTTTTCATCACTATCAATTACATCAAAATGAAAATTAGCTCCTTGCGATTTACCAATCCAATTACGTTGCATTGATTTTACTTTCTCAGGCCAACCATCTAGCTTATCAATATCTTCTAATAATTCTTCATTATAATCTGTAATTTTTAAAAACCATTGCTTTAATTGCTTTTTTTCAACTAAGGCGCCAGAACGCCAACCTCTACCATTTTCAACTTGTTCATTAGCTAAAACCGTTTGATCGACAGGGTCCCAATTTACAACAGATTCTTTTTGATAAGCTATGCCTTTTTTTAATAAATCGAGGAAGAATTTTTGTTCATGCGCATAATATTTTGGATCACAACTTGCTACTTCTCTTTCCCAATCATATGAAAGGCCGATAGCTTGTAACTGTTTTTTCATAGCCTCAATATTAGCATAAGTCCATTTTTGTGGATGCATTTTATTACTAATTGCCGCATTTTCAGCTGGCAAACCAAACGCATCCCAGCCCATTGGATGCAAAACGTTGAAACCTTTGCTTGAAAAAAAACGAGCAATTACATCACCAATTGCATAATTTCGTAAATGACCAACATGGCATTTTCCTGAAGGGTAAGGCCACATTTCAAGAACGTAATATTTTGGTTTATCGGATTTGTTTTCAGCCCTAAAGACTTTATTTTGTTGCCAAATATTCTGCCATTTAACTTCAATATTTTTAATATTCATTATGTTTTTTTTGGTATTTTTAAAAATTTAATACTATAGATGATTATATATATAAGTCCACCAGATAAAATAATTATCGGGGCAAACGCGATATCCAAATAAAATGATATTATTATCCCAAGTGAATTCATTATCAAAGCAAATATAACCGCAAAAATTAACATATTAAAAGGTGATTTTGCAATCAATCTGGCAGTCATAGAAGGTATAATAATAATACTTGTTACCATCAATGCACCAACAATTTTTATCGTTAGTAAAAATGAAAAAGATAATATACTTAAGAAAATAAATTCTAATATTTTTACCCTAACACCTAAAGCACCTGCCACGTCTTTACTTAAAATAATTAGAATTAAATCTTTATAGGTAAAAGCAAGAAATAATAAAATCACTAAAAGGATGCAAGATAATGCTATGGCATCATTATAATTTGCTGAAATAATATCACCAATTAAATATTTTGTAATGTTAATTTTTTTAGGGTAAAAATTAGATAATACTAAACTTAGTGCTATCATTATACTTGACGTTAAGCCAATAGCTGCATTATTACCTGAATTATTTCTTAATTTAAAAACGATAGTTGCAAAAATAGCCGTGCTGATTAAACCTGCGTAAAATACTGGTATATTCATCATAACACTTATTATTCCAGCAAGCATACTTGCATGAGCTAATCCATCACCAAAATATACATATCTTTTCCATAAAACAAGACAGCCAAGAGGTGCAAAAATTAAACCTATCAGCATTGAAACAATAATTATTACGAGCATCTAAGAAAATTAGCTAGATTATTTTACAAAATTTATCAAAATCCATTCTTGGCAATCTTGGATAAGGTGCATCCCCACCCTTATAACCCAAATTGCAAATAAAATTCACTTTATAATTATTATCTTTAAAAAAAACTTCGTTTAATTTATCAGCATCAAAACCTGACATAGGCCCACAATCCAAACCCTCAGCCCTTGCAATCATCATAAAATAAGCTGCTTGTAAGGTAGAATTCCTTGTTGCAGTATCAAGCGCTACTTCCTTTGATGATGCAAAAAAAGCTTTGAGTTGCTGCCCAGTTGGATATAGTTTGTCCATTTGATCATAAAACCTTAAATCATAAGCAAATAAAGCTGTAACTGGCGCTGATTTAATTTTTTCAACATTTGTTTCCATTGCCACTTGACATAATTTTTCTTTTTCAGCTTTACTTTGTACAAAAACTATGCGTAGCGGACATGAATTACCAGAAGTTGGACCCAATTTCATTAAATCATAAATTTTTATCAATAATTCTTTTGTTATAGGTTTATCAAGAAATTTATAGCAAGTTCTGTTATTAAATATACTATCTATATCACGCATAAAAACTCTTTAAATTACTTATGTTATAAAAATTTAAACTCTAAAGCCCTAAGAATTATTCGTTATCTACACCAAATAAACTTATTCTACCTAATGATACACCCTTATTTGTAAAATTAATATCAAAATTTATAGTACTATTAATTTCATTGCTAAATTCAATTGATGCTGCTCTTGCTATCATTTTTTTAATATAAGGCTTAGAAAAAATGAAATCATCAGGAATTACCAAATCAACCATTTCATCATAGTCAGTTATTTCAACTGAAATTTTACCATTGGGTAGATTTTCACGACTCAAATTAACATAGCCTTTAAGAGCGCACGAAGTTTCATCTAGATTTAATTTTGCTTTATTAAATTCAATTTTTCTTTCATATTGGATATCTTCTAACTCGCTTTGATTTTGATATATAATATATTTAGATTCTAAATGTAAATTAGCGTTTTGTATTTTATTACCTGAGGATAGGCTATTATAATCGCCCTTCATTTTCAGAGAGAAATATTTATTTTCCTCAACAAAAGATTTTTTTAAATTTAGTAATAAACTAGAAAGTTCAAACATTTCTTTTTGATCATTAAAAGCAATCAAAGAGGGGTGTTTTACAATAATTTTATCTAATATTTCGTCTAAAACGTCATTATCTTCAAGCTTATATAAATTTTTTATAAAATTAATATAAACATATATTTTTCCTTTACTCTTTAATTTATATTCCAACAATTCAGAATCTCTGTTAGCGCTGTAATGTAAATTTTCACCAAAATCAAGTTTAATTTTGTCAAAAACATAATTAAAATCAATTTTTACATAATCACTAGAGATTTCTCTGGAAAAAGATTGATTAGTTGCAATAATTCTAGGTGAATCAAGCTTCACAGCAAAAACCCAGGGAAAACCAGCTAAAGAAGCGCTATCATATGATAGCTTAACATTCTCTGTTTGTAGCTCATTAATAAAAGAAATAGCCTTAGATTTTACTATATGCGCAGTAATAATCCAACCTAAAAGCAAAAGAACAACAAGGGCAAAAAAGACTTTACGTATCACATCTATAGCAAATTATATGTTCCGAGTAGCAGAAGGCACCTTAACTCTCATGCCATCTAGCTCTTTAGTCAGAATTATCTGACAACCTAGCCTTGAAGTATGGGTAAGTCCAAAAGCTAAGTCAAGCATATCTTCTTCTGCTTCTTCTGGTTCATCTAATTTGTTGTAAATTTCTTCTTCCAAAACAACGTGACAAGTAGCGCAAGCAAGAGATCCCTCACAAGCACCTTCAAGGTCAATGTTATTCTGATGCGCTATTTCTAAAATTGAGAGCCCAACTAACGCCTCAACTTCAGTTTCTTTATCACCTTCGATAAAAACTAACTTTATTTTTTCTGCAGCCATAATTTCTACTAGTTATTGTTCTCTGCTTCTTTTAAAATAGCTTCTTCAGCTTCAGACATTTTGCTTTTTTGTTTATTTATATCTTTCTTGGAAACATAATGAAAATGTGGCGGCACTTCAAGTGCCTTAACTTTATTTACTTGGAGTTCATCTGGTATATCTTCACTTAAGCCAAGCTTTTTCTTGGATAAAGCACAAGATGTTGTTAGTAATGTAATTGAAATAAAAAGTAATAATTTTTTCATGATTTTAAAATTCATTTTTTTTGTAAGAGATTTTTTTGTAAGAGTAAGAGACATAATAATTAATATTACCTTTTTCATCAAGTTATTTTTTTTAATTGTATAAGTTACTTGCGCTATTTTAACAAATAAGCTATGATGCAAATCATATTGCTATTTACAAACATGTTGTAAATATTATTGACGCGGGGTGGAGCAGCTAGGTAGCTCGTCAGGCTCATAACCTGAAGGTCGTTGGTTCAAATCCAGCCCCCGCA
>CAYGSI010000006.1:0-53689 GCA_964352655.1 uncultured Rickettsiaceae bacterium
TGCTATACTAGCTTACCCTATAGTTTAATTTTACACAAGTTTTTATACGTTACCTAATATTATTCGTAATGCCCCCAAAATAGGACCAAGTTGCTGGCGGAGATTTTTAGTGATATAAACATTAAAAAAGGAGCGAGGGAATGCAAAGAACATTTAGTAAGGAATTCAAATTTAAAGTAGCGATGAAGGCAATCAAAGGAGATTTAACGATAGCTGAAATTATTTCAAAATATCAAGTATCAAAAACAGCAATTCATGAATGGAAAAAGCTTGTTTTAAATAGTCCATCCGTCAAAATTGCTCATAAACTTTAAGCAATTTTGACGGATGGACTTCTTAGCATTACTAAACCTTCAAAGCGACGTACGCTTTTGGGGATTAGTTTTTGGGGTCCATTATAAGCTGTTATGTGAACTTTTCTTCGGCAAGTTCTTTCATTTTCAAATGGTCAACTTTACCACTAGAGAGCATAGGTATTTCTTTGATATATATGACAGCTTTAGGGATATATAATTCAGATAACTTAGCCTCCCTAACCTGCTTCGTGATATCGCCCCTTTTAATTAAATCATTCGTAGTAAATAATATTATTTGCTCTCCCTTTTTTTCATCTTGAATTATAGTTGCAAAATGAGAATTTTCATCGTCAATTTTAGCAACTAGTTCTTCTACAGCAGCAAGAGATACCATTTCACCAGCTATTTTAGCAAATCTCTTAATGCGCCCTAAAATAGTCATATAACCTTCAGAATCTATATCTACAATATCTCCTGTGTCATACCACCCCTTGCCTAAACCTTCTGTAAAAGTTTTTTCAACTATCCCTGGTTTTTCAGGTTTCATATATCCAAGCATGATATTTGGGCCTTTTACACAAAGTCTGCCACCATTTTTAATCGAGTCTACTTTTTTTATGTAATATTTAATTTTTGGCAATAATTTACCTACACTACCAGCCTTATAATACATCGGAGTATTAATAGAAATTACTGGTGATGTTTCAGTAACTCCGTAACCTTCTAATATTCTAATACCAAACTTATTTAACCACATCTCCCTTGTTTTATCCTTAAGTTTTTCAGCACCAGAAACAACATATCTCATAGAATAAAAATCATAAGGATGAGCAGACTCAGCATAAGCCGTTAAAAAACTATTAGTACCAAACATTATAGTAGCACCAATATCATAAATAAGTTCTGGAATAATACGATAATGTAATGGCGATGGATAAAAGAAAACTTTAACACCGCTTAATAGCATGATCATAGTTGCTGTTAAACCAAAGCTATGAAATAAAGGTAACGCATTAAAAGCTAAATCATAAGGATTAAAATCAATAATAGCTAAGGTTTGACACTTATTTGCCTGTATGTTTCTATGAGATAATACCACAGCCTTCGGCTTTCCCTCCGTACCCGAAGTAAATAATATAACAGCGGGATCTTTATCATTTTGTGAAGCACAATTATAATAATAATATGATTGAGGGAAAAAACTTGCAACAAATGCTTTTAATTTTAGCATTAATGATATTTTTTTACGCATATTTTCTAAGTAAATAATAGCTATACCACTTTCTCCGACTATTTTAACTACATCTTCTAAAGCAGCTTGTTCTATAAATTTTCTTGAAGTATAAATTTTTCTTACATTCGCAGTTCGGCAAGAAGAAATAATATTATTAGCACCAGAAGTAAAATTAATCATTGCTGGCACCATACCGAAAGATTGCATACCAAAAAATACAACAGCACTACCTACCATATTTGGTAACATTAAACCAACAGCATCCTTTGCTTTATTGTTTTTGCTAATCAACTCACCAATTAAAAAGGATTTTAAAATTAAACTTCTATAGGTCAAAGTTTGATTATCAACATCTTGCAAAATTTTAGAATTCATACCAAATAATTTGGCAGAGCTAATTAATGACTGAAACAATGTTTGTTTATAATCAGAACTTTCAAATATCATATTAGTCATAATCTCATAAAGAGCCTGACCATTATATTTCCTACGCGCTCTATGATCTAAATGTTCTGGTGGATTAACAATCACAGGAGGTAATATAGTAATAGTAATTTTACGTCTAAGTCTAAATTTACCGTTCATTACTTTACGTGTTTTAGAAAATAAAGTAAATTGTGTGCCATCAACTCTTATAGGAAGCACAGTAGCCTTTGCTTTATCTGCTATCATTCCCGGGCCTTCATATACTTTCATAAGAGAACCTGTTGTACTAATTCTGCCTTCCGGAAAAATTGCAATTTTTCTATCTTTTTTAACCTCTTCAATTAAACTCTTAATTGCCATTGGATTGTTTGGTTCAATCGGAAATGTTTTGGCAATTTTTAAAAATGGTTTAACCCACCATTCCTTTGCTATAGTAAGGTTAATAGCAAATTTAACATTCTCTTCCGGAACGTAGCAGCCAATAATCAAAGGATCTATGTAAGATAAATGATTTGCAATCACAACACTTCTTTTTCCAGCCTTACTATAATTTTCTAACCCTTTAATTTTGATGTCATAAAGCAACTCAAAAATTGCTCTAAATACAAGGCGCCAAAGTTTCAAAGGAACTATTTTGCTATTTGGAATTAATTTATAAATATGCAGCGCAGCAACAAAATTAGTGATACTAATAATTAAAATTATTGATGGTATAGAAAAACCTACATATAAAAGCAAAGATAAAATAATTGCAGATGCAGCCATAAAAATAGCATTTACAAGATTATTTGCCGCAATTACTCTACTTCTATAAGGCGCTGAAGTAAAATATTGCATCACAGCAAATAACGGCACCACATAGAGCCCGCCAAATACTGCTATTAAAAACAAATCTATTAATATTCTTATATAAGTTGCTTTAGAAAAAAATTGAAATACATTTTTAAGCTGTTCTGGCTCATAACTAATTTCAGCAATTCTTGCAGCAAAAAATAAATCTATACCAAAAATACTAATACATAAAGCAGAAATAAACACATATTTCGTAGTAATATTATTACCAAATACTTTGTTGCACAAAAATGAACCAACACCAACGCCAACAGAAAAAACTGTTAAAAATAACGTTGCTACACTTTCATCTGCACCAAATGTCTTTCTTGTCAAAAGCGGTATCTGAGCAATAATTATTGCGCCCAAAAGCCAAAACCAAGATATACCTAAAATAGCTAAATATACTTGATTTTTAGAATAAGCATATTTTAATATAGTAACAGTCTCAGCAATAATATTTGGATTAATTACAATATTTTCATTTGCATTTCCAGATTCTGGCATAAAAAAACTGGCAACAAAACCAGTTAAAGAAACTATGAGGATTAAAACTACTATTGCAATTCCACTAAAATTATAAAAGCTACCTATAATAGTACCAAGCAATATGGCAATAAATGTCGCCGCCTCTACATAACCATTAGCCCCCATTAACTCATTTTTCTTAAGTTGATCTGGTAATACACTATATTTTATAGGACCAAAAAATGTCGAATGTATACCCATTAAAGTTAGAGCGCTAAAAAGAATTATCAGATTATTATAATAAAATCCATAGGCCGATATTAGCGCTATAATAATTTCAATGAATTTGATAATCTTAACAAGAATTGTTCTTTCATATCTATCAGCAATTTGCCCAGCTAAACTAGCAAAAAGAATGAACGGTGTAATAAATAATACATTAGCAAGCATCACCAAAATATAAGGTGCGGTATCAACAGTTAATGCCAACTTAAAAGTCACCAAAATTATTAATGCATTTTTTAAAATGCTATCATTCAAAGCACCACAAGATTGTACTATAAAAATAGGTAAAAATCTTCTGTCCTTTAAGAGATATGACTGGTTAGAATCCATTTAATTCCCCAAAAATTATTCTAAAATATTATGCAATTTAATGTCTTTTGTCAAACTCAGTATAACATACTAGTGTTTAGATCAAATAAAACATGCGGTCTGAAAGCAAAAATTATTCAAGTAAATGTATCATGAAAATTCAGGTTTATGCATCAGCTTTCGCCATCTTATAGTCATATAAAATAACCCGATACATAAAATAAGCAATATTAAAAATAATATGGAAAAATTATTTATGGTTTCACTATGTAATGATGAAATAATAAAAATTACCAATGACGTCATAATGTAATAAAGAGCGCCAAATATAGCCCCAGCACTACCTTTGACTTTAACATAATCCTCTAATGCACTGCGCAGTAACATAGGTACGATAAAACTGTGCCCCATCAAATGAATAGCCATCGGTATAAAAATTAATATAATAGACATATTAAGCGATTTATTATCATCAATAATGAATGCTGCCATAAATAATGCAATGCAACCAGTTAAACTCAAAATAAAACCTATAATTTTTATTTTAAATATACTAACAAATTTTGTAATTAACCTTCTACTAGCTAGACTACCTAATAGATTTGATATAGTAAGAACTAAAAATAACTTACCATAATCTGCCGGATGCATTTTTAAATTATCAATAAAAATAAATGGAGCTTGAATGTAAAAACCAAAAGCAATCCCATTAAAAACACCAACGATAAAAGCGTAACTTAGTAAAACCTTATCTTGTAATACTACCTTCAAAACAGTAAAGAATCTATTATTACGCGCAACCCCTATATAAGCATTAGTTTCTGGTAAAAACTTAATATAAATTAAAAAACAACAAGATGACAAGATAGTTAAAAACCTAAAAACATAATGCCAATTTGAATATTCAATTATATAACCACCAATTGCAGAACCAATGGATGGCACTATGGCCATAATCATTGAAACGCTTGCATACATATAAGAGAGTTCCCAGCCTTTGTAGGAATCTCTTGTCATAGCTTGACCGACAACTGAACCAACACTGGCACCATATGCTTGCAAAAATCTTAAAATAATAAAAACTTCAATGCCGGGAGCAAGACTTAATAATAACGAACAAATAGCATAAAATGCTATACCAAACAACACTACCGGTCTTCGACCAAAAAGATCAGAAATTCTACCTAGTGTAAATATACCAAAAGCAAAACCAAAATAATAAATAGTAGTGGAAAATTGTACTAATCCACCGGTTGTATTTAAACTTTCAGCTACGTTTGGTAAAGCCGCTGAATATATTGTTTCTGATAATGTCGATAAAGACACTACCATATATATAAGTATTGGCGGTATTCGACCAACTATTTTCATAAAAATATAAATTTATAATCATTAAGAAGAAAGTCATAAAAATAGCAAAAATTATATTTTTACCATTCCAACACTCCACAATAAACGCACAGAATCATGGCTGGATAATTTGCTCCAATTATTCATAGCTTCAAAATCTAAAATGATAATATTAGCAGGGGGCATAGCGCGCTCAAGTAAGATATCATATGCTGGAGAATTTACATTTAACAACTTTAAACCAGCTTTAAATATAGAAGGATTATGAGAAATAACCAGAAGATTTTTGTATTCATTAGGTTGCTTAGCAATAATATTTAGTATTGTTTGTGTATTGGGATTATATAACTCTGACAAAAATTCATATTTTTTACATTTTATTATATCTTGCATACACTCAAAAGTTTCTGTTGTACGTTTTGCCGAAGAAACTAACATTTTATCAATTTGATATTTTTCCTTTAAAAATTGGCCAACATTTATAGCCTGACTTTTACCATGAGCTGTCAGGCACCTTTGCGCATCGATTTTATCGTGATTAATTTCTGCCTCAGCATGACGCATTAAAAATAATTTCATAACTTAAATATCAACTAAAAAATAATTCTGTTATCAAATAGTTACTAAATAAAATTAAAATAGAAGAAGAAACTACAGCATTAGTGGTGGCAAGCCCCACACCTCTTGCCCCCTTATCAGAATAATACCCATGATAGCAACTCATTACAGCTATTATAAAACCAAAAATTGCAGCTTTTACTAACCCAGAAAGAATATCTATAAATTCAAGATATTCAACAGTACTGATAATATAATTAGTACTATTAAAATCAAGCTTATAAACGCTCACTAAGTAACCACCCATAACACCAATTATATTACCGACAAATACAAGACAAGGTAAACTAATCACTGAAGCTATAACTCTTGGCACTACGAGGTATTTTATTGGGTCAGTAGATAGAGTAAATAATGCATCAATTTGTTCAGTAACCTTCATTGTGCCAATTTCAGCTGCAATTGATGCTCCTACTCTACCTGCTACCATTAAACCGGCAAGAACCGGACCAAGTTCCCTTGTTATTGAAAGCACAACTACAGTAGCTATCGAATTTTCAGCAGAAAATCTTGCAAAACCATTATAACTTTGTAACGCCAAAACCGCGCCAGAAAAGAAGGCTGTCATTGCAACCACGGGAAGTGAAAAATATCCTATAGAAATAAATTGCCTAAAAATTAAACTAAAATAAAAAGGTCTCCTAAAAAATCTAGCAATAATTTTGCTTGTAAAAATAAATAAAGCACCTAATTTTTGTAAAAAAACTATAGTATGCCGTCCCATATATCTAAAAGGCAAGAGTATATTTATTAACTTTAACATATTAAAAACCCATAAAATAATAGCATAAATAATCTAAAAATTAATATATCACAGCACGTACCGGAACGTTAATCTTAATTTGAGTTAACCCTGGTGGCACATCCATTTGTGAGTTGTTAATCACAGATATACTCTCTTTTTTGTCTTGAGAATCCTTTTCTTTAACAATATTGATAGGCACTGTATAACTTGGATTTCTATCATCTATTGTAAGATCATCATCAGATTTTATATGAAGTAAATAATTTTTACCAACGTAATTAACATTTTTCTTTGTTATAATTCTTATAATTTTATTTTCATTTGGCTTTATAGTAAAAATTTGCGGTTTTATACTAAAATCTTTAGTTACAAAAGAAGTTTTTTTATCTATTATTTCCAGTGAGAATAAAGTCTCTTCTAGCCCATTAATTATTTTTATTTTCTTCATTTTATCTTGTAAATTGATGTTAATTTTAGTTGGTTCTATTTTAAAAATGGCATAAGAGTCATGTAACCATATTAGGGATATAATTAAATATAGAAATATGTCTAAAAATCGCATAATTAAAAGCTCAAATTAATACTTAAGTTACCCTTATAAACCCCTTTATCTTGTAAAAATGAATTTTTTATTACCGCATATAAGTTAATTGTTTGAGGCTTGCCGGTCCCTACTCCAGATATAGTATTTTGGTGCAAACCATTACCTAAATTTTGCGATCTATTTGCATCTAAATAAACCAAATATTTTATCGTATCATCTGACGTATTTTTAAGAATTGCATTATCTTGATTAATGCTAAGAAAAAATACTGTTCCAGCAGTGCAAGTAACTGTTACCGAAGCTTGTGCTATTAATTCATTATTATCATCAATAAAAGTAAAAGGCGTTGATTCAGCTGAACAAAATTTATCAACTTGCGCAGTCACTGTGATGCTAGTTTGAGCACCTGCAAATACTTCACCGAAATATATTAACGCAAAAAACATTATAATAGGTTTTATTCGCATATTTGTTTACCTAAATCTAAAATTTCATCATCTTCAGTATCATTAACAACAACATTGAAATAGCAACATTCATCGCCCTTACAAGCTTCTCCCTTAATTTTAGTTAAATTACCAAGATCAGGAATATATAATTTTCCGTCATATCCCGTAAATAACTCCTCTTCAATATCTTCAATTATTACATCATGGTCAGGAGTTAATAACTCCCCCACATTATTGACCAAAGTCATTTCTACTATCTTTACTCTTGTGATATCAAACTCTGCATAAATACCAGAATGTTTTCGAGGATTTACAATAAATATATTGTCAGCAAAGCTTGCACTAAGTGGTAAGGTACCCTCATCAATTGTAATTTTTGAATTTATATAAGATGGTATATCTGGGATAAAAGCTACGCCATTTTTATCAGTTTTAGTAATAAGTTTATTATTATGATAAATATCTATATTTTCATAATCTGCAACTTTGGTTACAGCAAAACCGTCATTGATAATTTTTGACGCAAAAATACCTTTAGGAGTTGCAGCCACAGAACCTACAAGAGATAATTGTCTGATTGGATAATCACCATAATCAAATAAATAAAGCGTAGCGTCTGTTTTATCGAAAAAACTTTTTTCAAATTGCATGTCATAACCATAATCCTCATCATATGACATGTTCACTCGATAATTTATATCGTCAATATTTTTACCATTAGAAGAAATACTCATATATTTACCGAAGGATTCCTTATCTTTATAAATATTTGAGCTAATATAAGTGCGACCTAAATTTATGCCAAAAGACAAAGAAGCGAAGATATTTTTTCTATCTTTCATATCAGCACCAACTGAAATACCAAGGGAAGAATTTTTGGTTACACTAGTTTGATAATTTGCCATCAACATTTCTGTAGTATTTTTTTCTTCTTGTGATATAGAACTAACTTTTAGATAGCTTAAACCTATGCTACTAGTATCATTTAGCGCATAACTTATCGATCCTTGAGTTGCATTTCTAACGCCGCTAGTGCTTAAATCAAAAACATTAACAAATTTTCTGCCTGTTAAAGTCTGTTGCGCGCTAAAACCAAATTTGCTCGATTGAAACGTATACCCTAAGATGAATTTTTGTGCATTAGCTAATTTTGGTCCGCTAGTTGCAAGGTCTAACGAAATAACTCCATAATTACCAATTTTATATAAATTACTCACACCAGTAGCAAAAGAGTCTTTCATTGATTCAAAATGAAATCCTGTAGTCCATTTACTACTCACACCTTTATTGTAATCAAAACTAGTAATTAAATATCTATATTGATTATTTAAGGAGCCATAATTTTGACGTTGACTACCAATTTCAACTGAATAATCACTTAACCCTTCTTTTAACAATGACGGAGCACTATAATAGGGTATTCTAATAGTTTTTATTTTACCGGTAATATCTTGTTGTTTAATTTCCACAGAACCTTTACCAGCTGCAACCGGTAAATTCTCCATATTAAAATCTCCAGTTTGCAATTCTGTTTTATAGATAAGGTTAGAATTAGCGTAAACATCTAAAGTAGTTGGTAAATCAGCTCTTCCATCAAAACTAATTAAAGGATAAGTAATCAAATTAGGGTTTAAAGAAAAATCTGTTGTATATTGAAAACCACCAAATCTAGTGCTACTTGACCAAGAAGCTCCGCTGCTAATACTATCGCCTATACGCCATTTTACCATTTTGTTTTCATCTTCATGGGTTACGTTTGTGTCCAACCTAATTTTGCTAAAATTATTTTTACCATAAAATTCATATCTTAAAAAAACAGATTGGGCAAAAATGTAATCATCATAAGCATATTTAAAATCTTGGATACCAGCTAAGTGACGACGATCTCTTTCACTTGTTGCGGTAAAATCATAATTAAATATAAAAGCGTTAATAGATTTTGCTTTCCTACCTTTAAAACTGTCTTGTTGCCATACACTAATATTTTGTTTGGGCATTGCGTAAGCTGGAAAATTAATCGTTAAGATCAAATTCTCATTATCAATTTCATAAAATATGTCAGGTAATTTAGATAAATTTACATAATCAATAGAGTCAATAGTTGCTTTTGCTTGACTTAAATATTTCTCTTGAGCGCCAAATTCAAGAATATCAGAATATTCTAATAAAATATTATTATTATCAGTTTTAAGGGCAGTAATAATTATATTAGTTTCAACATAATTTATCTTCAGAGCAAGTATTAATTCTTCAAAACCTTTTTCGTTTCTGTTAATTTTAAATGCAGAATCATTTTGGACAGAGTGATTATTTTCAACTGCAAGGCAGTATGATATTCTTAGTATAAAAAAAAACCTACCAAAAAATAGAGAATTAAAGAAAAAATTTTTATTCTCAAAACCATACTCCGAAATAAACTCAACTTATCGTTATATAAATAAAATTGATACGCCTGGTAATTTATGAAAAATTCACAGTTACAGTAATAGTATCTGTATATGTACCAATTGGCGATGACTGATTTGCAGGGATTCTACCATATACAGTAAAAACCTGCGCTTCTCCGGTGCCTTTTATATCTTTTGTATCAGTTCCAGGAGTATTCCCCCAGTTAGTTGACCTACCTGAATCTTGATACAAACCATATTCCAAAGTATTACCACTTGATGTCATTTTACGCGCCTTTACAGTTGCGCTGCTACCAGTACCAGCATTTAAACCTATTTTAACATCTGCTCCACTAGTACATGTCGTAGTAATAGTTGACGTTGCGTCAAGCTGGCTTAAAGTATAACTACCAAAACTAAGATTTGTTGCAGTTACAGTACAAGAGGCCACTACTTCAGCATTTACTTGAAAAGTCGTGTCCGATTTAGCGCTAGCTACGCTATGGCATGCGATAATTATAAAAAATACCGAAGCTAAAACTGTTAATTTATAACATTTACATATTAAACTATTCATAATGCCTCTTAATTAAATTTATTATTACGGTTGTAAGTCATATTCTTCACCTAAAAATATTGGTACTCTAAAATCTGTTACGAATTTTACTGTATTATTTTCTACTTCGCCATGTGGAAGCTCTTTAATAGACATTACATATTTTTGCTGTTTAAAAGCAATATCTGGATTTTTTACAGCAATTCTAACAATTTGGTTTTTTCTTGCCTTTGATTTAAACATCGAAGGAGAAGAAATCACATCTTTTGTTTCAATGTCTTTTCCGGAGCTATCAACAGCATAAATTCTTACCTGAAAATAACGTGGCATATCATTATTATTCTTAACAGTCAGAGAGGACATCATGCTACCTGGCTTTATATAAATTTTTACAGGTGTTATTGTGTAATTGGCATAAGTTATAACAGGTAGAAATAAAATTATTAGTAAAATACTCGTCAATCTAACTGAAACATTAAAAATGGAAATCATTAACCCCTCCTTTAATTATGTAAGTAAAATCACAAGGTCAGCCTAACATAAGTTATGAAGCTTTATGTATTATGATTACTATATAAGAATTAAAAAATTATTTAATAATGTGATTTTAGCAACATTTTTAGGTTAAATTTTGATACACAACCTAAATTAGTTAACAAATAACAACTGGTTATATTTTTAATTATATAAGCGGATATAATTTTATTAAGAGTATTAGATTTTTGTATAATTTTTGCAATTACTTAGTATTAACGACTTAAGGCATTGCTAAAGAAATATAGATAGAATATCTTTAAGGAATAAGTAAGATGAGAGAATTTTCTATCATATCGAAAGCCTTAGAATATCACTTAGTTCGCCTGTTAAAGCGAGCGAGATAATAGCGAATCAGAGAATTTTTCTTTCCACAAGAGAAGTTTCGGATTTTGAAGTGCTGAGGTGATATTCTGTATTTGCTGTAGGCGTCATAGACATTTGTGCATAAGATTTTATACTGTAACGTTGTTCAATGTGCTTTGCCATTTATGATTGAAAATTCTCTTAATCTTGCCTTTCTTTAAAGATATTTTATCTATACTTATTTATCAATTCCTTTTTTAATTTTTTGAAAGCTGTAAGTGCAATATTTTTTTCATCATTAATTTTTCCTATTACCGTACAATAATTTATAAAACTACCGTCATAATCACCATACATATATTTTGCTTCAATATAAGATTCATCACTATAATTTGCATGAGCTGAAATGGGCGTATCACAATTTGCATTAAAATGTGCTAAAAAATCCCTTTCTGCTATTGTTAATCTCCAAGTAGGTATATGATTAATCTGCTGACAAACTTGCTTTATCTTTTTATCTTGGGTTCTACTTTGTACTGCTATAATTCCTTGACCTGCCGGCGGTAGCATATCATTAACATTAATAGGGTGACAAAATTTGCGATCAAATATTTTGAGTCTTTTGAGCCCAGCGCAGGCCAAGATAATAGCATCAAATTCTTTTTTTTCTAATTTTGCTAATCTATTTTGTATATTACCTCGGCACATTTTTACTTGTAAATCAGGATTCATTTGCGTTAATAATACTTTACGCCTTACAGATGAAGAACCAATTATAACATTTTTGGGTAAAGATTTTATGCTATTATATTTGTAAGATACTAAGCAATCTCTTGGATCTTCACGCTTTAACACTGCAGATATTTCAAGCTCTGGTGGTAAAATCCCTGGTACATCTTTTAGTGAGTGCACAGCAATATCAACTGTGCCGGCAATTAATTCGGCTTCTAATTCTTTTAAGAAGAGCGCTTTACCACCAATATCATATAAATTTTTATTAATTATTTTATCACCGCTAGTAGTAATTGGGATAATTTCACAGCTTATTTTAGGAAAATGCTTTTTTATTTCAGCTATTACCAAATCAGTCTGTATTAAAGCTAATTTACTTTTTCTGGTCGCAATTTTTATGATCATATTAAATTAATCCGAAAGGGCTTTTTATTGTTAAAATATTGTCTATAATTTTTGCTTCAGCGCTGATAGTTATAGGATAATTTTTTCCACCATGACCAATAGATTCAACTTGATAAATAGGTATATTTTTTGGCCAAATTTCATGAATAAAATATTGTAATGTTTCATCAAAAAGAGGGCAATTAATAAAATCACCAAAGATTAATGCTTTCATCTCTTTAAAATAGCTGTTTTTGGATCTATAAATTTGTGTTAAATCAGAGTCAATTCTACGCACTATTTCATCTATTTCTTCCAAAAAAACAATTTTCCCTTTAAAATTATATTCGATTTTACTGCCAACAATACTAGTTAATACTCGTAAATTACCACCAATTATTTTGCCTATTATTGATGTTTTTTTTTGTGCACATTTGTTAACTGGTATTAAGCTAAAAGTTTGAGTTTGACCAGAGATCACTTGCAATATTGGCTCTAACATTGATTGTTGAAGATCGGTAAGCGAATTTAAAACCGAACTATGGATCGATGGTAGCTTAAATATTTTATGAAATAATGCATGCAGCGCTGTAATATCACTAAAACCAATTAATATTTTATCACCAATAGGTTTGATATTAATTAACTCATCCACTATTCCAGCTGAACCGTAACCACCGCGAAACGCCCAAATAATTTTAGTTTCAGGGTCTAACAGCGCATTTTTCAAGTCATTAATTCTCTGATTTCTTGGCGCAGCAAAATAATTTAATTTATCACCAATACAGATATCTTGATTATAAACAGATCTGAAACCAATTTTTTCTAAAATTTTGACTCCTGTGATTAAATTTTGTTTAAAGTTTTTGCAACCAGATGCAGGAGCAACAATGGTAACTTTATCAGTATTTTTGTTGAAAATTATTTTTTGCATCTAGCTTATTTTCCAATAACTTCAAGGATGTTAATTCAAAATAACTTTATCATAAAATTCAAAATATACTAGCATCGATAGTTTTTTACGCTAAAATATACTTAGCTAGTTAACAATTTGATTGAAATCTTGTATCATAGGTTCTATAGATTGTTAGATATTGTGTTTATAGCATAAAATTTGAACTTAGAATTCGAAATGATTAATTACCTTAAATCTTTTGCCTTATACGAAATTTTATGTGGCATGGCTTTAACTTTGAAATATTTGTTCAAGCCAAAAGTAACTATTGATTATCCATTTGAAAAAACTCCTGTTAGTCCACGCTTTAAAGGAGAACATGCTTTAAGACGTTATGAAAATGGTGAAGAGCGATGCATTGCTTGCAAATTATGTGAGGCAATATGTCCAGCACAAGCAATAATAATTGAAGCTGAGGAACGAGAAGATGGCAGTAGGCGCACCACAAGATATGATATTGATATGACAAAATGCATTTATTGCGGTATGTGTCAAGAATCATGCCCAGTTGATGCTATAGTTGAGGGGCCAAATTTTGAATTTGCTACGGAAACTCATGAAGAATTGATATATGATAAAGAAAAATTGCTCCAAAATGGTGAAATGTGGGAGCAAGAATTAGCAAAAAAACTAAAAGATGATTATCCTTATAGATGAGGGAATATAAAATAATATGGCAATATTTTTCTACCTTTTTGCATCAATTTTAATCTTTAGCAGTATTATGGTGATTACTAGTCGTAACCCCGTACATGCAGTATTATGGTTAATTTTAGCTTTTTGTAACAGTGCTGGTATTGTGATGCTTACAGGAGCTGAATTTTTAGCGATGATGCTTATCATAATATATGTTGGTGCTGTTGCGGTATTATTTTTATTTGTTGTAATGATGCTAAATGTCAAAGCCTCAGAGATAAAAAATTTTTTTAGTGCTAAGCTCGGTTTAGCATTTTCAATTGCAGTATTTTTGTTTATTGACCTTGTAGCTGTTATTTTCTTAAGCTCACAAAATATTTCAGCATCAGAGACTCATTTTATTTTTAGATTACCAGCTGAAATCTCTAATTCTCATGCAATTGGTAGATTTCTATATACAGATTTTATTCTGCCTTTCCAAACTGCAGGTATAATATTATTTGCTGCTATGGTTGCAAGCATAACACTTACTATGCGTGTTCGAACTGGCGTAAAAAAACAAAAACCAGCTGAGCAATTATTAAAAAATAAAAAAAATAGTATGTTTTTAGCCAAAAATACTGGAAAATCTGGACTGGATAATTTGAAATATGATGATTAATTTTACTGAAATTGCCCTACACCATTATTTAATTTTAGCTGCTTTGCTTTTCTCAATTGGCACAGTTGGATTATTTATGAATCGTAAAAGTGTGATTACTATCCTGATGTCAATAGAGCTAATGTTGCTTGCTGTTAATTTAAATTTTATTGCTTTTTCTGTCTATTTAAAAGATATTGTTGGACAAATATTTAGCTTGATAATTTTATCAATTGCTGCTGCTGAAATTTCTATAGGTTTGGCAATTTTAGTGTTATATTTTCGTAATCGTGATTCTATTGAAATAGAAGATATTAACCAAATGAAGGGTTAAACACTGCCTGGAATTTTAATTTAATTAAAAGCTGAAAAAAATGACACATTTTATAGCTAAATTAATAATTTTTTTGCCGCTAATTTCTAGCATATTTAATGGTATTTTTTGTAAAAAATTAGCTAATAGTACAGCTTCTTTTATAGCTGGCTCTGCCATTGTTATTTCAGCCTTTTGCGCGGTTTATTTATTTGTCGTTGCTGGCATTGATGGCACGGTTATTCATGTCATATTGACAAAATGGCTTAATTTAGATTCAATATCAGTGAATTGGTCTATTTATTTTGATCAACTAACTGCTATAATGTTTGTACTTGTTACGACTGTATCTACTATAGTTCATTTATATTCACTTGGCTATATGTCTGAAGATAAAAATTTACCAAAATTTTTATCTTATCTTTCTTTATTTACATTTTTTATGCTAGCTTTAGTTTCAGCTGATAATTTCCTGCAATTGTTTTTTGGTTGGGAGGGGGTGGGTTTATGCTCTTATTTATTAATTGGTTATTATTATGAAAAGGAAACGGCAAATAAAGCAGCAATTAAGGCTTTTATAGTTAACAGAATCGGGGATTTTGCTTTTATTATTGGCATAATATTAATGTTGATTTATGCATCTAGCATTGAATTTATTGATGTATTTTTACAGAGTCAAGATTTAGCTGTTATGACTATAACCATTTTGGGTTATAATTTTGCTGTACTTGACGTTATCTGCTTTATGTTATTTGTTGGCTGTATGGGAAAATCAGCTCAAATAGGAATGCATGTGTGGCTTCCTGATGCAATGGAAGGCCCAACACCTGTTTCAGCTTTAATTCATGCAGCAACAATGGTTACAGCCGGAGTATTTTTAATTGCGCGCTGTTCTTTTATGTTTGAATATAGCCCTAATATTTTAGCTTTTATTACTATTATTGGTGCTACAACTTGCTTATTTGCTGCAACCATAGCAATCACCCAAGTTGATATTAAAAAAATCATTGCTTATTCTACATGTAGTCAGCTTGGATATATGTTTTTTGCTTGCGGAGTATCTGCATATCAGGCCGGTATTTTTCATCTTGTTACGCATGGTTTTTTTAAGGCTTTGTTATTCCTTTCCGCTGGCAGTGTTATTCATCAAACCCATGAGCAAAATATTTTTAAGATGGGGGGCTTGAGAAGCAAAATGCCGATTACTTATGCTAATTTTTGGATTAGTTCACTTGCAATTATTGGCATTTTTCCACTAGCAGGATTTTATTCAAAAGACTTAATCTTAGAATCAGCATATTTAGCTGGAGAATTTGGCTATTTTGCTTTTATTTTAGGGGTAGTAGCTGCTGCGCTGACAGCAATTTATTCACTCAAAATTATTATTTTAGTTTTTCATGGCGAAAATAAATTGCCAAAAAAGATATTTGCTGATCTGCAGGAACCTCCTAAAATCATGAATATTCCTTTAATAATTTTGGTTTTTGGTGCTTTATTTTCTGGTATGATTGGTTATTATATTTTATCAATTAGTAGTCCATTTGGTTATTTTTATAATAGTATTTTTAATCTAAATATACCAGAGCAAAAAGAACATGTAGCATTATTTATCCAATTCTTACCTATGATTATAGGTATATTTGGTATATTGATTGGTAGTTTATTATATAATAATAATTTACATAATAAATTAGCTAATAGTTTTAAGTTATTATATTGGGTGTTTTATAATAAATATTTTTTTGATGAAATTTATGACAAAATATTTGTCAGGATGACAAATATATTAAGCAGATGTTCTAATTGTTTTGATATAAAAATCATTGATAGGTTCGGCCCTAATGGTTTTAGTAAAATGATTAGGATCTTTAGTTGGTTTATTTGTAAGGGCCAGACAGGTTATATATATAATTATGTTTTATATATTATTTTATCGATGGTTTTATGTGTAACCTTTTTTGTTTGGAAAATAGTAATTTCATAGTTATATGTTAGATTTGCCTATATTATCAATTAGTATTTTATTACCGCTCTTTAGCGCTTTATATATTATTTTCTTCATCAGCCATAGCAAATCTAGACGTAAGCAACTATATGTCGTTTACGTTACTATTTTAAGCTCTGTGCTGACTTTGATTACAACTATTTATTTATTATTTAGCTTTAAGCGCAAGGGCGCGTCTTTTCAATTCGTAGAGAAATATAGCTGGATTGACTCTATTGGCCTGGAATATTACTTAGGAGTTGATGGTTTATCTTTATTTTTTATCTTTCTAACTGCAGTTTTAACTTTAATTTGCGTAGTGGCAAGTCTCTTTACTGTTAAAAAATATATTAAAGAGTTTCTAGTTTGTTTCTTACTGCTTGAATCATTCTGTATAGGAGCTTTTTCAGCTCTTAATTTATTATTATTTTATGGTTTTTTTGAAATTATATTGATTCCAATGTATTTAATTATCGGAATTTGGGGTGGTGAAAACAGAATTTATGCGGCTATAAAATTTTTCCTTTATACTTTTTTTGGTTCGGTATTGTTTCTTTTAGCGCTAATTTATATTTATGCTCATATTGGTACTTTCGATATGCTTGCCTTGAATAATTTAGTACCTGAATTACCGTTAGAAATTCAAAGAATATTATGGATTTTAGCTTTTGCTTCTTTTGCGGTAAAAATTCCTATGCCGCCTTTTCACACATGGTTACCTGATGCTCACGTTCAGGCACCTACTGCTGGTTCTGTGATGCTTGCTGGTATATTGCTTAAATTGGGTGGTTATGCATTTTTGCGTATTTCATTGCCAATGCTTCCTGCTGCTTCTGTAGAGTTTGCTCCATATATGCTAGTAATTAGCGCATTTGCTGTAATATATGCTTCTTTAGTAGCACTTGCGCAAACTGACATGAAAAAAATGATTGCTTACTCCTCTATTGCTCATATGGGGTTCGTTACTGGTGGTATTTTTAGCCTGACAGAAAAAGGCATAATGGGCGCAATATTTCAGATGATTAGCCATGGGCTTATTTCTTCTGTTTTATTTTTAATTGTGGGGGTGTTATATGAACGTCACCAAACTAAAGAGATAAATAAATATGGCGGGGTTGCTTCAACTATGCCAATTTTCGCTGGTTTATTTATGATTGCTACATTAGCTTCTATTGGTTTGCCAGGGCTTAGTGGGTTTATTGGCGAATTTTTAAGCATAGTTGGAATTTATGAAGCTGATCCTATTATTGCAGTGATATGTGCTTTTGGAGTAGTGCTTGGCGCAATTTATATGTTAAAGCTCTATAAAGAGGTAATGTTTGGCGTTGCTAAGGACAAGGAAATTTTAAAATTTAATGATATATATTTTTATGAAAAAGTGGCCTTGTTTCCTTTGGTAATTTTGATAATTTATATTGGAATATTTCCAGAAGCAATTTTAAAAATTTTACAAGGGCCCGTGTTGAATATTATAACCATTTATGGTGCATGATATAGTGGATTTAAGTTGATATTTTAGTAGAGCTAGATACTTGATTTAAGAGATGTCTGAGAATAAGGTGTTCTTGAAAGAATAACTTAAATTTACCATAATTTATAATTTAACCTAAATAGTTTAGTTGAATATGTTCAGTGAGTTTACGGTAATTTTACCAGAGATTTTTCTCCTTTTGATTGTCATATCTGCCCAGCTATTGGCAGTTTTTTGGGCAAATAAAGTTAGGATAATAGTAAATATTACTATTTATATTTTAATCGGGATGATGATTTGGTTATTATTTCATCCAACATTTTATACCATAATTAGTTTTGCTAATTCATTTGAAACTTCATCAGTAATTTATTTATATAAGGCTTTAATTATGGGTTTTACTATAATGAGTCTAGTTATGTATCAAGGTTTAACAAAAATCACTGATCAAAATTTGAGGTCAGAGTTTATTACCTTGATATTATTATCAACGCTTGGTTTGTTTATAGCTATTTCTGCTAGAGATTTTATACTATTATTTTGTGGAATTGAGCTTTCTGCTTTGTGTGGTTATGCGTTAACTGCTTTTAATTATAATAATATAAAATCTTCTGAGGCTGGTCTAAAATATTTTATTTTAGGAGCTTTAATTAGCTGCTTGATGTTGTTTGGTATTTCATTTTTATATGGTTTTAGTGGTAGTATTTATTTTATTGATGTTAGACTTGCCATAAGCGAAGAAAGCAGGGCGATAGGTTTGATAATAGGAGCTATTTTTGTTTTAGCTGCGCTGCTTTTTAAATTATCGGCTGCACCTTTTCATATTTGGACTCCCGATGTTTATGAAGGAGCGCCAATTTCAGCGGTGAGTTATTTTGCTACAGCGCAAAAAATGGCAATTCTTATTATTTTAATTCATTTTATTACTATAATAATTGGAGCTTATGATAAAATATCTGTAGATTTAATAAAGATATCAGCTATTTTATCAATTATTATTGGCTCTTTGGGCGCTGTTGGGCAATCTTCGCTTAAAAGGTTAATGGGTTATAGCACGATATTAAATGTTGGATATGTTTTGATAGGTGTCTCTCTTAATTCTGGTCTTGGTCTTTATTCCGCTTTATTATATATGTTTATTTATGCTGTTAGTGTGTTTGGTTTTTTTGCTTGTATAGTTGCACTATTTGGGCATAAGAGCGATGAAGTAAATTTTGATGATTTAAAAAATATCGCCGCAACACGAAAAACAATTGCGGTTTCTATAAGTATTTTGATGTTTTCGATGATAGGCATTCCACCTTTCGCAGGTTTTTTTGGTAAATATTATATTTTCTATAATGCTATTACTCAGGGTGAATTTATGTTAGCTTTACTTGGTGTTATTTCAAGCGTTATAGCAGCTTTTTATTATTTAAAGGTAATAAAATATATGTATTTTGTTCAGTCTGATAAAGAATTAAAAATTATTTTAACTAATAAAAGCTTATTATCTATTTCATTTGTTTCAGTGGGTTTTATATTATTTTTCTTCATTTTTGCATCATCTTATTTATACTAAGCATTAATTTTATGTCATTTGATAGTTAAGTAATGAAAATATTTGTTGCACAAATTAAAGCCATATCTGGTGATGTTGTAGGTAATAAAAAACGAATAGATCAGTCATATCAACAAGCAACAGAGTTACAATGTGATATTTGTTTATTGCCAGAGCTCATAACTTCTGGGTATTTAGCTGATGATTTATTTTTAAGCCAAGATTTCATTGATAAAATTTATCAAGTTAATCAACAATTAATTGATATTACTAATTCTTGCGCTTTAATATTACCTACTATAATTCAGTCTGAGAATAAACTATATAATGCTGTAATTGTTGCACAAAATGGTAAAATTATTGGTCAAACATATAAGACAATATTGCCAAATTATGGTATATTTGATGAACAAAGATATTTTACAGCCGGTAGTGCTAATATTATAAATATCAATGGAGCTAAAATAGCTATTCCCATATGTGAAGATATCTGGCATCCGGAAATATGTGCTAATTTTAAATCTCAAGGTGCCAAAATTTTTCTTGTGCCAAACGCATCACCTTTTGAAATTGGTAAATTTGACTTACGTTTAAATCAAGTGGTAAAAAGATATAAAGAAAACAAGTTACCTATTATTTTTTGCAATCAAGCTCATGCTCATGACGGAATAATCTTTGATGGTAATAGTTTTTGCTATGATGGTAGGCTTTCAGTAATTTGCGATAAATTTCAGGAAGATAATGCTATAATTACCTGGAACGATGATAATAAATTATTATGTAATACTTCATACCAAAAACCAAAAAAAATAGCTACAGAGCTATTTTCTCCTGAGGCAATGTTAGAAGATATTTATCTTGCTGTGAAATTGGGTTTGAAATCATATGTTCATGATAATGGTTTTTCAAAAGTGATCCTTGGTTTATCTGGCGGAATTGATTCTGCAATAGTTGCAGCTATTTGCGTTGATGCATTAGGTAGCGATAATGTATCTGTGTATATTTTACCTTCAGAAATCAGTGCAAAAGAAAGCATACAGGATGCACAAGAAATTACTAAATTATTAAATATAAAATCAGAAATCATTAATATTAGTTCTATTTTAAATGCATATATTATATCATTGAATGCAGAGCAAAGTAGAATTAAAGAAGATCTAACATATCAAAATTTACAGGCTAGGATACGTGGGACGATATTGATGGCATATGCAAACAAAAATAATGCATTGCTTATTACTACTGGTAATAAATCAGAGTATGCAACTGGTTATGCAACACTTTATGGTGATATGAATGGTGCTTTTAACCCAATTAAAGATTTATACAAATCACAAATATTTGCCCTTGCTAAATATCGTAATTCTCTATCAAGAGTAATTCCTGAAAATGTTATTAATAAAGCACCATCAGCTGAGCTTGCAAGGAATCAAAAAGACTCAGATGTTCTGCCAGAATATGTTATACTTGATAAAATATTATATTATTATATTGAGCTTAATTTTACAAAAAGACAATTATATCAAAAATTCGACCATAAATTAATAGATAAAATTATTAATTTAGTAAAAATGAGTGAATTTAAAAGGGTGCAATCAGTTCCTGGTGTTAAGTTATCTAAATGTAATTTTGAAAAAGATCGCCGCTTCCCAATCACCAATAGGTTTGATTAAAAAATTATCTTTGCTTATTTTTACTAACGCCAGTTAAGGATAAGGAAGGAGGTAAGAAAATAACTTTACATCCAACAGGCTCTATTAATTCTTTGGTTTTCTGTGATCGATGAAATGCTGCATTATCCATGAAGTTTTTGGAAGTTTATACGAACAATTAAATTTTGATAAATTATTCACTACAAGAAAATCAAGTGCATCGGAATATCTTAAAAATATAGTGATGGCAAGAATAGCAAGTGTAAAAACATTAAAAGATGGTTTTGGCATTAGATTGAATCTTGATATGGTCTACGGGATGATTTTGTCTTGCTCAAAGTTTATGAGCAATTTTGACGGATGGACTTTTTAGCCTAATAAAAATTAGTTAAATAAATTAATTTTTTTAATGCGTTTAGTATGTCTGCCACCAGTAAATGGAGTATTTAAAAATTTATCTAATATTTGGTATGCTGAATTTATATCAACGAGTTTTGCACCTAACACTAACATATTAGCATCATTATGTTCTCTTGCTTTTATAGCCATATCTTCATTCATGCAAAGTGCTGCGCGAGCAATATCATGGCGGTTTGCGGCTATTGACATACCAATACCAGTGCTGCAAATAAGAATAGCGCAAGAATTTTTATGATGAATAATTTTTGCAGCAACTTTATGTGCATAATCAGGATAATCGCAACTTTGTTCTGAAGAATAGCTACCAACATCAATAATTTTTAATTGCTGATAATTATTTTTGCAATAATCTATAATAGCTATTTTTAAGTCAAAACCGGCATGATCATTGCCAATTATCAAGTTAATATATTCCATAAAAATATTCAAATTTAACGTTTTATTGCATTTTGAGCCAAAGCAGATGAGACAAATTTTTCCAAGTTACCATCAAGTACGCCAGCAGAATCTGAACTCTCGTAAGATGTTCTTAAATCTTTAATTAGCTGATATGGTTGTAGTACATATGACCTAATCTGATGTCCCCAGCTATTTTCAGTTTTTGCTGCATTTTGTTGCTCTAATGATTCATTTTTTTTCTTTAATTCTAAATCATATAATCTAGCTTTTAACATTTTCATAGCTTCAGCTTTGTTCTTATGCTGAGATCGATCATTTTGACATTGTACTACAATATTCGTTGGTATATGAGTAATCCTGACTGCTGAATCCGTAGTGTTAACATGCTGCCCGCCTGCGCCAGAAGCACGGTAAGTATCAATACGTAAATCTTTATCTTCAACATTTATGTCAATATTATCGTCAATTTCTGGATAAACCCAGCATGATGCAAAACTAGTCATTCTCTTACCAGCTGCATTAAATGGTGATATACGCACAAGCCTATGCACACCGGATTCTGTTCTGAACCAACCATATGCCATATCTCCTTTAATTTTTATGCAGCATGATTTGATACCAGCTTCTTCGCCAGCAATAATGTTCACTATTTCTGGTTTAAAACCAAGCCGTTCTGCAAATCTCATATACATACGCATCATCATTAAAGCCCAATCATGACTTTCAGTGCCACCTGCGCCAGCATTAATTTCTAAGAAACAATCATTACTATCAACTTCACCAGAAAAAAGACATTCAGTTTCAAATTTTGTAGCTATTTTAGCAATTTCTTTAAGTTCAGATTCTATTTGGATTAGCATCTCCTCATCTTCTTCCTGTTCAGCCATTTCTGATAATTCAAGGTTTGAATCTAAACCATTTACTATCTTATCAAAAGATTCAACTATATTAGTAATAAGTCTCTTTTCTTTTAAGATTTTAGTCGCCTCTTTTTGATTGTTCCACAAATTTGGATCCGCTGATTTTGCTTCAAGTTCAGTTAATTTTTTTCTGGTAACATCAATGTCAAAGAGACCTCCTGAGCAATGACAAAGACTGCTCAATTTTATTCTTTAGATGTTCTATTTCTGCTTTCATAATAATTAATTTAATTCTTCTTGAGTATTGTCGTCATTATTTTCACCTTTTAGCAAGATATCTTCATTGATTTCGTCATTAATATTGCTAATTTCTAAATTTTCTAAGATATTATCTAAGCTATCTTGTGGCTTTGTTGGTATGGCATATGATAACTTTAGAAATGGAAATAGATGAAAAGGGAGAGTTTGGGCACTATATCCTAATGCTTTAGCCGCTTTAAGGTTATTGATATCATCATCTATAAGTAGAACATTTTGTTTTTCAATATCATCAATTTTATAATATTCTAGAGCTTTCTTTATATGTTCATTTTTATTTTTTTTGTTTATACCAGATATGACTAAAATTTTCTCTTTATCTAAACCTAACTCATCCAAGGCTATGTCAATTACCTCAGGGTAAGCTGTATGGGATACTATAGCAATTTTAATCTCGCTTTTGATTAATTGATTAAAAAAGAATTTTTGATTCTTACTATTTCGTAAAAAATCATCGTCTAATAAAGTTTTAAGCTTCTTTAATTCATATTGCGCTTTATCGTTTGGGTCTTCAGTCTTGATTTTTTTTCCATTTATTAAAATAGGATTATTTTTATATTTAGGCGGTAATTTTTTGTTTACCATCATATTATGGATGTGGATTTTAGTCATTGTAAGATCAAAATCAATACATACTAATTTTGTATTTTTTTTCATTATATTTTCCCTATTTAATTATACATAATTTATTTTATGTCTTGCACCATCAAACATCGTTAATATTTCATAAGCATTAGTATCAGTGAGTTTAGCAATATCATCTGGGGTGATTTGGTTACTTATAATTTCAACTTCTTGCCCTAAGAATAAATCATTTTCAGGAATATTGCTAACATCGATATTCACTAAATCCATTGAAATTCTGCCTATAATTTCAGCCTTATTGTTATTTATGAAAACTGCTCCCTTATTACTTAAAACTCTAGGATAACCATCAGCATAACCAAAAGGTAAGGTTGCGATTTTCATGTCTTTTTTTGCCATATAGGTTCTATTATAACCAACATAATCTCCTTTATTTAGTTGTTTTATACTAATTATAGGAGCAGTTAATTTTAGAGGATTTTTAATAGGGCAATTTTCAAGATATGGTGTTGGGTTAATACCATAAATAGCTGCCCCAGGTCTTACTATATCAAAATGATATTCTTTGCCAAGAAAAATAGCACTAGAATTAGCCAGGCTTCTTTTACTATGTGGAAAATTAGCAACTAATTTAATAAATTTTGATAATTGCTCGTTATTTGCCGGGCTTTGTAAATCTTCTGCACAAGATAAGTGACTCATTACTAAAATAATATCTAACCCAGTATTATAAAAATTATCTAATTCATCTTCATTTACACCAAGCCTATTTAGTCCAGTATTAAAATGAATAACCGCTTTAAGTTTTTGTCCCTTTTTATGAGCGTAATTTTGCCATGAATTTAGCTGTTCTTTAGAATTGAGTGTGGGAACCATATTATATTTAATAAAGATATCTTCATCATTAGGGAAATAGCCGTTTAAAACATAAATATTAGATTGTATTTTTTGTAAAATATTCCTTAATTTCACGCCTTCATCTCTATCTGCAACAAAGAAATTTTTGCAACCTGCATCCTCGAGAATTGGTGCTATTTTCTCTATGCCAAGGCCATAACAATTTGCTTTAACAGATGCTCCAACTTCACTTGTAGGGCATATTTTTTGTAAGGTAAGATAATTATTGCGGATAATTGTTAAATCTATTGTAAACTTGCATCTCACTGAATCATAATGCATAAATGTTACTGTAAATATTTATAAAGTTTAAAACCATTTCGTTTTAACCATAATTCTGCATTTTTATAATCTGGGTAAATTTTTTTTACTAAAGTCCAAAACTTAGTACTATGATTCATTTCTGCTAAATGTGCCATTTCATGCGCTACAAGATATTCTAAAATTCCTAGAGGCGCAAAAATAAGACGCCAATTGAAAGATAATTCTTTTTTACTTGAACAACTTCCCCATCTAAATTTTGCATTACTAAGTTTAATTTTACTATAGCTTAGTTTATGAATCGTGCCAATATTTTTAGCTATTTTATCAATCTGAGTTCGTAATTTTTCTTTCAAAAACATAGTTAATAAAAATTTATGATTATTTTTAGTAGAATAAATTTCTATTTTATTCTCTGAGAGATGAATTTTGATATTTGCTGAGGATTTTCTTTCAATTTTGTAATATTGTCCCCAAATAGGAATTTCATCTTGAGAGACAATAATTGAATCAGAAAAAATTGCTAATTTTTTTCTTATCCAGGGCTCTTTTGCTAAAACAAAATCTTTATGTTTATTATTAAAACTAATTTTTATAGGTAAAACCATTTCAGCACCATTTGGTGTTATTTTGACTGAAACTTTTTTAGCTTTTGTGCTATAACGTAGGGGGATTTTTAATTCTTTTCCCCAGGAATTTAATATTATAAACTCCTCATTATTTAGATTTTTTACGTCTTCTTTTATCATTGTTCTTTTTTTGGAATCTACCAATATTTTTAACAAATTTCTGTATATTAGTTTGTTCTGTACCTTTTGTCTTGGTATATTTAGAATCTAGTGCAATTTGTTCATTAGTATCTGTAAGTAGCTGGGCAGCGATAAAGTCCCCTTTCTCTGTAAATTTTATTTCAACAATTCGTTGTTCTGCTACTTTTGGCTGCAGCCAAGCTGTTTTTGAAATAGATCTCTGGATATAATACCAAGTATTTTGTGAATATTCAGGAATATAGTTTGGATTTCCAATCAACTTAACAATTGCTTCTTTATTTAACCTTTCTGCATTAATTTTTTCTATTGCACTATCACTAACAAAATGCCCCCTAACATTTATAGACGAGCAGCCGGCTAACAATAAAAATATTGATAAAAAAATTACTTTCTTTAGGTGTAAATAAAATAGTTTCATAAAAAAATTACTTAAAATATATGGATTTATAGAAGGAATATAATATAATATGCCCAGCTTTGACAAATGATTTTTTATTTATTTGTTAAATAAATGTAATTTCAGTACCAATGTAAAAAACAATATTTGATCTGACAGGTGATAACGGAAGTTGTGAATAAGTATAATCCCTTGACAAATGAGCAAAGAACAATATTGTATTCCTTCAAAAGCAAATGATGATGATGCTAAAATTTACAAAATAATTACTGGATTAAACTTACCAAAAACATCTTTTAAAATTAACTAAAAAATCAAAAACTAGCTCACTCAAAAATCTAAAAACCCAACAATTAACTATGCTTCAGAGCTTTTTAGTATGAAGTCAGGAAAAAGAATTCAGATTCTGCAGGTAATGCCTAATTAAGTTGCAGGCATTACCCTGCATAATTTTATGTAAGCCTAATATCTTTAAATATCAAACCTTACGCCAGCAGCAATATGATGTCCTTTAACTTTTACTTGAGGCAAATTTTTGATTTTTCCTACATCTCTGTAGCTATAGGTAAGTTCAGCATGGATTCCGTGATCCAGCTCTGAACTTGCGCCTAAATAGCCAGCATAAGCAAAACCAGTGCTCTTTTTGGCACTGACACTTTTTATACCTTCTGTAAGTGTACCTTTAAGCATTGAAACGCCAACACCAGCACCAGCAAAAACTGTTGCTATACCTAAATCTGCTAAATCAACAAAACCATTAAGTAATAAACTATCAGCATTTGCTTTCAATTTGTTAGTAACATTATTAACAGTAGCTTTGTAAGTAGGGTTAGCATAATGATCAAAAGTAAGATCAAACCTTACATTATCCATCAAATAATAACCAACACCAGCGCCAAAGAAGATATCGTTACTAGATTTTAAACTGCCCATGCTAGACAATTTAGCCATACCGACATTGGCTTTTACATAAAAACTATCTTCATGAGCTAAAGCTGTTGTGGAAGATAAAGCTGCGATAGTAGCAGCAGTTAAAACTATTTTTTTCATAATCATACTCGTAAATTAAATTGTGTTATTAAAGAAGATTTTTGTACCAAAATTTTTAGCACAAATCTCGGTCGAAGGTTATCAGCCTTTGCGTAAACTGACCAAAAATGATTATTTACTTTGGCATTATTCTTAACAAAATAATAATATATGTGATAAAAATCACGCTATTTTTGATATTATATTAACACAAGGTAACTAATTTCATGACAATTCATAATTACCAAAAACTTTTTGTACATCATCGCTTTCTTCGAGCGCATCTATTAATTTAAATAGTTTTTCTATTTTTTCTTCGTCTTCTAATAAAATAGTATTTTGTGGTTTCCATATCAAACCAGAATCTAACGGATCGCCAAATTTATTGATTAAATATTCTGATGCATCAGAAAATGTTTCAATTTCAGTATAGATGATATGCATCTCATCATTAGATTGTACATCATCTGCACCCGCCTCAATTGCAGCTTCCATAATATCTTCGTTATTTGCAACTGATTTTGGATAAATAACCTGCCCGACATGATCGAACATAAAGCTAACACTTCCAGTTTCCCCCAGATTGCCACCATATTTACCAAATGAGCTTCTAATATCTGATACTGTACGATTTTTATTATCTGTTAATACTTCAACAATTATTGCGATTCCGCCAGGCAAAAAACCTTCATATCTTGATTCACTATAATTGTCACCAGATGTCGGATCATTCGCTTGCGCAAGTGCTCTATCTACCCTTTCTTTTGGTAAATTTTGGCGCATTGCTGCAGATATTGCATTCCTAAGCCGTGGATTATTAACAGGTTCTGGACCAGCAATTTTTGCTGCTGTAATAATTTCTCTAACTAGTTTAGTGAAAATCTTGGCTTTTTTTTTGTCTTGCGCACCTTTTCTATGTTGAATATTCTTGAATTTTGAGTGTCCCGCCATAATTCTATTTTTACATTAAATTATTTTTGTAAGCAATTTTAAGTAATAAATATAATAAGTCAACTCATCGATAAAATATAAAAAACTTGCTTATTTGTTCTAAATCTTATAAAAATTTAAATCGTTTATATATTAAATTTTAGGTGTTTTTACAAATAACAAATGAATTATAGTTTTTTAAATTTAGTTACAGCCATAATATTGTCTGTATTGATTATTTTTGGTTGGCAATATTTTTATGAAAAACCAAGGCTAGAACGTTTAACAGAAAATCAGAAACAACATCAACAACAATTAGAACATATTAAAGCTGCTACTAAACAAGAAAATAATATTATCACGCGTGATCAAGCTTTAGGTGGTGATGAAGCTGGACGTGTAGATATTAGATCAAATAACCTTGCTGGGTCAATATCGCTTGCAGGGCTTAGATTTGATGATTTAATATTATCTAATTATATGGAAAGTTTGGATAAAAATAGCGATCCTGTAGTACTTTTTTCACCGTCTAGCACAGAGAGAGCATATTTTGCAGAAATTGGGTGGCTCGGTAATAGTAATGATTTAGATTTACCTAACTCCTCTACTATATGGCAAGCAGACAGTGATTTACTAACACCGGAAAAAACTGTAACATTTAGCTGGGTTAACAAAAATAATGTAAAATTTGAAGTAATTATAGCGCTCGATGAACATTACATGTTTAATATCAAGCAAAGAATTGTAAATTTAAGCAAAAGACCAATTCAAACTCAGCATTATGCTTTAATAAATCGTACATATGCACATCAATCTGAAAGGGTAGTAAATATTTTGCACCAAGGCATGATTGGTTCTGTAAATGGTGAATTACAGGAATATAGTTATGATGATATTAAAGATAAGAAAAAACAAAATTTTACCAAAACAAAAATTGATTGGCTTGGAATTACTGATAAATATTGGTTAGCTGCTTTTATTCCTGATGCTAAGGAAAATTATTCTTCAAATTTTGTTTATGGTATAAAAAATGGCCTTGATAAATATCAAGCTGATTTTATTTCATCACCAAACCTAGTGGAGGCTGGTGGCGTTTTAGAGATAAACCATAAATTATTTGCCGGAGCTAAGAAAGTTGATTTGTTAGATAAATATGAAAATCAATATAATATTCAGCTATTTGATAGAGCTATTGATTTTGGTTGGTTTTATATTTTAACTAAACCAATATTTAACGCGATGAATTTTTTCTATTCATATGTTGGCAATTTTGGCCTTAGCATAATGATTGTTACAATTATTATTAAGTTGGTAATGTTTACTTTGGCTAATAAATCTTATCGCTCAATGAAAAAAATGAAAAAATTACAACCTCAAATGGAGCGTCTAAAAGAATTATATAAAGACGATAAAGCAAGGCTAAACCAAGAAATTATGTCCTTGTATAAAAAAGAAAAAGTGAATCCAGTTAGTGGTTGTTTACCGCTTCTTGTACAGATTCCAGTTTTCTTTTCTATTTACAAAGTGCTTTATGTAACAATCGAGATGCGTCACGCACCATTTTTTGGCTGGATTCATGATTTATCTGCGCCTGATCCAACCAGTATATTAAATCTTTTTGGTCTGTTACCTTTTGCTTCTCCCTCTTTTTTAAGTATAGGAGCTTGGCCAATAATTATGGCCTTTTCTATGTTTATGCAACAAAGAATGAGCCCCGCGCCTGCTGACCCTGTTCAAGCCATGGTGATGAAATTTATGCCATTAATGTTTTTATTTATGTTTAGCAGTTTTCCTGCTGGTTTATTAATATATTGGTCTTGGAATAATTTACTATCGATAATTCAACAATCTTATATTAATAGGTTAGATAAAAGCTAATGGCGAGTTCTAGCGCAGCAATATTCAAACAAGAAGCTAAGTTTATTGCTGGCGCAGCGCGACCGGATCAATTACCTAAATTATTTTTACCACAAGTGGCTTTTATCGGTAAATCTAACGTTGGTAAATCAAGTTTAATAAATACTATTTGTAGAAGAAAACATTTAGCAAGAGTTTCGCATACTCCTGGCAGAACTCAGCAAATTAATTTTTTTGCTATCGCACAAAAATTGATTTTAGTCGATTTGCCAGGATATGGTTTTGCTAAAGTTTCTGCAACACAAAGGCAAAATTGGGAAGTTTTAATACTTCATTATTTAAAAAATACTCCGACGCTTAAATTGGTTAATTTACTCATTGATGCCAGACGTGGAGTAAAAGAAAATGACCTAAAAATAATAGATTTTCTAAATTCTTATCAAAAAAAAATTCAAATAATATTTACAAAAACTGATAAGGTAAATTTAACAGATGATTTTAAAACAGAGATTCAAAATCAATTACCCCCCCTGGAATCAATCATTAATATAATTTTCTCAAGTAGCAAAAATGGAATCGGGGCAAAACAAATTCAAACTAGCTTGATCGGAGAAAATATTGATAAATCTATCAAACCAATCGTAAAATAGCTTTTTGCAGTAAGTAATTCTACGAGAAAATCTTATAGCTGCTAATATTACACGTTATAGTGATTTAAATAGCCTTTTCAACAAAAAACATTTTTGCTTACAACAATAGCAAGCTCGCATTGCTAACCTTATATTAATATTTTCTGCATATAGGTTAATATAAATTAAATTTTCTCTTGCCAAATGCTAAAAGAAGGTTATGCAGATGAAAACACCTCTGTAACCCCCTTGGTAACCCTAGGATCTGCCAAAATCTTTACAATTCTTGGATCTTTGGCAGACCTACTAAATAATTTTAACAATAAAATGTTTCTTTTTTCCTACTGATAATTTAATGATATTATCCTTTACATCATCTTTATTGATTATTAATTTTTCATCTTCAATTATAGAATCATTTAATTTAACCCCACCACCTCTAATTAAGCGCCTTGCCTCACCCTTTGATGATACGAGGTTAACCAAACATAATAATTCAATAGCTTTCATATCTTGAAATATTTTATCAGCTTCAAGCTCAATAGATGGAAGATCATCACTAGCTATACCTTTTTCAAATAAACTCGTAGCTGCATCCAATACTTTTTTGGCATTAGAAGCACCATGACATAATTCTGTAATTTTATAGGCCATTTTTTTCTTTGCTTCATTAATGTTCTGGTTCAATAAAGCTAAAAAAGATTGCTCTTCTTCAACAGTAAATTCACAGTATAATTTTGCAAATTTTTCAACGTCAGCATCTTCGGTATTGCGCCAATATTGATAATAATCATAAGGAGATAATTGTTCATCATTAATCCATACAGCGCCGCCAATAGATTTACCCATTTTTACTCCAGATGAAGTGGTAAGTAATGGGGTGGTAAGGCCAAATACCTCAAGCTTGCTCATTTTGCGTACCAATTCAATGCCTGTAACAATATTACCCCACTGGTCACTACCACCAAGCTGCAGTGAGCAATTATACGATTTATTTAAATGATAAAAATCAAATGCCTGCAGTAACATATAATTAAATTCTAAAAATGTTAAAGACTGCTCACGATCTAATCTTGATTTTACTGAATCCATAGTAAGCATACGGTTCACAGAAAAGTTTCTTCCATAATCACGTAAAAATTCTACATAACCTAATTCCTCAAGCCATAGAGCGTTATTCACCATAATCGCATCACTTGGGCCATCACCAAATTTGATAAATTTAGCTAATGATTTTTTAATTCCAGCCATATTACTGTTAATATCAGCATCGCTCAAATATTTTCTAAGCTCTTCCTTACCAGTAGGATCACCAATTTTAGTAGTCCCCCCACCAACTAAAACGACAGGCTTATGACCGTATTTTTGCAGCAATCTCAAAATCATAATTTGCATCAAATTACCAACATGCAAAGAAGGAGCCGTACAATCAAAACCTATATAAGCTACTATTTTTTCTTCACTCATTTTACGCTCTAACTCTTCAAGATTAGTGCATTGATAAAAATAACCGCAATTTCTAAATTCTTCTATAAATGTCATATTTTTATTTACCATATATACAAATTGTATAAATAGAATATAATACTCATCCTTGTCAATAATAAACAATTAAAAATACATCAATAACTATGAAAATAACAACAAATACATTTTTTCCTTATTTAAAAGGATCTTGGAAAATAATAAGGATAATGGATTTTTTATCTAATAATTATATACCAAATATTATCAACTCGGGTAAAGCAATTATTGCTCAAGAAAAAGAAAACATATTATGTCATCAGGAAAAGTTAGATCTATCAAACCCCAAATGTAAAATGATATCCTATAGATATTATAACTATATTTTTACAAAAAATAATGTTGCTCTTTACAAAAAAATAAGTGAAAAAATTGAATTTATGTTTAACCTAAAATTTGAAAATAACATCGCTCATGGAGAATATCTATGTAACCAAGATCTATATAAAGCAACATACAATTTTATTGACCAAAATAATTTTAAAATTGTTTTTGATATACTAGGCCCCGAAAAAAACTATTCTATAACCTCCTATTTTTCAAGAATGGAAGAGAATAACATTAATTTATCTGGAATAGATTTGCTAAATCATATAGATTAGGCGCTAACAACAAAACTTATTGTGTAAATAGCGCTACTTTTCTTTAAACCCCTTAAACATTGCGTCAAATACAGGGTCTAATAGATATTTTAATAAAGTTCTAGTACCAGTTACAATTTGTACTTCTGCCTGCATACCTGGATGAAGCTCTATATTTCTAGTGCGGGCAATTTCACTAAATTCTTCAGCATTAAGTTCAATTCTAGCAAGGTAATAGCCGCCAGATAGCTTCGGATCCATCTGTTGCTTCGGATCAATAACAATATCAGGGGAAAGGGAAACTACCGTCCCATTAAATAAAGGAGTAGTACGAGATTTAAAGGCACTAAAACGTATCTTAGAAGTTAAACCAACACGTATAGAATCAATATTTTTTGGCGGTATCTTTGCCTCAATAATCAATCTATCATCACTTGGAGAAATTTCCATGATAGGTTGACCACCAGGTATAGTGCTACCAATAGTATGAAAATTAATATTATTAACAACACCGTCAACAGGAGATTTTAATATAATTTTATCCAAAGCATCACTTAATGCAAAAAACTTTTCTCTTCTTTCAGAAACATTTACCTGAACATCTCTAAGTTCACCAAGAGCTTGCGTTGTTGCTTTACTATCTAAGTTTAGTAAATCAATCTCTGTTTTGGTTATTTCTTGCTCTGATCTAGCAATTTCTGTTTCATTCATTGAAATTTCGCTTTCAGCCTGAGCTTCCTTTGCTTCAAGTTCAAGCAAAGCAGCTTTTTGTGCAAAACCTTTATCACTAAGAGTTCTTGTTGCTTGTACTCTATCTCTTATAAATTCAAGATTTTTAGCCAACGATAATTGTTTAGCTTCGTAGCTTTCAATTTGTTTTTTCAATTGTTTAACTCTTTGCGCTAAAGAATCTTTTTCAGCCCTGATTAAATCACGCTTCGAGCAAAATAAATTATTTTGAGTTTCAATGATTTTGGAAACCTCAGAAAGAGCTTTATCTTTAATTAAAAAATCTGGATATTTAATTTCTGTTTGACCATTTATCTCAGCAAAAAGTCTGCTTTCTGAAGCTAAAAAAGCTCTATACTGGTTTAGCACACTCTCATATTCAGATTTCAATCTTGTTGAATCAAACTCTAAAAGCTTATCACCTTTTTTTACATTATCACCAAGTTTTACAAATATCTCTTTAATAACTCCACCTTCCTGATGATTTATAACTTTACGATTACTATCACTAATCACCATACCAATTGCAACAGCTGCGCTGTCAAGAGGCGCAGTAGCAGACCAAGTTAAACCAAATATGATAAATATCACGGTAACATAAGTCCCAAAAAGAATCGGAGACCTAGCGCTATCAACTACATCATTTGTATTTTTTGTTTTACGATTAGCAACGAAATTAATAAACTGATCAACAAATTTTACACAAGAACTCATCCATTGTAAAATCGCTACAAACAAAACTTTAGGAGTCAATTTTTTTGGAGGTTTACCCCCACCCTGCCCATTTTTTCCTTTTGCCTGCATTTGCATTGACATTAACTGTTGTAACTGCTTCAATTTTTCAGGATCTATTTGAGTGTCTTGATCTTTTTTATTATCTTTATCTGCCATAATTTTAATATTTAATCATTAATATGAATCATACCATTCTTTAGCATCCTAATCCTTCCCTGCACTTCTTCTTTACTACCAAAGCTAGCAACAGCTCCATTTTGCAAAACTAGGATTTTGTCTACTTCAGAAAGTATTGAAGGCCTATGTGAAATGACTATCACGCCAATATTCTTTTTCTTAGCCTCTTTTAGTGCATCAGCAAGAGCAAGCTCACCAGCTTCATCTAAATTCGCATTTGGTTCATCAAGCACTACTAGCTTTGGGTTGCCATAAAATGCACGCGCTAAACCAATCCTCTGCCTTTGACCGCCAGATAAATTAGACCCGCCAGTACCGATATCAGTATCATACCCATCCTGAAATCTTAAAATAACTTCATGAGCACCGCACATTTTAGCAGTCTCAATCACTTTATCTGGAGAAACATTCTCACTCATCCTAGCAATATTTTGCTTAATAGTACCGCTAAATAGCTCTATACCTTGTGGTAAATAACCAACATGCTCACCAAAATTTTCTCTATTCCAGGTATATACATCTCCACCATCAAGCCTTACCGAACCGTTTGAAGCCTCCCAAACACCAACAATAATTTTAGCAAGGGTAGATTTACCAGCAGCACTAGGACCAATTATAGCCATAACTTCACCTGGTTGAAGGCTAAAAGAAACACCTTTTAAAATATATTTTGGCACAGCAGAGGGAGCTCTTCCAGGCCTTGTAGGTAAAACATAATATACATTTTCAACAGTCAAATGCCCTTCAACGTTAGGAATAGGCATTGCTTGATCTCTTGGTTGAAATTTATCAAAAGACTCATTAATATTCTTATAAGATTTCATTGCCCCACTAATACTTTTCCACATGACAATCGAATTATCAAAAGGAGCAAGAGCCTTACCCACTATAATAGAACTTGCAATCATCCCACCAGTTGTCATGTCAGAACCGCTACTACTGACCACAACATAAGCGCCTGTTCCTGTTACCGCCATTTGTAACAAATTACGAATAAATCTTGAAAAATTTGAGATAATACCATTTCTGTAACTAGCTGTCGACTGCTTCGATAGTGAGGCCTCATTAAATTTAGCCCAATTTTTGGTCACATTACCAATCATACCCATAGCTTCTACAGCTTCTGCATTTCTATTAGCAACCTCAGATTGTGTCATGCCTTTTATAGAAAGCTCAGTAGCTTCACCAAGAGTACGATTAGTAGCAACAGCATTAAAAAATGCAAAACCAACAATAACAATAGCACCAATTATAGTAATCCAACCGATATATGGATGAATTAAGAAAATTATTACTATATAAACAATACTCCAAGGCGCATCAAATAAAGTATTAATGCCCGTGCTTGTCAGGAATGTTTTTAAAGTCTGAAAATCACGCAACATTTGGCTAGAGGCAGGGTTAACCTTAGTAGCAGATGCCGAAATAGAATGACCAAAAATAATCGGAGCTACGGCATTATCGAGCCACTCACCTATCTTAATTAGCGTAAAAGATCTAGCAATCTGCATCAAAAAATGAACAAAATATACACCACCAATAACTAAAGACAATAATAACAACGTGTTTAAATTACCACTGCCAATCACTCTATCTAGCACTTGCAATGAATATAAAGGCGTAACTAACATTAACAAATTAATTACTAGCGCAAATACAAAAGTAACCTTAAGCGCTGGCTTACAACGACCTAAAGCCATTTGAAAAGGATTTTTCTTCTTTTGAATGTCGTCAAATTTTTGTGTCATAAAAACTATTATTAAATAATTAATTTATATTAACTTATTTTATCGTAAAATCAAGTATTTTTATTTAAAAACTCTTGCAAATCTCTTCTCTGTAAATAGCTAGCTACAATTTCAGGATCTACAAAACACAAATTTATTAAAGCAAAAGCTAAATAAGGAATAAAGTCTTTTTTAATATTTAAACCAATTTGTATTTTGTAATTGTAATTAAAATCACTAAAATTCTCCACCGAACTACCGGTCAAATTATCAAGTTGTAAATATTGTGTATATTCTAACAATAATTCCCTGTTTACAATATAATGCTCTGCAAATTTTTCATAATCATTATTACTAAAATTAAACAGTAATTTAAAATTATTTTGGTTAACTTGGTTAAAAACTACTTTTTTGCCATAATTAGCTGCAATATTATTAATGATAAATTTAGCTAAAATAACATTATCCGATAAATCTTCTATATTATTTGCCTTAAAACTAAGCATATTTTCTGAAACATTTCGGCCAACTCTGTGAAAAATAGTACAAATACCGAGCAATTCTAAATGTTGTAAAATATCACTACGCAAATTACTGTAAATATCAAACGGGTCTGCCAAGCAAGATTCTTGATCAGAAACGCTATTATGCTCATTTAATATCCAAAAAGTTAATTCTAATGCAACACTACTTGTTATATCATAATCAAACAAAATTTTACTAGCATAACCCCTTATATCTGAACCTTTAGCGATATTATTACATAAAAAACTGGTAGTAGGCAGAGCTCGAAAAGGGTCAATGAATGCCTTTCCATCAATAGGGATTAAATGTAAATCCTCACGTAATTTTAAACCCTTATTATCAAAGTCAGCAACCATATTTTTTGCTAAAAAATCTAGCTGACATAACCTGCCATGAACATCAAGATATTTTAATGAAACAAATTCTGAATCATTTTGTTTAACTAAATTTATATTTTTATTTGTTAAATACATAGAATTTAAGTCATAATTTATTTCATAAATTTTGTATAATCAATAGGCACTGTTTGTAATTTTTCATTCAAAGAAGTAATAACTTCAAGAGTAATATTTAAATCATTAGTAACAAATAAGACTTGGTTACTTGGTACAACAACATTAAAATTATTATTCTGAGAAAGGTCGCTAATAACCGAAATAGTTGCTTGATGTACTTTTTCAATAGCTTCTGAATATGCTTGCTCTAAAGCCACTTTCTTGGATTGCATAATTTTTTGAGCTATACTTACACTCTCACCAAATTCAGCAACTAATATATCAAATTGCTCTTTTTTTATTTTGTCTTTCTGCAAGAGAAGCAACTTCTCTTGTATTTTAAATTCCTCTTCTTTAGCTAAAACCTCTTGCTCTATGCTCTTGCCCAATAAATTTATTGTATCTTTTATATTTTTAACTGCAATTGAATTTTCTAAAATTGACTCAACATCTACAACTGCAATCCTTGCGTTATATTTATCAATATCATCAGCATTTGCAAAGCTATATAAAAATAACAATATGTAAAATATTAAAAATTTTGACGATTTCATAAAAATTAATTATAAAAAGCTACAAAAAGTTAAGAATGCATCGGTAATATGGACCATAAATCGCCGATATAAACCAATGTTAAAACATGTACAAACACTATCGCCACAAGGCCAAAGGAATGTGTTTCTATATGCATGATACCATTTTCTTCTTTAGCAAAAAATATTGCTTTAGCAAATTTCATATGATAAAGCAAAGCACATACACTGCCGATCATAACAACTATAAAATCTATTATCAAATTTTCTTTAATTAATACTTCAAATAATTTAATTTTCACAAAAAACATACTAGTAACTGGCATACCAGCACTGAATAAAATAACAAAAGCAGCAAAAACTTTAAAAACCACAGAGCCTTTTATTCTTTTTAATGAATCAATATGCAAATCATCAGATTTATTTTGTATATGAGCGATTAAAGTAAACAGACCAATTTTATTAATTGAATCAAGAATTAACAATTGAAATAACAACCATTTGGCTGACCATACTGATAATATCAAAAATATGTATCCTACCTGGGAAGCACTTGAATAAATAATAATAGACTTTATATCTTTTGATTTTAACGCAAGATAAGTACATATAAGCACTGTAGCAATTGCCATTATTCTCAGTAACAAAGTCACAGGAACATATATTAGCTGAGCTTCAATTGTAAAATACATAAAACGCATTATCAGATAAACTCCGATAATACTAGATATTGCCGCAAGATAAGTTAAAATAAATGGAGCAACCGAGCCATAAGCCCTTATCATCCAGAAATGCAAAGGGAAAAAGGCCATTTTCAAAATAGCTCCGCTTAAGAAAAACACTATCGCGGCTGTTAAAGGTTTAGAGCCAACAAAACTAAAATTATTTTGCACCACATCAGATATATCTGTAATATTCAAACTACCAGTTATCGCAAAAAATAATCCTACGGCAATCAAAATCATTGTTGCCCCGATAGTACCGAGCATAAGATAATCAAAAGATCCAACTAAACTTTTTGGGTTGTTACCCTTAGACATTAAAACATACGTAGCAAGAGAAGATATTTCTATAAACACATAAATATTAAATAAATCATTAGTACTCAAAACACCAAGATAGCCAGCATGGGCAAATAGCAACAAACTATAAAACATATGATGCCTTTTTTGATCAATATATTTTGTAATAGTTTGGTTGATCAGCTGCTTACCACAAATTAAAAAAAATAATAAAACCGCATTAAGATATATTATTATTGGCTGATTTAAAGAATCAATTCTATATTCTATACCTATTGCGCCCTGCCAATCACCAAAATTATAAAATATTGTATCTTGTGATAAACTATAAGCATAAATACCAAGTGCTAAGCTAAGCGCAACAGCAACGGTTGCAACAACCCAAGAAGCAAATTTATGAAAAGTAAGTACGGAAAATAAAGCCGCAAAAAACGGAATTAAAATTTGTAGGGCAGGTATATGCTTTAAAATAGTCATTAGCTTTAAGAAATCCTGAAATCTTAATAAATTATTTTACTATAAAATTCTTGTATCTTATATTTTACATCTAAAGCGTTAGATGTACAGTTAATATCAGCCCTAAATTCAGCAGAATTAGGCAAACCACTACTATACCAACTTATATGTTTTCTAGCCATTTTAACAGCGCTATCTAAGCCATAATGCTCTATCATATCATCATAATGATTTAAAACAACTTTTAGCTGAGTCTCAATAGAAGGATCAGGGATTTTTTCACCAGTTTGTAAAAAATGTCCCACTTGCGATATAAGCCAAGGCTTACCATAAGCACCACGGCCAATCATAACTCCATCAGCATTTGACTTTGCTAAAGCTTCTTTAGCAGAATCAAAACATACTATATCACCATTAACAATAACTGGGATTTTTACAACTTCCTTAACTTTAGCGATAAAATTCCAATCTGCTCTACCTGTATAAAATTGGCATCTAGTTCTGCCATGAACAGTAATCATTTTTATACCACAATCTTCAGCTATCTTAGCAAGAATTGGAGCATTTCTACTTTTATCATCCCAACCAGTACGCATCTTCATCGTTACTGGAATCTTAACTGCTTTTACTGTTTTTTCTAAAATTTTAGTAGCTAATTTTTCATCACGCATTAAAGCCGAACCAGCAAAACCACCCACGATTTTTTTTGCCGGGCAACCAAAATTTAAATCTATAATTTTAGCACCTATATCTTCATTCATTTTGGCCGAATCAGCTATCACATCAGGTTCGCAACCAGCAAGCTGAACACAAGAAGTAGTAGCGTCATCCCGCATAATTGCCGATTTTTTCAGCGATTGATAAGATTTTACAATCATCGCTCTACTTGCTACCATTTCTGAAACCACCAGCCCTGCGCCAAATTTCTTAACTAATTTGCGATATGGTAAATCAGTTACCCCAGACATAGGAGCAAGAATAACAGGAGTAGATAATTTTATATTATCAATAAAAACTGACATCTTATTTCCGCTTATTTTTTATCGCATCTATAGCGGCAAAAGCTGCCATTTCAACGATATCATTTGCTGAGGAGCCCATAGAAATCATTTGCACCGGATATTCAAAACCCGTCAATAATGGGCCAATAAATACTCCACCTGCTAGCTCTTTCAATAAATCAGTAGAAATTGCTGCGGAATTTAATCCAGGCATAATTAAAATATTTGCAGGACCGGTAAGCCTACAAAATGGATAAGCTTTACGTAAATTATCATTAAGAGCTATTTCAGGCGACATCTCACCATCATATTCAAAATCTAAATCCATTTTATCTAAAATTTCTACAGCATTTCTGATTCTAAACGATTTTTTTTTCGATGGATTGCCAAAATCAGAATAAGCAACTATAGCAACTCTTGGCTCATAACCCATAGATTTTGCTACATCAGCCATTTGCAGGGTAATTTCAACTAAATCATCAGATCGAGGCAATTCACAGAATGTGTTATCCGCAAAAATAATATCTCTATCTTTTGATAGCATTATAGAATAACCAATTGGTCTCTTGTTTTTAATAGGTTTTATAACTTTTGACACATCATTAATACTATCATATAAGCTTTTTGTAAAACCCGTAACCATTGCATCAGCATCACCACAAGCAATCATGCAAGCAGAAAAAACATTACGATCAGATTTTACCAATCTTGCACAATCCCTATATAAATAACCTTTCCTTTGTAATTTTTTATAAAGATAATCAATATATTTTTCTAAATTCTGATTTATCGCAGCGTTCATCACGCTCACTCCATCTAAGGAATAACCATTACCTAAAGATTTAATAATAGGATCAATTTTTTCATGACGGCCAACAATTATTGGCAAACCATAACGCTCATCACGCATCATGATCGCAGCTTTTATTACCTCTTCCTCCTCACCCTCAGCAAAAATAACTCTTTGCGGATGGGCGTGAGTTAATTTATCAAAAATAAAATGCATGTAATTTGATGTAGGGCTAAGCCTACTAGCAAGTTCTGATGAATATTTTTTTACATCTAACTCTTGAATCCGGGCGACACCACTTTCTATGGCAGCTTTAGCAACAGCCACTGGTACGGTTTTTATCAATCTTGGGTCAAAAGGCACAGGAATAATATAATCTGGACCAAAAGTTTTTTTACCACCACCATAAGCTCTGTAAACTTCTTCTGGTACTGGCTTTCTAGCAAGGTCTGCCAAAGCTTTAGCTGCAGCTAACTTCATTTCATCATTGATAGATTTTGCTCTAACATCAAGCGCACCTCTAAAAATATAAGGAAAACCCATTACATTATTTATCTGATTTTCATAATCTGATCTGCCTGTTGCAATGATTGCATCATTTCTTACTGACCTAATATCTTCAGGAGTAATTTCTGGATCTGGATTAGCCATAACAAAAATAATTGGCCTTGGCGCCATTGATGCTATCATATCTTTAGTAACGGCGCCCTTAGCAGATAAACCAAATAATACATCAGCATCTTTAATCGCATCAGCTAATGTTCTATGCGCGGTCTCTACAGCTTTTTCTTCTTTCCACTTATTCATACCTTCCTTGCGCCCCTTATAAATAACACCACGCGTGTCGCAAAGAATAATATTATTTTTATTTACCCCCAAAGAAATAGCCAAATTGATGCAGGACATAGCAGCAGCACCAGCACCATTTACTACTAACTTAATGTCAGACATTTTCCTGTTAGTTAAAAAAGCTGCATTAATAAGTCCAGCAGCCGTAATAATAGCTGTACCATGTTGATCATCATGGAATACCGGTATATCCATCAATTTTTTTAACTCTTCTTCTATAATAAAACATTCAGGCGCTTTAATATCTTCTAAATTAATACCACCCCAACTATAACCTAAATATTTTACAACGTTAATAAATATCTCAGGGTCAGAAGTATCAACCTCTAAATCGATACAATCAATATCAGCAAATTTCTTAAATAATACAGCCTTCCCTTCCATTACAGGTTTTGAAGCTCCAGGGCCAAGATTTCCTAGCCCAAGAATTGCAGTACCATTAGAAATAACCGCTACGCTATTACCGCGCGCTGTATATTTATATATATCTTCCGGATTTTTTTTAATCTCAAGGCACGGCCCCGCAACACCGGGAGAATAAGCTAAAGATAAATCATGCTGAGTCACTAATTGTTTTGTCGGCTGCAAAGAAACCTTACCTGGCTTGCCTTTTTGATGATAATCTAAAGCTTCCTGATATTCATGTTTTTTATCCATAGAATTTAATAATGTTAGTTAATTAACCAAAAATATACATTAGAATTGATAGTGATAATACTGAAAATAAAGTAGTAAAAGTAATAATTGAAGACATAGTATCATGGTCTCCTCCTAATTGCCTAGAAAGAATGTAAGCGCTGGTAGCACAAGGCAAACAACTAAATAATATCCCTATAGCTTTTGCAATACCACTAATTGCCATAACCCATAATAGCACAGAAGTAATGATTGGCGTTACTACTAATTTTAGCAAACTAGCCGTAGTTACCAATTTCATATTTTGCGGATGAATATTCAATTTCAAACTAGAACCGACTATTAATATACCAATAGTCAAAGCAGAATTAGACAAATTTTCTATAGTCTTGGCAATCCCTTTATTTAAATCAATTTGTAAATAATTAAACAAAAAGGCTGTTATACTAGCTAAAACAAAAGGATTTGTTCCTATCGTACGCAACATTACAAACAACCCTCTTTGCTTTGAAGAACTACCATTTTTCTGAGGTACATAATGCACAAAACACATCACAGAAGTTATGTTAGTTAAAACTATCATATACGGAGAAATTACAGAAATAACCGACAATCCCTCACTACCGAATAATGCAGAACCTAAAGCAAAAAAGATATAATTATTATATCTAGTAGAACCTTGAAAAAATGAAGTAAATTGAATTTTTTCATAATGCTCTTTTTTCTGATAATATATGGCAATCATGACCATTATTAAGTGTGAAGCAACAAGAGCCAATAATAGTCTAATAAAATCCCAAGAATTCAAATCAAGTTTGTAAACATTAATAAATAAAACAGCAGGAAATAAAAGATAAAAAGATAATTTTTCTAAACCACGCCAAAAATCTTCAGAAACAATCCAGCGTCGTTTAATGAAAGCACCAATAAAAGCAATCAAAAAGATTGGCAAAACATTGCAAAAAATATTATACATTTCCTAATAAACTATTTTTTTAAGCGTCGTTCAAACATTTCCCGACGTCATTTATGCTTTTCATCAAATTGTTTTCTACAAAAACAAACGAAACTAGCTAAAAATGATAATAAAAAAAAATCAAGAAATTATAATTTAGCGCTAGCCCAAGGCAAAGCGTGACCATCACTACCCATGACTAACTCACCAGAATCTTCATATTCTGCAGCAAAATAAGATCTTCTGCCTGTTACTAATTTCACTGGCTTTATTTTTTTGCCACCATGAAAATATTCTTTACCCTGACCTCTGCCAGCTGGGTTATTTTTGGAAGCTATTTTTGCTTTACCCATAACAATATCAACCTAAAATATGCTTAAACGAACACACTTAGTCTAACTTTTATACAACGCTTAGTCAAGAAAAAAATTTTCCTACACCACTACGCATTAAAGATTTTTTATCCATTTTAGATATTTTCTTCATCATAGTGTTGATATTTTTATACTGTTTTAATAAATTATTTACCTGCTGAACTGATAAACCTGAACCTTGAGCGATTCTTTTTTTTCTGGAAGCATTTAATATATCAGGATGCTTACGCTCTTTCATTGTCATTGAAGAAACTATTGCAATCTGTGATTCTAATGTTTTATCACCAGAACTTAAATCACCAATTTTATTAGTCAATTTATTCATCCCGGGTAAAAAATTCATCATACCGCCAACACCACCCATTTTTTTTATCATTTTAATTTGCGATATATAATCCTCTAGGTCAAACCTGCCCTTTTGTAATTTCTTCGCTGCTTTTTCAGCCTCCTTTTGGTCAATTAAATCTGCTGCTTTTTCAACAAAAGAAACAACATCCCCCATATCTAATATTCTCGATGCAATTCTTTTTGCATCAAAAACCTCAAAAGACTCCGGATTTTCACCACTACTTAAAAATTTAATAGGCCTGCCAGTAATATAACGTAAACTCAAAGCAGCACCACCTTTAGAATCACCATCAATTCTTGTTAAAATAGAACCTGTGATAGCTAATTTTGCATCAAAAGCAGATGCTACATTAACAGCATCCTGGCCAATCATAGAATCCAGCACTAAAAGAGTATCCGTAGGCTTTATCAGAAATTTAATATTAACAAGCTCGCTGATCATTTCGTTATCCACATGCAACCTGCCTGCTGTATCATAAATTACAACGTCGTAAGACGATAATTTAGCAACCTCCATTGCTCTTCTAACAATTTTTAAAGGAACTTCGTTAGGTACAATATTTAAAGAATCAACCTCTATCTGCTCAGCTAATCGCGCTAATTGTTCTTGCGCAGCTGGTCTGTAAACATCAACAGAGACAAGCAGCACCTTCTTACCTTGTTTCTTTAATTTTAAGGCTAGCTTAGCACTGGCTGTAGTTTTACCGCTACCTTGCAATCCAACGATTAATAAATTAACTGGAGGTACATTATTTAAATTCAGCTGCGACTCTTCTTCTTTGGCCTCAAGTAGTTTAATCATTTCATCATTGATAATCTTAATCACCATCTGCGCTGGAGACACAGATTTTATAACCTCTACGCCCTTTGCTTTCGCAGAAATTTCTGAGATAAACTCTCGAACCACCGGCAAAGCAACATCAGCCTCTAACAAAGCAACTCGGATATCACGCATTGCCAAGTCAATATTTGCCTCAGTTAAAACACCCGAGCCTTTTATTTTATCAAAAATTTTAGTTAAATTATCAGTTAATGTTTGAAACATATGATTTAAATCTTTATCCTACAGTGATATTAAGTAATATGGCTTAGAATATTCGAGAAAATCTCTAAACTCAAGTAATAATTATGACATTAAAAATAGCCACCTGGAATGTAAATTCTGTCAAAACCAGAATCCAACATCTCCTTGATTTTATAGATGAACATAATCCTGATATCATCTGCCTGCAGGAGCTAAAATGCGAAACAGATAAATTTCCCCTTGAAGCTCTCGAGCATTTAGCTTACAACAATTATATACATGGCCAAAAAACATATAATGGCATAGCAATATTGTCAAAATTTCCTGCGGATGAAGTAAAATTTAATTTTCCAAACAACCCTATTCCAGAACAATCACGATTTATTGAAATTTGCTTTAATAGCTTTATGGGGTTTACTCGAATTATATCTTTATACGCACCAAATGGCGGAGAAGTAAATAGCGATAAATTTAAAATTAAATTAGATTTTTATGATGCATTTACTAAATACATCACTAGTTTACTAAGTTATGATGAGAATTTGCTGATAGGCGCAGATTATAATATCGCACCATTTGATATCGATGTATATGATTCAGATAAACTAAAAAATTCAACCTGTTTTACACCAATTGAAAAAACAAAATTACGTTATATTTTAAATTCTGGCTTTATTGATAATTTTAGGCTAAAACACCCAAAATTAAAAGAATTTTCATGGTGGGATTATCGTGCTGGTGCATTTGAACAAAATAAAGGAATGAGGATAGATTCTATAATATCAAACGCAGGCAGCTCGGCCTTTCTTGAAGATTGCTTTATAGATTACAAAACAAGAAGCAAGACAAAACCGTCTGACCATGCACCGGTAATTAGTATATTTAGTCAGTCCGCCAAAATTATAAAAAATAATTTTTTATAATTTTATGCATGGATTAGTTTGACTCATATCTGCAAAAGCTTGGTTTTTCTTGATATGAGAAAAGTTTTTATTACTTATTTACCTCAAAAATCAGAATTTGTAGCGCAAATTTATGTTTTGGCAGAAAGTTTATTTAATAAGCAAAAACATGCAGGGCCACTCAAGTTCTAATACAAATTAAATTTAAAGCTAAAGAAAAAAAGCCCTTAATTTTTTACTAATTCATTGTTACCACATCCCTTGCATCTTTCCATAATAATCACCTTTTTTAGGCCATCTTATCATTTTCTAATACTCTTTCTCTATACTTCTTTAGCAATGTCAAAAAAAAGAGCTTGCGCGTCAGGAATTTTTTCCTATGCTGCTATGGAAGTAGCAGAAATGCTAAATTAGATATCACCTAATTTTTAAGTTTTGGTGCTTTTAATCATTCTAACTAGTATATCATCTTTGCGAATAAAATGATGATAAAGCGCAGCACCTATATGCGCTGCAATCAAACCGACAAGCAAAAATGCCATAATAATATGAGTTTCATGAAATAAGGAGGCAATTTGAGCATTTTTTTCAAAGGCTTCAATGGTAAAAATATTAAATATATTTATATTATGATCACCAAACAGTGACATTAAAATGCCGCTAATTGGCATTAAAAACATGCTCAAATATAAAAAATAATGGGCGATTTTAGAAGCTAATTTTTGTAAATGCGATAAATCTTGTGGTAAAGAAGGTGAAATATTTATTACCCGCCATACCAGCCTGAAGGTAACAAGCAGCAAAAGCAGAATTCCTGTCGCTTTATGCATCATGTAAATGAACCATTTATCATCTGAAGGGGGCATATCAACCATAATAAAGCCCACAGCCAACATAATTAAAATCATAATACTGACAAACCAATGCAAAAGCCTGGCCATCCATCCATAAGAATTAATAGTGTTCTTTAACATTTTTACCCCCCCATATTTTAAGCTTTTTGCAAAAATAAATTTAGAGAGGTTTTAAGTATAATTTCTAAATTTATTATTGATTCGTTTTAGAATCTTTTACTTTCTCATTAGAAGCATTTTTAGCAGCTTTTTTTGGTTTCTTAGCTTTTTCAAACTCATTATCTTGTGCAAGAAATTTTTCTAACTTGTCTTTAGTATAAGATTTTTCTTTAAGCTTAATTTCTTTTTTGAATATTTCTTCAACTGCTTTATCTTCTAATATTGGGCCTTTAAACGATTCAACACTATCAGGGTTTTTTAGATAAAAATCAAATATTTCTTTTTCTCTACCAGGAAAATTTCTTGCTTGTGCCATTATTGCATTACTAACATCGTCTTTTTGAATTTGTAAATTGTGTAATCTAACATATTCAGCTAACATCAATCCAACCCGCACCCTTCGCGCAGCTAATTTGTTGCAATATTTTTCTTGTTCTGCCTTAGATTTAGATAAAAAATCTTCATCTCCAGAACCTTCTAATTGTTGTTTTAAGATATCAACTTCTTTATTCAATAGTTTTTCAGGTACATCGAACCTCATCATATCTTCAAGCTGATCAAAAAGCTCCATTTTCATTAAAGTATTTATTTGTTCAGCATAACTATTGTGAATATTTTTTGCTACTTGCTCTTTCAATTTTTCTAAATTTTCTAAATTAAATTTTTTAGCAAAATCATCATCTATTTTCACAGGCGATTCTTTATGAACCGCAAGCACTTTTACTTTAAACTCGGAAGGTTTACCAGCTAATGACTTTTCATGGTAATATTCAGGGAAATTTACATTAACCGTAACATCTTCATCTTTTTTGCAACCAATCAATTGGTCTTCAAAACCAGGAATGAAAGTGCCACTACCTAAAACCAATTTATGTCCCTCTAATTTACCACCTTCAAAAGCTTTATCATCAACATAGCCAACCGCATCTATTGTTACTTGATCACCTTGCTTTGCTTTAACTTTAGTTTCTGTTGCATAATCTTTTGACAGTTCAGCTATTTTTTTTACTTCTTCGTCGATATCTGTATCTTTTAGCTCTAAAACAGGTTTTTCAATTGAAATTTTTGTAAAATCAGGCATTGGAATTTCAGGAATAAGTTGATATTTCAGTATAAATTCCAAATCCTTATTTTCTTCATTTTTCAAATCATCAATTTCAGGCTCTGTTAGTATTCTTAAATTTTTATCTTTTACTACTTCGTTTATAGCATTTGTAATTTTATTTTTTACAACATCCGCTCTTAAAGATGCACCATATTTCTTCTTTAATATAGATGCAGGAACTTTACCAACACGAAAACCATCTATTCTAGCAGTTTTTGTTAGATCTTTTAATTCTTTTTCAATGTCAAGCTCAATATCCTTAACAGGTACATTAACTTTAACGTGCAAATCAGTGCTAGTTTTTTTAAGCTCAGTAATATTCATAATAACAAACCTAGTTTTTCTATATATTCTGTATAAGATAGTTATAAAATTATTTCATTGGTACGGATGGAGGGACTTGAACCCCCACACTTTTCAGTACTAGAACCTAAATCTAGCGCGTCTACCAGTTCCGCCACACCCGCAAATAAAATTTTTTAAAATAATTAGCAATTTTACTAATCTAGTTTAAAAAATCGACCAGTGCATCATAATACACGTTATACAAAATTTGTAAATCACTAATTTTGGCATGTTCATTAATTTTATGAGCCTGATCTGATAACAAACCTAGCTCTAAAACATCATTATATTTATGGATAAACCTAGCGTCTGATGTGCCACCACTAGTATCTATTTTTGGTTTTATCCTACATTGCTTTTCTACTATATTAGCAAATTTTGCCATATTGCTACTATATTTCTGACAGAATGACTCTGCTGAAGAGTGATATTTTAGATCAAAATAAATATCATATTTTGATATCAAATTAGTTATTTTACTAACAAGTGATTTAGCATTATGGAGATCATTGAAACGAACATTAAATTTCATGGCAATATTCTCAGGAATAATATTACTAACTTTATTGCCTACATCAATTGAAGTAATTTCTAAATTGGTTTTGTCAAAAAAATCTGACCCATGATCAAAATTAAAACTCTCTAAATCATTTGCTATTTTTATCATCGTTGATATAGGATTAAGAGCCTTATTTGGATATGCCACATGGCCTTGTTTACCTTTTAAAATTAGGGCAAAATTAATGCTACCTCTGCGACCTATTTTAAGCAAATCTCCTATTTTACTCTGTGATGTTGGCTCTCCTAAAATGGTAAAATCAATTTTTTCTTTTTGTTTTGCTAAATATTTTAGCATCATTTTAGTGCCATATTTTGCCTCGCCTTCTTCGTCGCTTGTAAGCAAAAAACTGATAGATCCTTTAGGCGGTGAATTATTATCTAGATAATGTAAAGTGGCTGATAAAAAACAAGCTATTGCCCCTTTCATATCAACTATACCACGACCATAAATTTTCTCTCCCTCAATAGTCATTTTAAATGGATCATAATGCCATAAAGCTTCATTCATTGGGGGCACAACGTCTACATGACCAGCAAAACAAATATTTGGAGAGCTAGACCCATATCTTGCATAAAGATTGGTAGTTTCTGATTTTCCCTTACCAAAAAATTGGATATCGCATTTGAATCCCAGGCTATTTAGTAGATCGGTGATATATTCAATAGAACCAGAACTTGAAGGAGTGATTGATTTATATGAAATCAATTTACTTAAAATGTTAAGGTCCAAATTCTTCATTTAAGACGTATTTTTATTAAGAAATTCTTGCAAAAATTCTTCGACAAAACTCTTTAAAGCTTTTTCTGTTTTTTCACTAATATCTTTTTCATCTCTTATGGCTTTTAATATATTATTACCCTTTAGACGAACATCTTCAATTAGTTCTTGTTCAAATTTCTTAATATCTGAGATCTCGACTTTATCTAAATAGCCCCTAACCCCAATATACAGACTAATTACCTGCTCTTCTAAGACAAATGGCGAATATTGTGGTTGTTTTAAAATTGTAGTTAATTTCAAACCTCTTTGTATTAGTTTCTGTGTTGAAGCGTCTAAATCTGAACCAAACTGAGCGAAAGATTCCATCTCACGAAATTGCGCTAATTCAAGTTTTAATGAACCCGAAACCTTCTTTATAGCTTTTGTTTGAGCTGCAGAGCCGACTCTACTTACCGAAATACCAACATTGACGGCAGGCCTTATCCCTTTATAAAATAATTCACTTTCTAAGAATATTTGGCCATCAGTAATTGAAATAACGTTAGTTGGTATATATGCAGAAACATCTCCAGCCTGAGTTTCAATAATAGGCAAGGCTGTAAGAGATCCGCCTCCTTCTTTATCTGATAATTTTGCTGCCCTCTCAAGTAAACGTGAATGTAAATAAAATACATCACCAGGATAGGCCTCACGACCAGGTGGACGTCTAAGTAATAAAGAAATTTGGCGATAGGCAATAGCGTGTTTTGTTAAATCATCATAGATAACTAAAGCATGCATGCCATTATCTCTAAAATACTCACCGATAGTACAACCAGTATAAGGAGCTAAAAATTGCATCGGAGCTGGATCAGAAGCAGTCGCAGAAACAACCGTTGTATAAGACATAGCTCCAGCTTCTTCTAATTTTTTTACAATTTGTGCGACGGTAGATCGCTTTTGTCCAATTGCTACATAAATACAAAAAACTTTATCTTTATCCTTTCCTTCCAAATGAGCATGTTTTTGGTTAATTATCGTATCTATTGCGATCGCAGTTTTCCCTGTTTGGCGATCACCAACTATCAACTCTCTCTGTCCCTTGCCAATTGGAATTAAAGCATCAATAGATTTAATCCCCGTTTGCAGAGGCTCATATACGCTTTTCCTTGAAATAATACCAGGGGCTTTAGTTTCAACCTTACTTGATTTTTTAGCATTAATAACACCCTTACCATCTATCGGGTTTCCAAGTGCATCAACAACCCTTCCTAGCAGCTCCTTACCCACAGGGGTGCTTAAAATTTGACCGGTCCTTTTGACTTTATCTCCCTGAGTAATTAGCCTATCATCACCCATGATAACAGCTCCTACAGTATCAGTTTCAAGATTTAAAACCATGCCTTTTATCCCTGAAGAAAATTCAACCATTTCGCCTGCTTGAACATTATCTATACCATAAATTTTTGCAATGCCATCGCCTACAGCTACAACATAACCAACTTCTTCAAGCTCAGAAAGCTCTTCTATATTTCCTATTTCTTTTTTTAATATCTCAGATATTTCTGATGGGTTTAATTTCATTTTCTAAATTCTCCTTGCGTGTTTTTAGCTATTTTCTCGACTCTAGCGATAGCGCCAGCTATTGACAAATCATAAAGACTACTATCATAACTCATTAAAAATCCGCCAATTAATGACTTATCTTCAAACATTTTTAATTCCACTTTCTTTTCTAAAATTTCCTCTAAATATCTCTTTAAATTATCGATAATTTTTTTATTTGGGATATTTGTAGAACTAATCTTGACAGATTTTATACCTCGCGCCTCCATTAATAATTTTTTATAATCTAAAACAATTTCAGAAAGAATATTGAACCTAGAATTTTTAACTAATATTCTACAAAATTGTATAACTATTTTTTCTAACTTAGTCTGTTTAGCTACCTCCTTAATTAATTCCAATTTTTGCAATTTTGAAACTATTGGCGCACAAAAAACAAAACGCAGAGAATCAGAATTAATCATTACATCTCTTATCATAGAAATTTGCTCTAGAACCAAATCATGTACATTATCTGATTCAATGTTGCTAAACAAACTAGCAGAATAATTTCGAATAATTCTTTTATCTACCATTAGTTATAAATTAATTTTCATCCAAAAACATATTACTATAAGATTTTTTCTTTAAAATCACTAACGCACCAATCATTAATAACAGTAATGACATAAAATATACATGAATAATAGGTAAAAAATGAGTCTTTTTCCACAAAAATATACAAATAAAGGCTATCGTTGAAGAAAATAACATACTTCCCACTGAATGAGATAAGCTACACATCCTAACCCTTACTTCTGTAGGAAATATTGACTGTAATTTTACCTGAATTGGTATCATATAAACAGGAATTAATGATACTGCAACTATATGTAAAAAGAAAGAGAATTTTTGTACATAACTTAAATATTGTATCATCAGCAAAACAATTATAGATAGTGTAAGGGCAGCAAAAATTTGCTTATAAATTAATTTTTTCCTATCTGCAAGTATCCCTGAAATCAAAGAAAATAAAGCATACACAGTAATTAATATTATATTATTTCTTGATGCCTCAAAGCTCGTTATAAGATTTACCGCATTACCAATAAAAGTACTTAAAAAAATTAACCAAAAATTATAACTAGCACCAATTACACCACTTAAAATCACTGCTAAGCAAAATTTTAATTTATTTTTTGCTATTATTTTTATTAAATCTTCTTGATTTATTGCTTCTTGAGCAACTACATCAACTCTTGCATTTTGCATATATTTTGGTTGATGCTTAAGATAGTAATTACTTTCTATTAAGTTATTTCTTAAAATAAAAATAACCAAGCCAGCAACTGCGCCAAAAATAAAATTAACACGCCACAGCCAAGCTATTTCTGTAAAGCTACAGGTAAAATGATACATAAAGGCAGCAAGTAATACACCATTTTGCGCAAAAAAAGATATTAGCCCATTACCAAAATGACGATTTTTTGTGCCAATTTTTTCTGAAACATAAATTTTAATTGAGTCAACTTCTCCTGCTAAGCTCATTATAAAAATCATTCTAATAATAGTAAGCAAGATTGTTGCTGTAATACCAATGATGTTATAACTTGGAAGGAACGCAATTAATATAGCAGAGATAGCTGCAATTATTGTAGTAAGTTTTACCGAGACAATACGACCAACTTTATCGCTAATTCTACCAAAAATAATTGACCCTAGTGGTCGTGCCGCAACTGAGATGCTAAATATAACAAAAAAACCAAATAATTGATCTGTTTTTGAAATATTTGGCATGAAGTTGTTTGAAATGGTAGAAGCAGAAAGACCAAATAAAGCATAATCGTAATATCTAATAATAGTTGCTAAAAACGCAATAAAATATGATTTTCTCAAAATTTTCTGGCCTATTTTTAAAAATCTAGAACGAAATAATATAATGATAATTATATAAACGCAATTCTTATAAAATAAAAATTGGGCAGAGCCATTAAATTCTTTGTTTTAAAATATCAAATATCCGTTTTTTATTTAGAGAGAG
>CAYGSI010000007.1:0-39606 GCA_964352655.1 uncultured Rickettsiaceae bacterium
TGAAGAATATAAAATTAAAATATATGAGCCGGGATCATTATTAGAATTGCTAAAGAGCATTGGATTTCGTGATGTTAAAATTCTAAAGGCTTTTGATCGTGCAAATAGCCCTACTGATAGCGACGAGAGTATTGTCTATGAATGCAGAAAATAAAAAAACTATTACGATAAAACTTTTGAAAGACGAGCAAAACTGCATCCCTGCACTTGCTGATATATGGTGTAATGAGCTTGGTAAAATTTGGTTACCTGATGTTAAAAAACATAGAATTATAGACAACCTAAATTTACATTTGAACAGTGAAAGTCTTCCTCTAACATATGTTGCTTTAGAAGATGACACTCCTGTTGGTATGTGTTCTTTGCGTGAAAATGATGGAATAAGGCCTGATTTAATGCCATGACTGGGCTCTTTAGTAGTCAACTCAGAATATCAGAATAGAGGCATTGGTGGTTTACTCATCCAAGCCACTATTGAAAAAGCGCAACAACTGGGGTTTAAAAAAATATATTTATTTGCTTTAGATAAAACTATCCCAGATTATTATCAAAGATTAGGTTGGAATATAATTGGTTCAGATAATTTTAAAGGTCATCCGGTAACAGTAATGGATATTGGATTATGAAAGTAACGCCTATTTTTAAGCAAATCGATCCCCATCATCTTCAGCTTAAAGAAATCATTACAGATAGCATAGGTAATCCAACAGCAGATAAAATTAACACGGTGCTAGCATCTTATGAAAAAGATGGTAAGTTAATTGGAGCTTTAATTTCTGATCAATTAGTTGGTTGCGTGGGATATAGTGTTGATGCTGGTCATTTGGTTATACGGCATCTTAGTGTGGCGAAAGATTTTCAAAATAAAAAAATTGCAACAAACCTTATGCGTTATATCCTGGCTTTTGAAGATTGCCACGAACTATCGGCCTCTACAGATATTGAGGCAAAAGGCTTTTATGAAAAACTATTGTTTCAATGCATTAAAACTGACAGCAATTTTGACACAGATAGATTCGAATGCGTTTACTTGAAAAAACAAATTAAAATTACTGAGAAAGCCTTAAAATATCTCGGGAATTTATCTGTCAAAATTAATAAGCGATATGGATATGTCAGTCATGCTGGAGACAACTTTGGCGAGCCAGTGATTAATTCTGGCCCTTGCGGACCATTCGCAAATGAATTTTATAAGGCATGGAATGCAAGATTTAAAAATAAAGTTAAGATCGCGTTTATCATGCAAAATGAACCCAGAGAGTGTTACCATGTTGCAATTATTTTGCCTGATGATTCCTTATATGATGGTGGGATTGGAGTACATTCAGAAAAAATTTATCTGGATAAGGGTTTAGATATCGTTGTGATGGACGAATATGATTATCAGTTACTTGATAAACATTCATATGGACTAGATAGAGATTATCCTAGATATTGCCCTGATTTTGACTTGCAAGAATTAACTGAAATCATTAATAGAACTTTGGATGATTTGTATATCTCGATCAATTAGTTGATATTTTCTAACAAATTATGCCAATAACTAGCATCAAGATTATCTTCCAAGCTCCAGGCCCAACATAAAACAGATTTTGCATAAAGCCAGTCTGCTATTCTTTGTGCATCGATACCAAGCTCAGCGCTACAAATGTTAATGCGATTTTCTATAATTTTTCTGGCATGATTTTCTTGAAGTAATTCTGGAATGGGGTTGCAGAGGTAAGCTGCTGGCTCAAATGCGGGATCACCAGTAAATCCTTTTGGATCAATTACCAGCCAGCTATCACCATTTTTCAAAATGTTATCGTGATGTAAATCGCCGTGTAGCAGTACTTCTTCTGTTGTTGTGCTGAGTAATTTATCTCTGAGATGCTTGGCTTTAGATAAAATTTCATCCGGGATATCTAACTTTTGATCTAACGTCTTAAATAATTCACTTAGATGATAGAAGTTATGGCTCTCTGGAATTGATGCCTTGTGAAGCTCTTTTATACTTGCGCATAGAAATTTTGTTGCATCAATATCATTATCTGGAAAATGATCCTTTAGGGTGCTGCCAGGTACAGCTCGTTGCATAATAATCATGTTGGTGTCGTCAGCAATAACTTCAGCCACGGCATGTTTTGCAAAAATTTTTAGGCATGATGCCTCTTTAGCGAGTGCCTTGCTGTTCATGCCAATTTTTAATATGATGGGTTTATCATTTTGATAGCCACTAGCGACATAATTAAATGTCATGTTGTTTACTGGAGTTAAACCAGATAGATTATGTTCTTTTGCTATTTTATTGGTGATTTCAGGCAGTGAATCAAGCCATTGCTTACCTTCATCATTGTACATTGAGATGATGTTTTTTTTGAGTTCGTTCATATTTTTTTTGCTAACCCCAAATCTTCATATGCTTTCCATAATTTGCAGGATAGTGTGTCAATTGGATCTTTTATATGATCTGAAGAAGCGTTATCTAAAAATAATAGTAGTGCATTATAGGCATCTTCTGATAATTGAATTAAGTCACCTATGTCCCTATTAGAAATATTAAATTCTTCAGTTTTCTTTAAGGTGCCATTATTGGAAAGATCAATGTGAGCATACATTTTGTCGCGATATTTTTTATATTTTTCATCAATAGCTTCTATTCTATTAAGGATTTTACTCAATTCATCAGTACCTTCTTTAGCATGGCTTTCTAAAATGCTTACAATTAAAATCTTAAAGCTAATGGTGTTGTATTTGTTTTTATTTCCCGAAAAATTGTCGGCCAGAAGGATATACAGTTTACCTAATAGTAATTTTTTGGTTTCGAGATTTAAAAAGTTAAAATATGCATCCTTAATTTCAAATTCGCTATCAGGAATGGTGCAGCTATATAACATTTTTAGTCCGACTAGCACTTGCCTCATGCTGTCTAGCTTGATTTTGTCCATCAAATATCTTTCCTCATAAAAATCCTATCATGCCCAAGCAGATACTCTGGTGCACAGCCTATAATTTTAAATCCATGCTTTTTATAAAATTCTTGAGCCTGAAAAGCATAAGTATCAACAAACAATTTTTTGATAGATTTATTTTGGGCTTCAGATTCGATCATGCCCATAAGTTTAGAACCAATTCCCTTGCGCCTATATTCTTCAATGCACCATAAAACGTCGATATATAGCGCATCCCTATGCTGATAAATAATTGCCCCGCCAACGATCTTTTCGTTTTGTTTAACAAAAACATTAAAGCAGTTAGGTTTGTCATTTATTATTGATTGATTAAATCCGATAATGCCATCACGTATAATTTTTTGCTCTTCTGGGGTAGAATTATCTTTTATTTCAAATTTTAATTCACTCATTATGGCTTCCTCGATGCAGTAAAATTACCAGCATAAAATGCAATTAGAGTGTTGCTATCATCAACGCAAGTTTTAAGACTTTTATACTTAGCTTCCCACTCTTGTTCTGTCATATGACCATTGCTAATTTGATACTCTTTGCTATCAAGACATTCATTATTCAGCAATAATTTTCTGGCATCTTCTTTTATTAGCAAAGGTTGGAAGATTGATGATTCAATACAATTCAAACCAACTTGTTTTATAAGGCTAGGCAGCATCTTACCAAGGTTACCATTACGATCTTCACCTTCAGCAACTTCATACGGTAGATTAGGTGGTTGCCAGGCACAATGTTCCGGGTAGCTGTAGGCGTAATTAATGATTCCTTCAATGCCAATATAGAGACCACCTGGCTTTAAAACTTTTGCAATTTGTGCAAGTGCATGGCTTGGCTTATGCACGTGGTGCAAGACAAAGCGACAATACACAACGTCAAAACTTTGATTGAGTTTATCTAAGTCGTAGATATCATGTTCCCTGTAAGCTATTATTTTTTTAAGATTGTCTGGAGTTCTATTTTTGGCTGCTTTTACTTGATTCTCACTATTATCAATAGCAACAACATGCCCATCATCGCCGACAAGGTTAGCTATTGTTTGTGTCATAAAACCAAGGCCACAACCAATATCAAGAACTTTCATGCCGGATTTAACGCCATGCTTCTTTAAGAAGTATTCTGTTTGCTCATTAAAGCTTTTTTCTAGGATACCCAAGCTTTCTTGGCCTTGTTCTCCGACACTGTAACAATATTTTTCAGTCATAGTGATTCTCCTTGAAGGTATTCTTCTCTGCTGAGTCGGTACAGCACATGTCGTTTTAATGGGCTGCTATCATCTAATTTGGGATGATCGAAATCATCACTTACATTATGTTGCAGACCAATTTTCTGCATTACTTTAATGGATTTAGCGTTGCCTTCAGCTGTAAATGATACGATCTCTGATATCTTTAATTCTCTAAATGCATAATCTAAAACAGCCTTAGCGCCTTCTGTTGCAAAGCCTTGACCCCAGTGATTAGATGATAAACGCCAACCAATTTCTGTGGCAGGTGTAAAATGTGATTCAAAATCTGCAATTAGCAATCCTATAAAGCCTATAAATTCACTGGTGTCTTTTCTGATGGTTGCATAAAGAGAGTAACAATGCTTATCAAAATGTTTATTTACTTTCGTTATGAAGTTTGTGGTTGCCTCTAAATCCTGAAGCCCAGGAAAATATTCCATAACTTTTGGATCTTGATTGATTGCTAGCATTAGCCGCAAGTCACTATCGAGCCAAGTTCTAAGTATCAAGCGATCAGTTTCTATAATAATTTTCATGGTTGCACCTGGTTAATTTTTGGCAACAACTCTTTCAATTCACTTGATGGGAATGGAGTTGATTTATCTCTTTGAATTGCTTTGTAAAATTCATGCATTTTTAGAGCAACATCATGATATTTAGATAGTAATCTTTTAACACTAATTGGTATATTTATATCAAATTTAGGATCGGTAAATTTTGATAAAATCATATCCCAATTATCTTTGTCAAAATAACTGGTTAAGACAGTGTGCATCAAATTGACTGTGCTGCTAGCATAATCATAATTGGCATTATCTTTTATAAAATGTTTTTCTATATTTGACAGAGTGAATTTGTCAGATAGCGCTAAACCAAAATCACTGTAATATAACTGCTTTCCATCGGTTAAAATATTTTCAAAATGTGCATCCATATGCAGGAAATTTTGAGAGTCCATAAAATCATTGGTTTCTTGTATTTGATGTTCTACTAATTTAATTGCATCGATAGCAGAACCTTCACTGCCGGACAATTGTTTGTTTAACCAGTCATAAAGGTGATTGGGTATAAATTCTAAAAATAAATAAATATGGTGTGTCGCCAATGCTTTTGCTTTTAATCTATTGTCGATTTTTTGGTTATTTTCCCAATAGACAGTGTCTTTATCTAAAGCCACTTGCTCTTCATTTGAAATTATTTTGTTATCAACGGCTTTAAGTATTCGCCAATGATACATAATTGGAAAATTAGGACATTCACTAGTGATGACCCAATTAGTTGTCATAATATGGGCAGCCAACTCACGCCAGGCTCCAAATCCAGCAGATCCAATACCATATTGATAGCACATTGGTAGATTAAAAATATTGGCGGTAGACATATAATTTTCTGTCTGCAACTCTAAGTCTGTTAGCGGTACTTTTTTCACAAAAACAGGTGTGTTATCTATTTCTATTAGTAATGATGTACCACCGATTCCTTTGTGCATTGCTTTGCCATCGACAAGTGATTCTTCCAGTTGTATATTACTCATGCACGCTAGAGTGCTAGAAATGGTGTTGTATGTGTCGTGTCTTTTAGTTAACTTATTCATATTTGTTTCATGCCGATATTATGCTTATAAAATGCTGTTAAATGGTTCATATTAATCTTCCTCAACATCAGCGTGAATTTTTGCTGGCTCTTCTAATATGGATAATATTTCTGTGGCGCAATAAACTTTATCACGCTTGCCATCACCGATTTGCTGGATGATATTTTCATTTGCAAGCTTGCGAACACCACGCTCAGCTGTGCTATACGCAATCCCTAACTCTTCAGCAATTTTCTTAATTGTTAGATATGGGTTCACTGCAAAATGTTCAACGATATCTACTGGCACACTTGATGCAGCGCTTGCAACTTGTAGTTTCCATTTGTTGAGTAAATCATTAATTCTCTCAGCACGCGATAATGCATCTTCAGATTGAACTGCGATACCATTTAGAAAATAAATCAACCAATCTTGCCATGCGCCCTTACTGCTGACGCTAAAGAGCTGGCGGTAATATTCATCTCGTGTTGCTTCAAAAAAGGCACTTAAATAAAGTAATGGTGATGGCAACATCTTTTGTTCAATTAATAATAAGCCAACCAGTAAGCGACCAATGCGGCCATTTCCATCTAAGAAAGGGTGTATCGCTTCAAACTGATAATGGCATAGAGCAATATGAATCAACGGCGGCAACTGCCTATCATGTAAAAACTTCTCAAATTCACCCAAACAATTCGTGAGCTGATCTACAGGTGGTGGCACAAACTTAGCTGTATTTAAAGTGCAACCTGGAGGTCCGATCCAATTTTGGCTTTTTCTAAATTCTCCAGGAGTGGCATGTGAACCTCTAACGCCTTGCATTAATTGTTCGTGAATTTCTTTGATTAATCTAAGTGACAATGGCAGCTCAGAAAGACGGTTTAACCCAAAATCTAGGGCTGTAATATAATTTTGGACCTCTTGCAAATCGTCAGGATTTTGCTTTACATCAACCCCAGCGTTGTGTGCTAGAATTTCGCCGATAGTTGCATGGGTACCTTCTATTTTGCTTGATAGTACGGCCTCTCTAGTGATGAATGGGCGCATTAAAAGATGAGGATTGGGCAACTTACTGCCTTCTCGTGCAAGCTTACCTAAGACAAAATCTGCCCGTGATAGAGTCCCAACCAATTGGTTGTTCCACTCAATCGCTGGTGGCAGTGAATTTGGTACAAAGGCATTATAGCCCTTGGGTGATTTAATCACTTGCCCGGCGGTAGATTGTTGTATATCCATGTTTTAGATACCTCATTTGTTATACTACAAGAATAAACATTATTCTCGAATAAGTCAATAGTCGATAATAATATAAGATTTTATCTCTAAGGATGAGAATAAGGGTGGCGTATGTTATCATATATGTGTATTTACGATAATAGCGTGAAGTTAATTATCGGTTAAGCCAAAAATCGAGTATAATTACTTTAAGTATTTAAATAGCAAAGGCCTTTGGAGGTATTATGAGCAAACATAAGCGGATTTTTATTGTTGGGCAATCAGGTGCTGGCAAAGGTGTAGTAGCAGAAGAAGTGGCGAAGCAATTAGGTTGGAAGTTTATTAATGCTGACGTTTTAGCTAGCGTTGCATCCATTGGCCGTAGTGTTACAGATGTCTTTGGTGCTGGAAGTGAAGACAAATTCAATCAGACATTAACTGAAATTCTGCAAAACCAGATTACTCAGGAAAACATCGTGGTTACCACAGATGAAAATGTTGCTTGTGATCCAAAGGCTCGCGAAATATTAAAGTCAGAATTTACAGTGTATATTGAGGTAAGCACCTCAGTTCAAGCTGAGAGAATGAGCAATTATAGGCCGCTACTGCCTGTTGCTGATTATTCAGCGTTATTGAATGGATTACATGAAGAACGGGATGCTTTGTTCGCTGAAGTGGCTAGCTTTACACTAAATTCTGATAATGGTGACATTGAGCGTGATGCGAAAAGGGTTGTAGAGGCATACAACAAGTAAACTTATATTATTATCGAAAATATATGAAATCGATAATAGAGTTAAAAGTTATCACCGCTCTTAGAATTAATGACTGGCGATATTATCGACTACAGCAGATTTCGATAATAAGGGTAAGTCTGGGAGTTATGTGCTTCAGGTGATGCTAAAATGTCGTTTTTCGTGATTTAAAGGTCTCGCTGGGCACATTATGAATGGCATCTTCATGTCTCTAAAGTTACAAATAGAGTAACTATAAGGACATGCTGAACTCAAAAACTTAGTCGTGCCGATTAATTTAGGGGCAGATTTTTGTCCTCGAACAGTGTAATATACCTAAACCAAGTGGGATTGAATTGCACTTGTATCCATAATAATAAAATCTTCAGTTTTTAATACCATATTGTGTATACCGTTTCTGGGTGAACTAAAATTAATCATTAATTCAGGTTTTTTATATTGGTTTATAGCATTAGGCACAATTAATAATTTATTGTTTTATTTTTTGATAAAAGCATATAGTCTTGCCCCATTATCTTTTTTGGCCCCCTTAAGATATATTGAGTTAATTATTGCAATGCTTTGTAGTTATATATTTTGGGGAGAGTATCCAAAATATACTTTAATAATAGGGTCTGCTATAATAGCTACAACAAATATATTTGTGTTGAGGATAAAACATTAATGAAAAAAAATATAATATCACTATCAATTTGCCTTTATTTTGCTCTTTTTGCTTGTGAGACTGTATATGCTCAGGTGGCAGACATTTATGAATTTATTTCTTATAAAATTACACCTAATTTCAATAAAAAAATATTGTATGTAAATGCAAAGTATTATGGAAATTTTAAGCATTCTGAAATAATAGATATGCCGTATAAATGGGGAAATAAAAATTATCTATCGTTAATAAAGAATATAACAATATCTGATGTGAGAAGTCAAATTTCATTTAACAAAGAAAATAATTATGAGTTAAATATACAATTACCAAAACAAACAAATTTAATAGAAATAAACTATGAAGTACACCTTGAGGATAAGAATATTCCTTTTGACTTAAAAAGCTTCATTATGCTTCCTAATTTAATACATATTCCTGGACATGCGCTTTTTGCTTTGCCAAGTAATCTTAAACCAGAGAATAATTTAAAAATATCTGTTTCATGGAATGATATACCCACAAATTTTGAAATAGAGTCCTCTTATGGATCAGGAGTCCAGCAAAATTTCAATTCAAATAACTTCGATTTATTACACTCAATATTTATCATAGGGAATTTTAGAAAATATGAAGTGAGTATTAGAGATAATATCTTGCGTTTATGTATATATGGTAATTTCGACTTCAATGACCCCGAAATTATTCAGAGTACAAAAAAAATAATCCAATCCCAAAGAGATTTTTTTAAAGACTACAGTTTTAAGAATTATTTAGTTACAGTAATTGAGCCTAATAATATAAATTCTAAAATAGCATCAATGGGAGGTATTGCATTACATAATAGCTTTGCTGCATATTTTTCACAAGGTATTACTAAGACTCAATTCAAAAAATTGCTTGCTCACGAGCATTTGCATAATTGGATTGGAGGTGCAATAAAAAATACAGAAGAGGAATTGAATTATTGGTGGTCGGAAGGTTTTACAGATTACTATGCTTTAGTTCTCACTGCTAGATATAACTCATTGCCTATGGATGAATTTTTGCGCGAAATAAATGATGTTTTAGAAGAGTATTATAATTCAGAATTTTTAAATGCAAGTAACGCAACAATTAAAAATGGATTTTGGAATGATTACAATTTATATCGCCAAGTCTATTTAAGAGGTTTTGTTTTTGCCTTATATTTAAATTGCAAAATAAAAAGTTATGCACAAAGCTTATCAATAGATGAAGTATTGAAATATTTTTATATTAATCATAAAAATATAAAATTTTCAAACAGAAATTTTATAATAGCCCTCCAAAGTACAAATACGTATACAAAAGAAATAGAAAAATATTTTAACGATACAATTATAAAAGGCGAAACCATTAGCTTAAAGGATTGTAATTTTTGTTTGCCAATTGATAGGTTAGAAAATTACCGTAAAAATAATTTTTACTATAAAATGAAAACAAAATTAAGTAAAAAAGAAAAGAATCAAGTTATTAAATTTTTTAACTTCTATGAATGACACTTTATTATTTCATATTTCCCACCCAGTTTGGAGAGCTTTATATTGGTGGATACTAACCTCCGCCACCCTACGTTCTTTGAACTTCGAGCGGCACGCAGCAACGCTTTAAGGCCCATAATGACGCTAAAGTGCCTGCAACTGCTGGATTTCTGCCTGCTAAACTAAAAAGTTATGTTGCTGTTGAAACCAAAGAAAAGGCAATGGCTTTAGAAAAATATTTCAAAACCGGCTCTGGAAAAGCAGTGGCATTAAAGCGATTTCTTTAAGTTTAAGTCACCGAGCACATGCGTACTTAGCCTGCCGACCGAAGCTGAAATGCGTTGAAGCGCAGCGAAAACGATTTAGCGTAGGTGGGAGAATCGCAAAATCACCAAAAATACCCCAAATTCTCCTATTTTACTCTCTGTTTCTCCGCATGCATCGAACGTCGGCGCCGAAGGTACGCATCTATCAAGCACTCTTGTCGCTCCGAAGCACCGCAGGAGCGTAGGGGGATGATTTTGACTTAAGTTTTTGCAATTTTGCCGTTTTGCCTGTCAGGCCGAAGTTTTAACGTAGGCTGAAGGTTCGTTTTTGGAAGATGGTATGCAGAGTTCCAGATGAAATGGACTCTTTAGTTAATCTGGCTAGGAATAAAGGCTGAAAGATATGACAAATCCACCATTTGGCTTTGATGCACCTGAAGATAGCCCTGGCTTTTTGCTGTGGCAGACAACCATTTCTTGGCAACGTATGATCAAGAAAGCATTAGAGCCACATGATATCTCCCATGCTCAATTTGTTATTATGGCTATATTGCACTTTTGTATAATCCTTATTTGTTCTATACTTAAGTTAATAAAATAAAAAAATCTTATTCCACTTCCTAGATTGACGCATATTCGATTTTTAGGATTTGTAGTATAAATCTGAGTGCTAGTACTATCAGTTTGGCATTACTTTCCATAATATAGATTATGTATAAAATAGAAGCCATAATACAAACGCTTTTATTTGCTCTATTTGTTTGTTTAAATAATTATTTATTTCTTTAAATATGGATTTTTTGTTTTTACAAATAAAATTCTGATTGGAACCCCAGGCATAGAAAAATTATCACGCATGGAATTTAATAAATATCTTTTATAAGCCTCTGTGATGCTTGCTGGGTCATTTGTAAAAAATTTGAATGTTGGTGGACGAGTTTTTATCTGAGTTACATATTTAAGCTTAACTCTACGCCCCAGTTTTTTTATGATAGGCAAAGGATGTGCATTTGTTACATATTTAAGCCAGTCATTTAACTTACTTGTTGAGAGCTTCTTATTCCATAAATCATATATTCTGATTCCTTCATCTAGCACTTCATTTACTTTGTTTTTATTAATAGCAGACATAAAAACCACGGGCACGCCCTTTATTTGAGGTAATAATTTTTCTAATTTATAAGCAAATTCTTCTTCATAATTGCGCTTTAAATTTATTAAATCCCATTTATTTACAGCAATTATAAGGCTTCTACCTTCATTTATAACATAATTTGCGATAGATAAATCTTGGTGCTCAAGTGCTATTGTTGCATCAAGAATTAAAATTACCGTATTAGCAAATTTAATACTACCGATAGAGTCACCAGTAGAGAGTTTTTCAAGGCTTTTTGTTACATTAGCGCGTTTTCTTAACCCAGCAGTATCTATTAAGCGTAAATTATGACCATTATGCTGCCACTCTACCTCGATTGACTCTCTCGTAATGCCAGCTTCCGCTCCTGTAAGTAATCTGTTATCATCTAATATTGCATTAACAAATGTAGATTTACCAGCATTTGGTCTACCTACTATTACCATTTGCAGTAAATCTCCTGTCATAGGGTCAATATCTTCCCCCTCTTCCTCACCAATTTTTTCAATAATAGCTTCATATAAACCTACCATACCATGGCCATGCTCTGCTGAAATTGGAATTGGGTCGCCAAAGCCCAATTTATAAAATTCTTTATCATGAATAAAAGATTTTTCACATTTATTTGCTATAACTATATGATTTTGATTGTATTTTCTTATAAAATTAGCAAAAAATTTATCAGCCGGCGTAATGCCGTTAATATTATCTACAACCAAACAGACAAGGTCAGCCTCTTTAATTGCTTGGATTGTTTGCTGCATCATACGATGCTCCAGTTCCCCCTCTTCTGATTCCTCAAGACCTGGTGTATCAACGATTTTAAAGGAAATAGGACCAATTCGGGCATCTGCATATTTACGATCTCTGGTGACTCCAGGAAGGTCATGAACTATCGCCCTTTTACGCTCACTTAATCGATTAAATAAAGTAGATTTACCAACATTTGGCCTACCAACTAAGGCAATCAATTTTTTTGGCATTTTTAATTTCTTTTTTTAATTTTATAGCCAAATTTTTTTGTAGCTATAGGTGGTCTATTTTTCTTGTAACCTGATAATTTATAATTAGAAAGATAAGCACATAGATTAATTGTACCAAATCCTAAAAATGAAAAAATAAAAAAAGGGATATACGCTCCTAAGATCACAAGGCAAATAGAAGTAACTGATATAATGCCAATAACTAGAAAAGAAAAAAACTTTCCCCATTTTGCTAATTTTTTATTTTCCTTTAACATAAGTAATTCAATTTTATGACGATATTCCTGCTCTTTTTGAGCTAGTTCTAAAAGTCGTTTCAAAGTACCTGGATAAATTTCTTCATATTGAGACATAATATCTGCATTAGGTAAAATATGCTTATAATTTTCGTTCGAAGAGAAATAGCTTTTTTTATTTATTAACGACTTGCTATACCCTTTATTTAAGTTATTTTGATCAAAAAAATTTTTATTTTCTCGTATATTCATCTTTCAAACTCTCAAAAGCTTTATTAACATCATTTTCAACATTCAGGACATAATCGCCAATATTAACTATTTGAGGCTTATTTAAAAAAATTTGTTTTAAATTAAAAACACGAATAAAACTTAAAATAAAATTACAAAATTTACTATTTTTACTCGAGAGAATAGTATTTTTTTGATTATTTTGCATTTTTTAAAAAATTATGTTCATTTATTGTCGGCTCTCCTCTGAAATTTACTGCATTATTGAATTTATTGCAACAAGTTATAAAAGTTTTATCACAAGCTGGTACCAAGATTGCATAATTTTGCTCCATTAAATCATTAGATATATTACTTGAGGTTTCTATCTTGTTGTTATAGTGAGATAGGATTTTAAATTTTACCCATTTATCTAGTTGATTTTTAAAAATAACATACCCTAAATTATAATAACCATTTGACTGATTTATATTAGTAAAATAGATTATATTATCTTTAAGTGATTTTATTTGATATTTTTTCTTGTATAAGTCGATGTTAATGCCGCATTTTTCATCACCAAAATTTGCTCTACATGTTTTACTAAAAAGCAGTACTATAGATTGATTATATTTTGTTACTTCAGGTTCACATTTTATATTAAAATCTAAGTCGTTTTTTTGAAATTCAGTAATGAAATAAGTAACTAAGGGAGATTGTTTACCATTTAAGTAATGATATATTTTAATTTTACATCCATTAAGAGAAGTTTTTTTACTAATAGCCTTTTGTGAAAAAATACCATGAATTTCAATGATATTTTCTGCTGAATCATTAAATTCTCCACGAGTTATATTCAAACCCGAGGAAGCGCTGAATTTTTTATGATCTAATAATATATCATCGCCGCTAGAATTTAAATATAAAACCTCACCCGACGCTAAAAATATTTCAAATAGGTAAATTATATTAACAGCTTGTTTTGATTCAATAATCTGTTTATGTTTTTCGTCAAGATTATTACCATTTAATCTCATTCTATCACCTCAATTAAAGATGTATTTAATATCTCTATAGCACCATTTGACTTTCTCGTATATTCAAAGCTATCATTACTAAACCTAACAATGTGATAAAATTCACAATCACAAGAGATAACGGCATCTTGGGTCGGTGGATTGTTAAATTTTATCACTCCAGAATTATTGTCTATTTGCCAATCATCATTTTGCTTATTATTTAAATATATTTTTAAACTATCTTTTTTTATTTGGGATATTTTTCTAATATAAGGATTTACTAAATCTTCATAAAATTTTTGAATCTGGAAATCCTTTAGACTACCATCACCTTGGGCTATTGTATGTTTTTCAATGCTAAAATCTAAAGGGTCTTTTATTTTAAAACTGAATCTTGCGCCTCTTCTTGCTTTGAAAAAATTACTAAAAACTTGGAAATCCGCATCAGATAAAAAACAATTTTCAAAAATATATTTATTTTTGATATATTCATGATTTAAGCTTCTAATTTCTCTGTTTGATGAGCATATTACGCTTGATGTACTAAATGCAGGTATCACTATCAAAAATTTTGTTAAAAATTCTGGAAATAATATATTGTGAAAGCTCATTATAATGACTCTTTTTTAAGTATAGATTTATAACGCATAGTTAATTTATTATGTATTAAGTCTCTGGCCTCACCAAAAGTTAAATCATTTAATTTAACACCAATAACACTATAATCACCAAATTTGATTTGCTCAGCATTAATTACGATTTCTACGGCATCAGAAATTAATAATAAAATTTTCTTATTATTATCTCTGGCAAAGATATTTATTTCAAAATCAACCTCATATATTTTTTGTATATTATTAGATTGATCAATAATTTGAGTTAAACTGATGGAAATAAAAGGATATTTGCCATCCTGCATAGTTGATAAATAAATTTCTTTTACCAATTCTTTTATTTTTTTATCTTGGCTAAGTACGTTATGTAATTTTAATTGAAAATTATAAATAAAATTTATTGACATATTTTACCTCGCAATTTCATGAGCAATAATATTTAATATTCTATTTTTTTCTTTTGGATTAATAATACGTTTAATTGAATAAACTCTTTCTTGAAAAGAAATACGAAACTCTTTATTGATATTTTTCATATATCTTATTTTAAATAAATAATATTCCTCCGTAATTAAATTACCAAAATTCAACCCCTCTAAATTCATATATTTACAATCACTTAAAGGAGAAATCTCAGCAAAACAATCATATTTTTTTTCCCATTTTGGTTCAGCTATTTTTGATTCAGCTATATTCATTAAAAAAATAATTTTATGAGATAATTTATTTGTTAAAATTTTTCTGTTTTGCATATATTTTGAGGTCTAATTTCCTGATTACACTTTAAAACGGCGATAAGGCAAATACATATTTTTAATTTCTGCTGAAATATTATTTATATTTTCACCAAAATCATACATTGCGCCAACATGCATAATTATTCCATGTATAATTGACCTTGGTATATTTTGTCCCCAACCAGCTTGATATTGTATTGTAATTTTTTTATGCCAATATTTCTGTACAATCCATAATCTTTCACCATCAGCATCAAGATGACCAAAATCTTCTTTAATATCTTCATTTTTTTCATCTTGAATTAAAGAAACATTATCTATTGTTAAAACTGGTATATATTTTAATTTACAGACATTTGGGCTACTATATATAGTAGCCCTGATTGTTTTAGTAAAAAAATTCATGCCCAAAAATTTTTCAGCATAATCAGTTGCAGAATCAATAAAATTTTTGATTAATTGATCGTCATCTTTATGCGAGACTCGTAAATAATTTTTTACCTCCTCTAATGGCCAAATTTCTTTTTTTTCAGCAGATATAATTTCATAACTAATATTAGTTTTCATAATTTACTCCATTAATAAATAGTATAAATCAATAACTTAAGCGCTAAATTTAGCAAATTTTATTGCATTTGGAAAAATGACGTCACCCCCTACTCTTTTAACAGCATAAAATTTTATGAATGGTTTTTCCGTATATGGGTCACGCATTATACCAATTTGAGATCTATCAACAATTTTATAACCAGTTTTAAAATCTCCAATTGCTATAGCTAAATTATTTTCACCAACATTAGGCATATGAGCAGAACAAAATACTGGTATACCAAAAATGGTCTGATTTAAAGGATCTGAAAGAGATTGTTGCCAAATAAAACGACCATTTTCATCTCTAAGATTTTGAATAAGAGCTAGAGTAGTCCTATTCATTAAAAAACACGCATTAGCCAGATGTTCTTCAGATAGTTCACTGATTAATTTTAGTAAAATATCTGGCGTAACAGAATTACCAGTATCAATTTTTTTGATATCATTATTTTTTAAAATACCAAAAGGCTTTTTATTGCCATCACCATCTATAAAGGCTAAATTTTCTAGTTTAATAAAACTATCTGCTATTTTTTCAACAAGCCATGAATTAATGTCAATCGCGCTATCATCAACTAATTTTTGAGTCGCTTTTGGCTGCGCATATAATTCATGTGCAGTAATGGTTTTTTTTACTAATTTAGGTGTATCCGTTAATCTTCTTTCTTCTATTTCACTAACCCAACCAGAAGCAAAATTACCATCTTCTAATATCAAATCTAATGCGCTACTTGATATTGTTTCAATAGATGCTAATTGTCTCATTAATGACTTTGTATTTACGGCCTTAATTATTTCTTTATTAATATCATTTACTACGGCAACACCAGCTTCTCCTGCATCGCTACTTAAAGATTTGATAATTATTTCTGATTTTGTCCCTTTTCTTAAATAATCACCAAATGCTTTGGTTTCTTCATTATTCATATAATTATAAGAGTCTGGAGCATAAATATCATTTTGTAAATTAATAAATTTTGTTTCTAGGTCTTTGATTTTCTCTGTTGATTTTAATTCACTATCCATTATTGTTTGGATATTTTTAGAAATTAAATTTAGTGTATTTTCTTCCATATATACCTCATTTTTATTATTAAATTTTTTAGCTTTTATTTCAGTTATTCCCGCTTTTTCGTTGGCTGGAAAAGTAACAATGCTAATTTCTATTAAATTTGCTTTTTTTATTAATCTTACGCCTGAATCATTATATGCAAAATCTCCTATTGAAAAACCAACACTGAGCCCTGCTATAGCTTTTTGTTTTATTAATTCCGCTGCTTCTTTGCCTTGCTCTATATTATTATTAATTTCAGCCTCAATTTTGAGGCCATATTCATCTTCATAAATTGATTTAATTTTACCAATTGGTTTTGACATATCATGTTGCCAAAGCAATTTTATATTTTCTACTTTTACCGCAGAGAAAGCTCCCTGCTCTACGATATCATTTTGATTATCAATGTAGTTAAAAACACTAGCATAGCCAGAAATAATAGTATTTTTTAATATGCCAGACTTAATCGAAAAATTTTTACAAACATTACCAAATTCCATAAACCTCATAAATTAACATTCTTAATGTATTTGAGATATAGCACAGCAAATGGAGAGCACTAAGAATTAGATGAAATTTGATGTTTAGTAAATAAAGCTAAACTATTTAAGGCGTTGCTAAATTAAGTATAGGTAGAATATTTTTAAAAAAAAGCAAGATGAGAAAAATTTCAATCATATCGAAAGTCTTAGAACGCGAGTTTAGTTCACCTGTTAAAGCAAGCGAGATAATGACGAATCAGAGAGTTTTTGCTTTCTGCAAGAGCAGTTTTTACTGTCGAGATAAAATGTTGAGATGATATTCTGTATTTGCTTTAGATATCATAGGCATCTATGCATAAAATTTTTAGGTATTGCTAAAGAAGTATAGACAAGAATATTAGAAAATGATAAGATGGCTAAAAAAAGGTGATTATTATGGAAAGATGCAAGGGATGTAGTAACAATGAATTAGTAAAAAACGGGAGGACAAGGCGTGGCAAACAAAGCTATAGTATAAAAATTTTATGTAAAGACGCCTATGATACCTATAGCAAATATAAAATATCGCCTCAGCACTCCACTTCAAAATTCGAAACTTCTCTTGTGGAAAGCAAAAACTCTCTGATTCGACATTATTTCGCTTGCTTTAACAGGCGAACTAAAAGATATTCCAAGGCTTTCGATATGATAGAAAATTCTCTCATCTTGCTTTGCTTTAAAAGCATCTTTGTTTTAAAAACATTTTATCTATACTTATTTAGCAACTCCATACTTAAAAGCAAATTATAGTTGCTAAAAATTCATTTTTATGGCAATGTGACATGCCAAGTAATTAAGTTATCGAATTTGTAGATTTTGATTGGTACGGATCATTATAAAGCGTCTAATAGCATTTCTTTGTTTCAATAATTTAGATTATATAACGCCTAAAGGAAGACTTAAGTAGTGCTGAAGATTTAGTAATATAAGAAAATTATATTAGGGGTATTGATATGAGTAATAAAAAAATAAATATATGTGGAACCAATGTGCATCCTGGCGAGATAGCAAATCTTGCCTTACCGCTACCAGAGCAATATTCATGCGCACCATTATATATGCCAATAAAAGTAATACACGGTAAAAAAGCTGGCCCTTGTTTGGTCATTTTTTCAGTCCTAAGAGGAACTGAACTCAATGGATTAGAAATTGCAAATAGAATAATTAAAACAATTGATCCTTCACAAATTTCAGGAACTATTATTGCTATTCCTGTAATGAATGTATACGGGCTGACACATTACCCATCAATGTTACCAAGTGGCAATGATTTAGCAACTTGTTTCCCTGGGAACGAAAAAGGTTCATATGGTGAGAGAATGGCACATTTAATTACAGAAGAAATTTTTAAAAAAGCAGATTATTGTATAGAACTTCAAACTGGTGGTCTAAACCATAATATTTTACCTCAGGTATATTGTAATTTTGACAATAAGGAGGCCAAGGGATTAGCAAAAATATTTAGATCTCCTGTAGTAACTAATGTTACACTCGAAGGAAACTGCTTAAGGCAAACTACTGAAGAATTACATATTCCTTTACTCGTTTATCAAGCTGGTGAAGCTATGCGTTTTGATGAAAACGCTATTGAACTTGGTGTTAATGGCGTTAGAAATGTTATGCATTATATTGATATGTTAGAAAAAGAGCCCGTACAAGGTTTTACACCTATTTTTTCAAGAGATGAAGATTGGGTGATTGCCCATAAAGGAGGTATATTACACCCTGAAGTAACGCTTGGACAAACTATTGATAGTGGCAAAACAATAGGTACAATCAGTGATCCTTTTGGTTCAGATACTATAGAACCAATAAAATCAACTCATAAAGGAATTATTGTTGGTATTAATACGTCTCCACTAATACATGAGGGGTTACCAATTTTTAAAATTGCTTCTTTCTTGGATGATGATAAAGCTGAAACAATAATAGGAGAATGGGATAAAAAACAACCTGGTAGTTATATAAATTAGAATTTATGGATGATAATAAATTACAGATTAAGGGTTTTGTTGTTTGGATTATATGTGCCTTATTTTTTTTATATGAGTTTTTTCTACGAACTGTCATAGGCACTTATCAACATCCGATTATGCATGATTTGGAACTAACATCGTTCCAGTTTTCCTTGCTAAGTACAACTATTTTTTTGCTAATATATGGTATTATGCAGATACCCGCTGGCTTGATAGTTGATAATATTGGATTAAAAAAATCTTTAATAATAGGCGCAGTATTTTGTAGCGTATCTTCTATAGGATTTGCTCATTCTTATAATTACCCTTTGGCTTTAGTTTATAGAATGCTAATGGGGTTCGGAGCTTCTTTTGGCTTCATATGTTTGTTAGTATCAGTACATGATTGGATGCCACATAAATATAGCGCTATTTTTATAGGTATATCGCAGTTCATTGGTACATTAGGTCCAATGCTAGCAACGGGACCGTTAGAGACGCTTGCAAACTCGTCTAATACAGATTGGCGTTTTATTTTCTTATTATTAGGAGGATTAGGCGTTATTTTAATAATTTTAATTTTTTTCCTTGTAGAAAATAATCGTCAAAAAACAGGGGATTATATAATTCTTTATAAACCAGAGAAGATTTTTACTTCAATTTTAAGACTATTTTCTAGGGCTCAACCTTGGTATATCGCCTTTCTCTGTGCAAGTTTATATTTTACAATAGAATATTTATCTGAAAATGAAGGCCGTAACTTTTTAGCACTAAAAGGTATTTCAGTAAATAATACAGGTTATATGCTTACGATTTCATGGCTAGGTTACGCCATTGGTTGCCCTTTGTTGGGATTTTTATCTGATATTTTAGAAAAAAGAAAAATAATTCTTAATTTTGCCTCTGTATTAGCGCTTATATCCATTGTAATGATTCTTTATGTACCTGGTAAAATATTTTTGCAATTTGCTTTTTTTATTTTAGGTCTAAGCGCTGCTGGACAAACTATTGGTTTTGCTACAATAGCTGAACAATTTAAAAAACAATTTATCGCTGTTGCTTTTGGTTTGAATAATGCAATTATTACGACTATATCAGCAATTAACGCACCGGTAATAGGATTTTTACTTGATAGTACAAAAAACGGAGAATCTGTATCATTAGAAAATTATTTATATGTGTTTAATATACTTATTATCACTGCATTATTAGCAATTATTATTTCTATTTTTTTTCTAAAAGAAACATATTGTAAATCAGTTATAGAATTTACGATCTTAAAAAAATAACCCTATTTACTATAACATTAGTATTTTAAACTGATTTTAATCTTGTTTATAAATCACGCACTTCCTGGAATATTACTCTATTTTTATATTTACCTATGGCAAATTTTTTCATTATTTTATTTATCCAGGATATTTTTTTCTTTTTTAAACTTCTTGTATATTTATAGCCTGTAAATAATTCATAATTTTCAATTAAAGATGGTATCACTTCTTTGTAATAGATTTTATATAAATCATGCATGCTAGCTCTTGTTGTTAGATATCCCCATTTCATAACTTGTTGTGGCACTCTAGCCAAAGCTTCCACGCATGCTATAGCCTCTTCGGCTTCAAGATTGCTCCGTTTATACACATCAGCAATTGGGGCAAGATGAGAATGCATATCAATGATCATTGCTTTGATCATACTTGCAACATATTTTTCATTTTTAAATTTTTCGATAAAAACATAGCGATTAACCTGAGCAAATTTAAAAAATTTCCATTTATAATAGATTCTCAAAATTCTAATAAAATAAACTCTAATATTTGAAAGTTTTTGGTCATCATAAAATTTTAATTTCTCCTCTAGCTCAAGTAATTTATCCATACCACCGGCAAGAAGTTTATCATATAATTTGTTGCACCTTACTATATCTGCCTTTCTTGCTTTTTTAACATGAGAGGCAGCCCTGGTGCACGCAAAATTGGCTGAATGCCTGCCTATTTGTCTTCCTTGAGCGTCTCTTATAATATCTGCGTAGTGACCAATTTCTTGACCAGCAATAATTTGTAATCGTGCAAGAGAAGCCCAACCATCACCATATACAGGGTTTGTTTTATTGTTTTCTGCAAAAGGATCACCACCACAAGAAACATAAATACATACATTACTTCCATCTGTACTTTGCATTCCACTATTACTGCCAGATCTTTTCCAACTAGAAATATCCATAACATCACCAATACTATGTGAATAGGTGATAAAAATTTGCGTGCGATCAAGCAACAACCATCTAATAACAATAGGATGAGCAGATTGAACTAAAATTCTTGCTAAACGCATTTTTAATTGATCACTCACTGGCAGTAATTTTTTTATTTGTTTTTGTAATTTTTTAATTATCGTCGATAATTGTGTTTCAGAAAGTTGTTTATTTTTAATTAAGTATAGATTTTTAATTTCTTTTTTTGTCAATTTAATTAAGTCTGGATTTGTTAACTCCTCTATTGTTAGCATTAAACTAATATTATAAGAGGGGTCGGAAAAATGTGTAAAATTAGAATAATAATCCGTATCTATCCTAAGGCGTCCTGAAACTACAAGCTGTTTAGCTAAATGTTCATATTCAATTTGCATTTCATCTTCTTCAATTGCAGGAACTTTATCAAGGATATGATAAATTGAATTCATATTAATATTTATTTGTTTTTTTTATTACCAATTATTATAATATATTTTCTTTTTTACTGCAAAATTAACCTGGTTTTATGAAATTTATTATAGAAATTGCTCAAGATAGTCCTAGCTGGGATAGATTTAATCAAATTAACGAAAAATTATGTAATAAATATCTTGAATTGATAATAAAAAAATATCCAAATATACAACAAATAAATCAAATAGAATTATCAATTTTATTAACAAATGATATAAAAATCAAAGAGTTAAACAAAGAATTTAGGAAAAAAAATAAAGCAACCAATGTCTTATCTTTTCCAGATTTAGAGCTAGATTTTCGCACTATTGATCAATTCATCCCTCCAAATTTAAATCATTTATATCTTGGCGATATTGCATTTTCATTTGACACAATAAACAAAGAAGCTAAGGAGCAAAATATAGAATTTATAGCACATTTTTGTCACCTTTTAGTTCATTCAATCTTGCATCTATTAGGATATGATCATCAAAATGATAAAGAAGCAGAAATCATGGAAAATCTTGAAATGATAATTCTCAAAAACAGGTAAAAACAAGAAATTACTTATTGATTACTATTGTACAATTTAATTAATTCACCTTGATTATGCTATTCTTATTATTACACTCTCTCATTTTCACTAAGAAATATTGAATTGCCTCCTATTTTACAAGGAAAATGATCTTCAATCGATTTTTAAAATTTCATTTATGCTACAGTTTAATTGCTCAAATTGGTTTGGATCAATATTTGACTGCAATAGCTTATCTATATTACTTTTCAAGATATTAAAGAATTTACTTAGCTTCTGCAAAATTGATCTTACCTTCTTTATTTACCACTTTAGCTACAAAAATACTTTTGATCCTCGATAGTATTTTCTCTTTATTAAAATTGTCAAGCGCAAATAATGTCGATATATTTTTTTACTTTTTTCACTACCTATAAATTATATTTTTTGATTTGACTTTTTGAAATAGTTTTTATATAATCCATGAAATTTTTAATGTTTAAATATTTTTAATAGGTAGAAGCTAAGTGACTAAAATTATCAAATCAAAATATAAAGCAAGCAGACGTCTTGGAACAAGCGTTTGGGGTGATGAAAAAGATCCTATCCATACTAAAAATTATCGTCCGGGCCAGCATGGGCCAAATGGTCGGGTAAAATATTCTGATTATGGTAATCACTTAAGAGCAAAGCAGTTGATAAAATCTCATTATGGCAGGATTACGGAGAAACAATTTAAAAACACTTTTACTATAGCTGCAAGAATGAAAGGTAATACTGCTGAAAATTTTGCTGGCCTGCTTGAGAGAAGGTTAGACATGGTAGTTTATAGGTTGAATCTCGCTTCTTCAATAAGCATGGCAAGACAATTAGTGTCTCATGGGCACATTATGCTTAACGGCAAAAAAGTTAATATTGCTAGCATCAGAGTTAAAGAAAATGACATAATTTCTCTAAAAGATTCATCAAAGCAGATTGAGTTATGCGTTGCAGCAATTTCAAAAATTGTCAGAGCAATTCCTGGTTATTTAACGCTTGATGAAAAGGAAATGTCTGGTATTTTTAACAGAACTCCTATGATTTCTGATATACCCTACCCTTTTGAGCCTGATTTTAATAAAGTTGTTGAATTTTATTCACGTTAAATTGAATTAGTTTTACCGAATCCTCATTTGCTAATGCGTCCCTTCATTACCCGTGAGGCTGTATTGTCCAGCAAGATAGAAGGCACCTTTGCCACAATTGGTGAATTTTTAGCACATAATGCAGGCATATCCGTTAATCAGAATCCAGGTGATTTGCAGGAATTAAATATTAGAAACTGACAGATTTTACTGGATTTTTACAGTTTTGCCGTTTTGAGATTCGTTTGTGGAAAATGGGTGATGGGGTACTCTTGTTTCTAAAAATAATTTTCCATCTAATAGAGGTAGCTCTAGAGACTACTTATAAGTTTCTATTTTTGCTAAGCAGATTCTTTCCGTAACATTTTTTAGTTTTTCAATTCTTTCAGTTAAATAGCTTAGCTGCTCTTCAGTGATTTTGTAGTTTTTATTATAACGTGCTTCAACATATGCACTCTTGAGTAATTCAAAGCATTTTGTTTGTTCTGGCGTATCAAAATGGAATATTTTTAATAAATCTTCATGATAGCTATTTACCATGCCTTTCAATTTTTTAATATCATGTGTTTTTGGTTTATAACCAGAAAATACTAATAAGATTGCATTATAAAAACTTTCCGCTGATTGGTGAAGATGAAATGCGGCAATAGCAGGCTGGCTCCTTTCAAAAGCATAAAAACTGACTCCAGTAAAAAACTCTACCCCTCTATTATACCAATAATCATAATCATCTTTTGCAATTTTTCTGACTTCTTCTTTATCTAATTCAGCCGGCTCTGATAATTCATGAGTTCCACTATCATAAAGCAATATGCCTTCTTTTTTTATGTCTGAGAAAAAATATTGACCTATTCGAAGCTGTTGATTTACCACGCTTATTGGTTCAATTATAATACTTACCCATGGATTACGTTCTAACTGTTTTTCTTCAAGTTTTTTGATGATTTTATACTCCATATTAATAGCCTTAATATGAGAATATTTACCTTTTTTTAGAATAATCAAAATATCAAGGTCACTTTCATAGCTATAGGTAATGTGCCCTTCCATATACATATCTTTGACCCAATCACCTCGCCCGTAGCTGCCAAACAAAATTATTTTATCAATTTTACCTTCAGCTATAGATAAAATTTTACTCTTGATTAAACCCAGCTTATTCTTGATATGCTGAGAATTTTTCGGTAATTCTGTTTTCATTATCTTTATTTTCACTTTTAAATATCATAATCTAGAACTATAATAGATAATTCTTAGTAAGGCAGCAAGTTATCGTTATTACTTTAAACTGCATTTATTATCGTCAATTAATATCTAGCAATTCTAGCCCAAATATCTCCTCCTGCTCATTCCATAGCAGTGGAACATTATTCATCAAATCGGCAAGTTTAAGGTGCCGTGGTTGAGTGCCATTGATAATCGCCATCGCCTCTTTTAATTTCGGTGCTAGAAAATTTACCTAATTGTTTTCCTGCGTATCTGCCAATGGTTGACAAAATACCACCAACAAAATATTGACCAATTTTTCCGCCAACCGAAGATAGAAGAGATCCTAACATCTTATTTTTATTATTGTTTAACAAAATAATAAAATAATAAAAAAATAACTTTAACTAATATTAATTATCTCCAGTTAAAATATCATTGCCGAAAATTTCTAAAACGTAATCATCTATCTCATTTGTGTTATTGGGTTCTAGCACCTCTGATATTTTAGGTTTTATAACTCTTTCACTATGTTTTGCTAAAATATCGCTTAATTTACGTTTTTCTCCTTGTGTTTGAGGCGGCAATTCATCTCTTTCAAGAATTATTTTTATTAAATCTTTTGTAATGTTATTTTGAAGATAGCTAAAGGGTTTTTCATTAATAATATTTATTATTTTTTGTTTATCTTCTAATGTTATGTATGGCTTTTTCGATAATGTTTTTAAGCATTTTAGACTTAATTCTGTTGGCATGGTAATATTTAAGTTTAACTTAGTGGTTTCAAGATTTTTTTTAGCTGTAAAATAATTTTTTAATAATTCTTTTTCGTTTGGAGAGGTAAGAATTATATTAGTAAGAAATAATAGCATTTCTTTATTTGATATTTTAACAGGGCTATAAAAAGGTATTTTTTGCTTAAATTTTTGCCAGGGTTGCAAAAAATAATGAGCTTTACGGGCCGTATGTAATAAATCTAGACAAGTTTTGTATTTAATTTCTCTTGCTTGATCTTTGTTTAGATTTTCTTCATTAAGATGATGATAATTTATATTATCAATTTTTGCTCCATGATTTAGTAATATATTTAATGCTGCTGGATTAAATGATTTATATGCAGCTAAAACAGGTGATTTATTATCATTATTTACAGTATTAATATTTACTTTATTCTCTATTAAAACACGTAAATAATATGTATTTTCGGTGAAAGCTGCATAGGTAATAGCACTATTGCCAACAATATCTTTTGCATTAATGTCTGCCTTATAGTTAATTAACAAATGGAATATTTTGACATGTTGATTTATTGTGGCGTTAATAAAAGCGGTGCGCCCAAAACCATCTTTTTGTTCTATATTTCCACCAGCTTCAAGGAATCGTGTTAAAAATGTAATATTATTGTTACTGTCATTTAATTTAGCTAATAAATTTACTAAATAATCACCATTTTTATTAACATAATAAGTATTTAAAATATTTATAGCATTTTGATTATTTTCTATTAGGGGTAATAAATCATTAACATTACCATCATTTATTATAAAGCTGCCTAAAAGCTGTATTTCTTTGAAAATATTTTTCTCCTGAAAATAATTCATGGTATTGCTCTTAGAGAAAATATTTTTAATTAAGCTTGTACCAGTTATTATTTCAGTATTTGACTGAAAATTATTTGCTAGTAATAGTTCAATCATTTCATAATTTTTATTGCTATATGCAAGATCGAATATATTTTTTTTATCATTTTTTAATGTTATAATTAAATTCTTTTCACAAATAGTAGGAGTTTTATATATAATCGCCTTGGCTAATTCGATATCATTTTTTTTAATTGCATTAATTAATTTTGTAAATTCAACACATAAAATAGAATTATAAATATTATGGTTTTTTAATTGTTTAAATAAAATTATTTTATCATTTTGTTTTGTTCTCATTGTTTGTTTCCCAGATTTATAATAAAAATTTTATTATAATGTAAATTTTAAAACAGATAATCAAGTTATAATCTATATTTTTCTATCGTATAATTATAGATTGGCTGCCAAAAAAATTTATTAATTATAGTTATGATAAAAGACATTACGCCAATACCCAGGATTATTTCATTAAAATTTCCTTCAATAGTTGCTTTAGCTATATAACTTCCAATACCTTGAGCCATTATTTGTTTGTCACCCCAATTTACTATTTCTGCAATGATACATGCATTCCATGCACCGCCCGTTGCTGTAATAGCTCCAGTAATAAAATTAGGGATAATTGCAGGAAGCATTATTTTCCGCCACCAAGTAATATTTTTAATATTTAGCATTTTAGTAACTTCAATTAATTCATTAGGAACAGAAGATGCACCAATAATTATGTTAAAAAGAACATACCATTGCGCACCAATTATCATTAGTGGGCTCAGCCAGATATTTGGGTTTATATCATAATAAGTTATTAACATTACTGCTATTGGAAATAATAAATTAGCAGGGAACGCAGCTAAAAATTGAGTTATAGGTTCTATAATTGCAGCTAATTTATGATTGCAACCAATAATGATCCCAATAGGAACCCATATTATTGAGATAATAATAACTAATATAACTACCCTAAGCATTGTAATGAAAGTTAATTTAAATGCATTAATCGTTTCATTTAAACCTATATTTAAATACAGAAATTTAGCTAAATAATAACTGCTAATAGCACTAAATATAATTATTATAAAATGCCAAATATAATCAGGTTTTTCTATAGTTTTTACGCCATAGTTTAATTTAGTATTTTGATTGTTGATTTTTGGGAAATAAGCAATAAATTCCATGAAATACGATAAGATATTTTGAATTTTATTAATGATATAACTTTTACGTAATAGGTCTAAAATCCATGATTTTGGTGGTGTTTGATTGGCAGAATCACTATATTGAAATTTATCACCCCAAGCAATTAAAGTTCTAATTATTAACCTATCATATAATAAAATTATAGCAGCCATTGCAGATAATGCATAAAAAATTGCAACTACATTTTCTTCAGCAAGTGCTATAAATATATATGAACCAATTCCTGGTAACATAATAGAATTATTACCAACATTAATTACTTCAGCTGCAACAACAAAAAACCAGCCACTAGACATCGAAACCATCATATTTGTAACTAATCCTGGTATAGCAAAGGGTATATCAATACGCCAAAATTTTTGCCATTTAGAAATTTTAAAAATAATACTAACATCCTTTATGTCTTCTGGAATAGTTTTTACAGATTGATAAAAACTAAAAGCTAAATTCCAAGCTTGCGAAGTGAAAATAGCAAAAATTGCTGCGCATTCTGCGCCAAAAACACTTCCAGGAAATAATAATAAAAAACCAGTAATCGTAAAAGATATATAACCAAGGATGGGAACTGATTGTAAAATATCTAATAATGGGATTAAAATTTGTTCACCTCTTTTACTATAGGCTGCTGCAGAGCCATAAATAAAAGCAAAAATTATTGATAAAACTATACCAACAAACATACGAAATGCAGTTCGTCCTGAATAATTTATTAAATTTAATGGGTCCAAATTTATTGGTTCGTTGTGTAAATTTTCTATAGGTTCAACAATCTCACTAATGCCCCAAGAAATGGATATTGCTACAAAGCTAATGATTAAAAAAGCAGTGATATTAAATAAAAAATGATGATTTTCTTTAATATCTTTACGTTCATTTTTTAATTTAAAATGAGCTGGTATATGTGCTAATTTCATGCAATTATATAATTATTTTTCTCGATGCTCGCTGTTACGTTTTTGAGGAGCTATTGTTTTTTTATTGAGTGATTGTTTTTTTGCAATATGTGATGGGTTTATAGTAACATTTTGTGATAATAATTTTTTCTTAATATCAGCACCAATTTCATTAACTATATGATTTTGTATTTTTATAGCAAATTCTTTATCATTAATTTTCTGCTTATTAAGATAGATTCCTCCTGTTGCAAGACCTGCTGTGGTATATGAGCTATTATTATAATATAAATCAGTTAATCCGGTTCTAGTTGTTGCAAGATATCCTGCTTTAACTGTGCCTATTAACTCCTCAGCATGCATAGCTACTATATTTGCGATATTCAGATTATTATGTTGCTTCTTTATCGAGTTAAAAGCATCTTTTAATGATTCATCAATTATTTCAGCGCTATCTATGCGAGTATTTCTATAATTATCGCCAAATAAATTTTTAGCAATTTTTTCCTTTAATAACTCTATTTGCTTTAATTCTTTTACTTCTAAATTAATAGTTTGATCAATATCTTTTTCTATTGTTTTTGCACCTATCTTTTGTATCGTTTTATCTAATAAATTTTCTTCTAGACTCATTGTTATATTGTTAACTAACTCATTAGTTTTTACTTTTTTAGAAATTTGAATACCCCCTGTTTGCGCCATCATTCCCCACCAAGTCGCAACAGTGTTAGATTTTAGTTGCTCAGTTATATTTTCAACTACTTTCTCAAATTTAGGGTTTTGTAAAATATCATTCACTTTTATATTTGATTTAGTTTTAATAAATTGTTCTAAGGATTTTGTAATTATATCTCTAATTAATAAGGCATCATTGCCTCTATTTGCTCCTTTTTTAAATAATTTTTCTGTTACTTTATCAGCAATAATATTAGCTGATAATTTTGTTTCAATAGTTTTAGGGTTATTTTTATTTTTATAAAGCAAGGTTATTGCTATATCAGCTTTTAATAAATCACTAAAATCCTTAGCGTTTTCTTTAGGAAAATTTCCAGAGGCTATTATTTGTGTATCATTTGACAATTCATTGCGTAATTTTTTACCGATATTTGAATCATCGTTATATATACGGATTATTTCTTGTCTAAATAATGTTTTATCTTTTATTGGGTCTAAGGTTGACTCTGCTTTTTGAATTATTTTGTCAATCATATTATTAATGACTATATCTTTATTTTTTGTTAAAAATTCTTTGCTAAAATATTGTTCAGGCATTTTAGCTTGCTTAAGATTATACGCCCCCTCAAATATATGAATGTTTTTAGGTAAAATAGCAGAAGATAGGTTGGCATTTTTTATATTAACATCTTTAAATGAAGTGACTTCTGATAAATCAGTTTTTGATAAATCAATATCACTTAAGTCTGTGCCAGGGGTTAAATCCCCAATTATTTTTACCCCATTTAATAACATCTTATTCTTTTTCAAATTGTCTTTTAGGCTCAATAATGTTGTGCCATCTATCGTTGCGCCGTTAAAATCAACATTGTTGAATCTTGTGTTTTCAAAAGAACAATTTGTTAATTTAGACCCTTTAAAAGAAACATTATTAAAATTACTATTAACAAAGCTTGTATTAATTTCCATATTGTTCATGGGTAAATTTATTTTTACGCCAGAAAATAATTGTTTATTTTTTACTAGTTTTTGTAATTTTTTTGCCTCTTTTATATCTTTTTCATTTTTATTGGGAAGAGACTCAATAACAATTTTTGCCATCTCATCTAGTTTTGAAAAATCAGATTCTTCACGCTTGATTTTTCCCATATATTCAATTATTTGTTGTTTATGATTTCCTTTACCTACAAACCACGTTTTAGCTGCTTGTATTACTGCGCCTCTAAATTCTGAATCTAGTGATTTTTTAGTAACAAATTTCATCCCACCCCAGGCCAAATTTTTACCTCCTTTTTGATATGATTGAATCAATTCTTTTAAACCTTTTGGATCTTTAAGTAGGTTGGAGGTTAAATCTTTGATACTCATCTCACCGGTATATTGTTTAATCATAGGAATATTATCGATTGTTTTTTCAACTATTTTGCCTAAATTTTTACGATTTTTATTTAATTGCTCTTTAAATTCTTTATCATTTTCGACTAACTGACAAAGTTCTATTGCTAATTCAGGCCATTGTTGCTTCTGATATTGTTCAATCATAGTTTTTACTTGTTCTGCATTGCTATTTGTCAGCATTGGCGTAAATAATTCTAACATTTCTGGATCTTTAACACCATATTGCGAAAGTATAGGAGTTGTTTTAATCACTTTTTGTATAATTTTTTTAAAAATATCTTCGTTGTTTTTTAGATATTGCTCAATTTTTGGTTCATTTTTAGATAAATCAACCAACAGCTTGCCAAGTGTTACAAAATCACCTTTTTCATAGCTAGCATAAAATTGCTTGAGTTGTTTTGGTTGATTCATCAAGATAGGCGCTATATCAGCTAGCTTTTCTAGATCATTTATTTTTATATCGTAATTATTAAATTGTTTTTGCAAATCTCCTATTTTAGTTTTTGCTTCGGTAATATGGTTAGATTTAAGCTCTTTTACACCATTTTTTTGTAAAGAATCATAATAATCTTTTTGTGCTTTTAAATTTTGGCTCTCAAGAGTTGATTTAATGGTTTGGACCATATATTCCTTAAGCGAAGTTTTTTTGTTGCTCATATACTCAGTAAATGCTCTGGAAGTGAGCATTAAATTAACAATTTTGTTAATATTTTTATTTTGATCAAAATCAGGATTTTTAAAATTATTTGTTACTACTCTTAATTCTTGTAATGATTCCTTTTCAGTGAGCATAGGGGCAAGAGTTTGCAATGATTTTTCATCCAAAATTCCATCTTTTTTAAATTCTTTTATACCAAAATTTGCTAAAGCTTTGCCAATTTTTGGCAAACGTTTACCGACGGTTTTTACAAAATTCCAGGTACTATCTCTCTTTAATAATTCTTGCTGAAATAGCTCATGCTGCAAAATTTCTGGTTTTCTAACAATAGTTATGATGCTGCCTAATTTGCGTGGATTGCGAAAAGCAAAACCAATAAGTTTAAAAATAGACTTTACACTAATACCAGCTTTTCTTTTAGTTTTAGTTGGGGCAAAATCTTCAAGCAAACTATCTATTAAATCCGTTTCTTTGTTAGAAAAATCTTGTAAAATGGAGTCAACAACGTCTATTTCCTTAGAATGTTTTTTTTTAAACTCTGCTGCTTTAGCTAATTTTTGTGCTTTATCTAATTCTTGTTTATCCTTAGTCATTTTTAATAATCATAATTTATTATTACAGTTAATCATAACATTAATTAATTATAAAAATAACAATAAATTATAAAACTGGTTTTAATAAAAATTGAAATGGTGGTAAATGCGATTTACTAATTATATTTATGGTGCTATGCTAAAAGTAATAAGTATAATAATGGCAGTTTTGTCATATTTTTATTTAAGCAAATTATTTCACTAGCCAAAAAAGCATAACAGAATAATCTTTACTCATGGAAGAAAAAAAAATGCTTTGTTGATAATAAAAATTTGCCAATATTACAAAATAAATTTTGCTAAATTTCGATTTTGAATTAAACCATCTAATCCGTCATTTACAAATTTTTTATCTATGATGATTTTCTTTTTACTTAAGTTGTTTGCTTCAAAGCTTATATCTTCTAGTAAATGTTCAAGAATTGTATGTAGCCTTCTTGCCCCTATATCTTCAATTTCTGTATTAAAAATTGACGCATGATAAGCTATTTCTTCAACTGCCTCATCTTTGAATTCTAATTGTAGACCTTCAGTGGCAAGTAATGCTATATATTGCTTTATCAGGCTTGATTCTGGTTCTAGTAATATTTTCATTAAATCATCTTTAGTAAGTGAAGACATTTCAACACGAATAGGCAAACGTCCCTGCAACTCAGGTAATAAATCAGATGGCTTAGATAAATGGAACGCACCAGAGGCAATAAACAAAATATGATCGGTTTTTATAGAACCATATTTAGTTGCAACATTTGTTCCTTCAATTAAGGGCAGTAAATCTCTTTGTACGCCTTCTCTACTTACTTCACCGCCTCTTGAATCCGATCTTGAAGTTATTTTATCAATTTCGTCTAAAAAGACTATACCATCATTTTCAACAGATTTTAAAGCAGAAGCTATAATTTTGTCTTCATCAATCATTTTTTCTGATTCTTCAGAAGTAATTATTTCTATCGCTTCTTTAACGGTCATTTTCCTTGTTTTCATCTTGTCAACACCAAGAGCTTTGCCAAACATATCGCTTATATTTAGCATACCAATTGATGTTCCAGGCATTCCAGGTATTTCAACATTGCTACCACCAGTGGGGGTGTCTTTTACAGAAATTTCAACTTCTGAATTGTCTAATTCACCTAAAAAAATCTTATTTCTGAATTTATCTTTAGTCTCGCTTGAAGCGTTGCTACCAACTACAGAATCTAAAATTCTTTCTATAGTTTTAATTTTCGCTTTTTCCTTAACTTCATTTTTGGCTCGCATTTTATGTTCAGAGATTGCGAGCTCAGAAAGATCTCTGATTATTGATTCTACATCTCTGCCAACATAACCAACTTCAGTAAATTTTGTCGCCTCAATTTTAATGAATGGTGCATTAGCTAATTTGGCTAATCTTCTAGCAATTTCTGTCTTACCAACTCCGGTTGAGCCAATCATCAAAATATTTTTAGGCATAATTTCATTGCACATAGGTTCTGGTACTTTGACTCTTCTATACCTGTTACGCAGGGCAATAGCTACAGCTTTTTTTGCCTGATGTTGCCCAACGATAAACCGATTTAATTCTGTAACTATTTCAGTAGGAGTTAACCCCATATTATTTTTTGAATTCATTTTACCTTCTCAAGAATTATATTATGATTAGAAAAAATACAAATATCAGCAGCAATATTCATTGCTTTTAAAGCAACATCTTCTGCTGATAATTTATTTTCCATAGAAAGAAATGCTCTGGCAGCTGATAGCGCAAAAAATCCACCAGAACCAATAGCTGCTACCCCATCTTCTGGTTCTAACACATCGCCATTGCCAGTTAATATCAAAATATTATCTTTATCAGCAACTATTAACATTGCCTCTAAGCGTCTTAAATATTTATCACTGCGCCAATCTTTTGCAAGCTCTACAGCGCTTCTAACTAGTTGATTTGAATTTTTTTCTAATTTTGCTTCTAAACGTTCAAATAGGGTAAAAGCATCCGCTGTTGCTCCAGCAAAACCAGCAATAATTTTATTATTCGATAAAGAACGTAGCTTATTTGCTGTAGATTTCATAATATTATTGCCAAAAGATACTTGGCCATCAGCTGCAATTACTACGTCTTGCCCTTTCTTTAAACAAAGAATCGTTGTGCCATGTAAGGCTAAATTATTATTTGAATTATTTGACATATCTGTTTTTTGTTAGTATCTTAACAACTTAGGATTTAATTTAAGTTGATCCTAGTTGTTAGAGTTAATTGTTTAACATAAATATTAGGCATAAATCAATGAATTTATATTCAATATATACATGTAAAAAAGATTATAGTCCAATAATAATTAAACAGGGTTTTTCTATTTGGGCTCTTATATTTAACTTTTTTTGGGCTCTTTATCATAGAATGTGGTTTGTTACCTTGGTTGTTTTTTTAGGTGGTTTGATAGTAACGCGCTTTTCGGAATTAGTTATAATGGAGAGGGTAGTATTATTTTTCGTATTTGGTTTTTTTGCCAGTGAAATGCGAGAATTTTACGCTCAAAAAGCAGGTTGTAGGTTAGATGATATAATATTCGCTGCTTCTGAAGAAGAAGCTGAGATAAAATATATGTCTAGGAAAGAGGCTAATTCTATTGGACAAAAAGCTTTTTAAAAATTTTAATAGTTAATTAAGCGAGGTAATATTTTATGGATCCTACTAATATATATGATAAAAACAATATTTTTGCTAAAATACTTAGATCAGAAATTCCAACTGATCTAGTTTATGAAGATGAACATCTTATTGCAATAAATGACATAAATCCGGTTGCTCCCTTTCATGTTTTGGTTATAGCTAAGGGTGAATATCGTAATTATGATGAATTTGTTAACAAAGCTAGGCCTGAAGTAGTATTAAATTATTTTCAAAAAATTCCTCATATTGCAAAGTTAAATAGGCTTGACGAATATAAGATTGTTAGCAATAATGGCCCCACAGCTGGTCAAACAATTTTTCATTTTCACACTCACATTGTTGGCGGAAAGAATATTGAATGGCCGTGTTAATAATTATTTTAAGGTTTTAGTAAATTCAGTGAGTAAAAAATATAATGTAGCTGTCATAGGAGCTACTGGTAATGTTGGTAGAGAAGTCTTGAATTCATTATATGAACGTGCATTTCCGATAGCAAATATTTTTGCCATAGCTTCTACTGAATCTACTGGAAAATCGGTAAGTTTTGGTGACGATACTATCAAGATTCAAAATATTGATAATATTGATTTTTCTCAAATTAATTTTGCTTTTTTTTGTGCGGGATCGAAAGTTTCAGCAAAATATGCACAAAAAGCTGCTGATAAGGGGTGTATAGTTATTGATAAATCATCTTTATTTCGTTTAGATAATAAAGTTCCTTTGATAGTTCCTGAAGCAAATATTAAGAGTTTGCATGAATTTAAAAGCAAAAAATCTGGTAGGATAATTGCTAATCCTAATTGTTGCGCTATTCCAATTTCAGTCATATTAAAACCTCTTGACAATGCTGCAAAAATAAAACGTATTGTCGCGTCAACTTATCAGTCTGTTTCTGGCGCGGGGAAAGATGCAATGGATGAGCTTTATAATCAAACTAAGGCAAAATATGTTTTTGAAGATTTAGCTGCACAAGTTTTTCCTAAGCAGATAGCCTTTAATCTTTTTCCGCATATTGGTAATTTCAGGGATGATGGTATAACAGAAGAGGAGTATAAAATTGCACATGAGCTGAGTAAAATAATAGGTAATCATATTAAAACTAGTATTACTTGTGTTAGAGTGCCGGTTTTTGTCTCACATTCAATATCTGTTAATGTTGAATTTGAAAATGAAATAACCGCTAGTGAAGCAGAAGAAATATTATCTGATATGAATGAGATAATAGTGTATTCGCAAGATAATGAGGTAAATTATATTACTCCTGTTGAAGCCGTTTTGCAAGATGAAGTATATGTTTCTAGAATCCGCAATGATGCTTCTTGTAAAAATACTCTTAATATGTGGATAGTGACTGATAATCTACGCAAAGGTGCGGCATTAAATGCTGTGCAAATAGCAGAAGAATTAATATAAATACATATTATATGTATGAAATTATAATTAGCATTTTACATGGTATATTCTTAGCATTTGGTTTAATCTTGCCACTTGGTGTTCAAAATCTTTTTATTTTTAATCAAGGTAGTATGCATTCTAGCATTTTAGGTGCGATGCCGAGCGTGATAACAGCATCCTTGTGTGATAGTTTGCTAATTTTGTTTGCTGTGTTTGGTATTTCTCTAGCCCTGATGGAAAATCATATTTTGAAGATATCTGTATTAATAATTGGTTGCGTATTTCTCTATTATATGGGATTTTATATTTGGCGACAAAGCGCAACATTAAAAGTTAGGGTAAGAACCCCTTATTCATGGAAGAGGCAAATAGTTTTTGCTGTTTCTGTATCATTGTTAAATCCGCATGCTATTATTGATACTGTTATGGTAATGGGAACGAATTCTTTGACGTATGAGGGAGTAGCAAAATTAACATTTACATTTGCCTGCATAATAGTTTCTTGGATTTGGTTTATTTTTTTGGCTTTTGCGGGTCGTAATTTACATAAAATAGATAGTACTGGTAATTGGTTTAAGAATATTAATAGAGTGGCTGCGATTATCGTATGGATTATTGCAGTTGGCCTGACGATGGACGTTGTAAAAGATATTTTAGGATAAAATTATGAAATTTAGCATTATTTCTTATCATAGTTGCTTTAGTTATTTTTTGGTAATTTTTTATAATAGTCTCTTATTTTATCTAAGGAATATTCACCTTCATAGCTTGCCCCTAAATTAGCTATTCTTTCTAGGTAGAAATTTATTTGCTTAAAATCATCATGAATAATTTTAGTATCTTTTGCTAACTCTTCATCAAAATAAGCCAAAAAATCTAATTTTATTTTAGCAAAATATTTTCTAGTTGATTTAATTTTTTTAAAAATTTCTGGAAAATCTTCTGGTTTTATTAAAAAGAGCCCAACGATAAAAACAACTAATAATTCAAATAAAGACATGGTATAAATATAATTTCATTTAAATATAGTATATTACATCAAAAATAAAATATATACAGCTTATCTTAAGATAGCTCAAGTAATGCTTCTTCTAAAATAGATATTTGATCACGCAGCTTTGCTGCCTCTTCAAATTCAAGATTACTTGCGGCTATTTTCATTTTCTTACGAATATTTACTATATGATTATTAATTTTTTTAGGATTATTTAAAATATCTTCAGCTAATTTATTAGATTTTTTAATTACAGAGTTAACTTTTTCCAGCTCAATTAAAGCATGAATTTTACTATCTATTGTTTTTGGTGTAATATTATTTTTTACATTATGTTTATGTTGAATATTACGCCTTTTTGCTGTTTTATCCATTGCTTTTTTAATAGAATCAGTAATTTTATCAGCATATAGAATTACCCTGCCCTCACTATTTCTTGCCGCTCTTCCTATAGTTTGTATTAACGAAGTTTCAGAACGTAAAAACCCTTCTTTATCAGCATCAAGGATTGCAACCAAACCACATTCTGGAATGTCAAGCCCTTCACGAAGCAAGTTGACGCCAACAATTATATCGATATCACCATTTCTAAGTTCTTTGATTATCTCTACGCGTTCAAGGGTTAAAATCGATGAATGAAGATAACTAATCTTATAGCCTAATTCTTTTAAATATGAGCTTAAATCTTCGGCCATTTTTTTAGTTAAAGTAGTCACAAGAACACGAAAATTATTAGTAATAGTATTTTTAATTTCATTAATTAAATCTTCAACCTGGTTAATAGCCGGTTTTACAATACATTGAGGATCTAACAATCCAGTAGGCCGAATAATTAACTCAACTATTTCACCATGAGTTTGTTCTAGTTCAAATTGTGAAGGGGTTGCAGAAACAAAAATAGTTTGAGGTCTTAAATCCATCCATTCTTCAAATTTTAAAGGTCTATTATCAAGAGCTGATGGTAAACGAAATCCATGCTCCACTAAAGAGCTTTTGCGAGCGCGATCACCATTATACATGGCACGAATTTGCGGAGTAGTTACATGGCTTTCATCAACAAATAATATTGCATCCTTTGGTAAATATTCAAATAAAGTTGGTGGCGGCGAACCTTTTTCTCTACCGGTTAAAAATCTTGAATAATTTTCTATGCCTTTACAAGTTCCAGTTGATTGCAACATTTCAATATCATATTGAGTTCTTTGATTCAGCCTTTGAAATTCCAGTAATTTATTTTGTCCTTTTAGTAGCGCAAGATATTCTTGTAATTCAATTTCTATTCCAGTTATTGCTTTTTTTATTACAGGTTCAGGGGTAACAAAATGCGAATTTGCATAAATTACTGCTTGTTCTAATTTACGAAATTTTTCACCAGTTAAAGGATCAAATTCATTAATATGCTCTAATTCATCACCAAAAAAAGATAATCTCCAGGCTCTTGTTGCATAATGTGATGGAAAGATATCTATAGACTCTCCACGAACGCGAAAATCGCCTCTATCGAAGCTAATATCATTGCGTTTATATTGCAAATCTACTAACTTCATTAATAATTCTTTACGTTTGTAATTTTTGCCAGATTCAAGGTTTAGAGTCATTTGATAATATAATTCTGGCGAGCCAAGACCATAAATACAAGATACACTAGAGACAACTATTACATCCCTTCTCTCTAAAAGTGACCTAGTTGCTGAATGCCGGAGCAAATCAATTTGTTCATTTATTGAAGAATCTTTTTCAATATATGTATCAGTTCTAGCGATATATGCTTCTGGTTGATAATAATCATAATAAGAGACAAAATATTCAACTGCATTTTCTGGAAACATATCTTTTAACTCGGAATAAATTTGAGCTGCAAGTGTTTTATTATGAGCCATGATTAGTGATGGTCTATTAGAATTTGCAATAACGTTAGCCATAGTAAATGTTTTGCCAGAACCGGTAACACCAAGGAGCATTTGCGATTTTTGACCAGCATGTAAACCATTAAGCAAAGATTCAATTGCTTTTGGTTGATCACCACTTGGTTGATAATTTGATTTTAGCTTAAAAAGAGTCATTGCTTTTAATTGATATTTGCATTAAGTTTTAATCTACGAATTTGAAGATTACAGTAAATTACTATTTTAACATAAGATAAAAATAAGAATTATGCAAAAGACTATTATTTATACAACTAGTTATTGTCCACACTGCGTTAGCGCCAAAAATCTTCTTGATCGTAAAGGAGTAACCTATGAAGAGATAAACGCTGAAGAGCCGACAATTCGTGAAGAAATGGTAAAAAAAGCTGGTGGTATGAAAACGGTGCCTCAGATCTTTATTGGTGATTTTCACGTTGGAGGTTCTGATAAGTTACATGAGTTTGAAAAAAGTGGCAAACTTGATGAGTTATTGAAAAAATAATTCTGGTAAATGCCTTATAAATATAGTATACAATATTGTTAAGGAGAGGTGGCCGAGTGGCTGAAGGCGCTCCCCTGCTAAGGGAGTATAGGGATCATATCCCTATCGAGGGTTCGAATCCCTCTCTCTCCGCCACGTGGTACAATTGGTTAATTTTGCTAGTTCAGAGAACGGGAAAGCCAGTGTGTACTCTAGTGTTGAACCGTTAAGAAACAGGTTCGAAAATATGAAGTTTAACAATTCACGTTCTTCACTGATGTTCGAACCTTTGAAGGTTTCATAGGCATTGGTGCTAATGTTTATAAGGGATACAAGCTTTTTTGAGAATTTATCATGGGGATGTTCATTTAACTGTGTAAATCAAGTTGTAACCTGTCTGGAAAATGTAT
>CAYGSI010000008.1:0-37676 GCA_964352655.1 uncultured Rickettsiaceae bacterium
CCAATATTGGCCAGAGAAATTATCCGTTTTACACAATTAATTATACGTTACCGAATTTCAAGTTAATTATGTCGTCAGACGCAACAATATCATAATATATGCTCCGATTACCTTCTTAAATAGTATTGGTCAGTCAATCATTTATTTTTAAAATTTATGATATAGCCTCGCTTTTAAATATGCGATAAAGTACAGGAATAACAAAAATCGTAAATAAGGTGCCAAGCATCATTCCTCCAACTATAACAAGGCCGATAGAATTACGAGAGGCTGCTCCTGCTCCGCTTGCAAAAACAAGGGGTAGGGCGCCACATATGGTAGCAATGCTTGTCATTAAAATTGGTCTAAAACGTAATTTTGCTGATTCAATAATGGCTTCTGCTACCTTTAGACCGGAGGCTCTTAATTGATTGGCAAACTCTACAATCATTATAGAATTTTTTGTCACTAAACCAATTAATGTTACAAGACCAATATTACTATACATATTTATTGTATCACCAAATAATAAAAGGGCTAACACTCCGCCAGTCATTGAAAATGGTACAGCCATTAGGATCAGTAAAGAATCGCCAAAACTTTCAAATTGAGCAGAAAGTACTAAAAATATAAATATTAAAGCAAATAAGAAAGTTATTAACGTGCCACTAGATGACTCGTTCATTTGCTTAATTTGTCCGAGATATTCTATTTTAGCCTTGTCTTTATCCAAAATTTGCTTAGTTATATCTTCAATAGCTGCAACGGCGTCATTAATAGTATAATCATCTGAAACATCAGAACTAATATTAATAGCTTTTGCTGTATTGTAATGTTTATATGATTTAACAGTTATTTTTTCAACAATTTCAGCAACTGATTCTATAGGCAAAATCTCATTCTTATTATTTTTGAAAATTATAGTCTTTATATCTTCAGGATTATCCCTTTTATCATCTGAATAGCGCATCACTACATTATAAATATCATTCCCCATACGGAAATCACCAACCTGTCTGCCTGCAATTAAATATTGTACAGTTCTGCCAATCGTATCTAAACTGACGCCATATCGATATGCTTTTTCACGATTAACTATAATGTCTAGCGTTGGCGTTGAGGCTTTAAAATCTCTTTCTACATTTTGAAAAATAGGATTTTTTTGCATTTGTTTTATAAAATTTTCTGATAAATCATCTAAATAATTATAGTCAAGCGAGGTTTGGATATTAAATTCTATCGGTTTTTCAGAGCCGCCACCACCGATAGATCTTGGGCTAATGGCGAATATCGACATACCAGGGATAGTAGAAAATTTTTGATTTAAACTATTTTTTATATCAAGATGAGATCTTTTACGATTACTCCAATTTTTTAATGGGACAAAGGCAATGCCCGTTTCTCCGCCCTGCCAACCAATTACAGCAAAATAGCCAAAAATATCTTTATCTTGAGCTAAAATCTTTTCAGCCTGTAACACTGATTTTTCTGATTCTTTAACGCTAGAGCCTTCAGGACCTGTAAAAATTACTTGCAAAAAACCTTGATCTTCTTCTGGGACAAAAGTCTTGCCAACATATTTAAATGCTAATATTAAGATGATAACTGATGCAAAACAAAGAGCAAAAAATTTCTTTTTATTAACTATTACAGACTCTAAAGATTTTATATAAAAATTCCTAATATTTAATAGGTGATGATCAAATATTTGTAAAAATTTTAATTTTGGAGTTGTGGTTTTAGCAATCATTCTACTGCTCATCATTGGCGTTAAAGTCAGAGCAACAAAACCTGAGAATAAAACACAAAATGCTAGAGTCCAAGCAAATTCAATAAATAATTTACCTAAAAAACCTTCAATAAAACCAATTGGTAAAAATACTGATGCAAGAGTAATAGTCATGGCCACTACGGCAAAACCAATTTCAGAGGAAGCATCAATTGCTGCTTCAATTGGTTTTTTGCCAAGTTCATGTGTATGTCTAAATATATTTTCCAGCATAACAATAGCATCATCAACTACAAGGCCAATTGCTAAAATCATTGCAAGTAATGTAAATGTATTTATCGAAAAACCTAATAAATATATTGCACTAAACGTGCCTATTAAAGAAATTGGAATGGTTATAAGTGGTATTAAAGTAATTCTAGCTGAAGCTAAAAATAAATAAGTAACAGCTCCAACAAGTATTATTGCTTCAAATATAGTAAAAAATACTTGATTTATCGAAGCCTTAACTGCTAAAGCTCCATCATATGCGACCTCAACTTCAACGCCAACGGGCAGATTTTTTCTTATATTGATTAATTCTTCTTTAACAGTATCAGATAATTCTAAAATATTAGCAGTTGATTGTTTAACTAAGCCAACAGCCATGGATCTTTTACCATTATAGCGCAATATAACATCGTTATTTAATGGTTTTAGAGATATTTGTGCAATATCTGAAAGCCTTATAATAGCACCATTTGGATATTGTTTAATGATTATTTTTTCAAATTCTTCAACCTTGTTTAATGAAGAGTTTAACCTTAACGCAAAGTTCCTTACTTCAGATTTTATAACACCAGCTGGATAGTCTTTATTTTGAGTCCTAATAGCTTGTTCTATTTCAAATGGAGATATTTTATGCTGGTATAATTTTGCATTATCTGGCTCTACTCTCATTGAGTAATATCTACCACCAAAAATTAATGAATTTCCAACAGTAGGTAATTTTTGCAATACAGAGTTTATTTGATCTTCAGCGATTCTTGTTAATTCAAGATTATCATGTCTGGTACTATTAACACTAAGCCATAAACTCGGCCATGCATCAGCATCAAGTTTTTCTACTGAAGGTTGATCCATATCATCTGGAAAAATTGAGCTTAAAGAAGAGATTTTTGAACGTACATCATTAAGAGCAATTTCAATGTCAGTGTCAAGCTCAAATGAAAGCGTGATGTCACTCTGACCAACTTTGCTTTCAGATGACATAAAATCAAGATTTTTAACCGTTTTTAACGCCTTTTCAATTCTAGTTGTGATCTGTTTTTCCATATATAAAGCGTCTGCACCGTCATATATAGAACTAACAGAGATAATAGGAGGAGTAATATTGGGCGTCCCTCTAATTTCAAGCTTGGTATAAAAAATAGCTCCTAAAGTCATGACTACTAGGCTTAGTACAATAGTAAATACAGGCCTTTTGATACATATCAATGGGAGCTTCATAATTTTTTATACAGTTACATATTATTAATAGCACTCAATATTCATAGGGTAAATTTCCTTCCAGATATTGGTCCATCCATCATAATGAGTAAATGTTGGAAATATTTTATGATGGACGCAATTTGAATTTGCAGTTTTAATATATCTTTCAGCTATAAAAGATGGAACTTTTTTATCCTTTCCACCTGATAAATGTAATTGAGGAATATTCCTGACAATATGCGCATAATCAATTGGATTCAGTGATTCATCCATATTAATTACTCCGTGATATTTGGTAAATGCTTTATGGTCTAAATTACCTGCAATTGTAATAATATTTTTTGTATTCGGATTTCTAGCTGCTATTAACACGGCAATTGCTCCACCACCAGAGTAACCTATTATGCTAAAAAATTTGCCCTTAGGGTTAATTTTATTGATAACTTCATTTATAGCTATTACAGAATCTTCAGACATTCTCTTGTTAGTCCAATAAGAAAAATCACGACATTTAGGATTCATATCCACTGAAGTATATTGGCAAGGTCTTGCAACGTATATCACGTTAGGTCTAGCATCAATTTCTACAAGATTTCTAAACATTTTGCTAGTAGGCGTTGGATTACTAGAAATTCTGCGTTTACCGATAAAAGGTCTACCATCGCCTTCTATATAAAAAATATATGGTTTAGTGTTATCAGTAATTTTTTGATAAGTAGTAATCCAAAAATCTTCTCCTTGTACTAATATTTTATCAAATCCTTTCATCTTATTGAAAGCAGGAGAGTCGTTATTAGAATTTGTAGCACTGCATGAAGTTAATAAAATAATAGCTATAATGACATTTAAAATACAATGAAAATTTCTATAATTTTTTAAATTAAAAAGGAATTTCATCATCAAGATCACTATTGTCAAAATTATTAGATTTATCGCTAAATGAGCTATCAACAGAAGAGCTTCCAGGACCAGAAGCTTTATTATCAAGCAATATTAAAGTAGAACCAAAACCTTGCAGTATAACTTCTGTTGTATATTTTTCTTGCCCAGTACTATCAACCCATTTTCGAGTTTGTAATTGACCTTCTAAATATAATTTTGAGCCTTTTTTTACATAATCTTTTACTATTTTTACTAGCCCTTCATTAAAAACAACAATACGGTGCCATTCTGTTTTTTCTTTTCGTTCTCCCGTGGCTTTGTCTTTCCAGCTTTCACCAGTTGCAAAGCTGAAGCTTGCAAGTTCTCTGCCATCTGAGGTTGTTCTGATTTCAGGATCTCTACCAAGATTACCAACTAACATTACTTTATTTAAACTACTACCGGCCATGATAATTTACTTCCACCCTTTTTCTAAATTAAAATACAAAAATAACTAACCAATTCTGTATAGCATAATCAATTATATCTTTCAAAGATATAATTCTTTTTATATGCAATTAAATAAATTGTAAATCGTTGCGATGTCATCTTTGCCTAGTTTTAGAATTGGCACGTTTTCTATTGCGCTTTAATAATTCAACCCCTTTTAGTGGAGCTTCAATTGTTGAAATTTTTTCCTTGGAGATTTTTTTATCTTTTTTAACAGATATAATTTTTTTTTTCATAATAGATTTAATCATATCTTTGAGATTAGTCTCTTTTCTTTTAACTGAGCTTATATTTTGCGCTACAGTTTTGCCCAATTTTTTACCAATCGCTGGGGCAAGTTTTATGGAGGCTAATGTAGCTGGTATAACTATTCCTGGTAACATAGTTCCTTCTACTACATTACCTATAGATGCTGCGGCAGCCAAACCTGTAGCTAGAGCAAATTTACTAGTTAATGATTTAATATTTGCAGCCGATTTATCGATAGATTTTTGCTGTTTGATAATTCTATTAATATGCAAGCTTATTAAATCTAATCTTTCTTTTTCTTGATGCTTCTCTCTTAAGGCGCTAAATACTATGGAATAAAATAATTTAGGGTTAGAATTTATAAAATTAAATATTTCCTTTTGACCAATTGAAACGATTAGATTTTTTAATATTTCTTTCAATTGAATCTGCTCTTCTTTTGATAAATTGCCAAAATATGTTATAATAATATTCTCTAATAATATGTCTTGCTCTTGATTTTGTGTTCTTGTTTTATCATTATCTGTTTTGTTGATGTCTGTGATTGCTACCGCAAATAGCGACATAGTTGTTGAAAAATCTCCATTTGTAATCACCTTATGACCAAGATAATTTTTTAATCTTTGGGCAATTTTAGTCGTATATTTTTCAATGTTAAATTTATCAGCCAACCTATTTGCATAATCGATAGCTAGCATGTTAGCTAAAGGTTTTATAATCTTATCATCTAAATTATTTGCTAAATTAGTTTGTATCGAAATGAAAAATGGTTCAGGATTAACTCCCTCAGGGAGAATAAAATTATTTTTCATAGATTATTTCTCTTAAAATAATTTTTAGTGAAGTGTCAATCAAACCAGATGGATTTTCAAAAGATATATTTTTAACAATTTCAGGTGTAAGCACTTGAATCTTTTTTATATCTAAACCTGTTATTAAAGTATTTGACGGTAAAATATTACAAATTTCTTGCGTAATTTCTAAGGCTTTTTCCCAGGAATGTGAGTTAAAACTAATATTTACTTGATGTTCATTAAGTTTAACTTCATCATTTTTGCGTCTATTACTGTTATTTTTAAATAATCTGGCAATCTTTACATTAATAGTTTTGCTTAGATTATGCTTACTGGATATTTTTTTTAAATTTAGTAGTAATTTTTCTCTCTCTAGACAACCTTTTTGACCAGAATTTTTAATTAATTTTTTATATTTTATATTTGTGGCGGTAATTTCTTTTTCAAATTCTGAAATTGACTGTAGTGCAAGTTGTGTTTCTAGTAAAAATTCTTCTGCTTTAGTTTTTCTTTGTTCTGATTTTATTAACTCATCTCTAAAATTCGGAATAGTTGCAGCAAGCAAGACTATAAATAAGATATATATGACAACTTTAAAAAATATTATATTTTTTAAATGAATAACTAGCTTATCTAACATAAATATTATTTTTCACTGATTATTATTGTTGCCGGTAAAATTGTTTTTTTTGGTAATTTAGTTATGCTATCCATATTTTTGATATAAGTAATTTTATAATTTACAAAAGCCTTTTTTACTTTTGTTAAATATTTTGCTAATTTTTGATTTATTACTTCCATATTGTTTTTATTATCTTCATATAGGATACTTACAATAAGTTCTTCTTTTTTATCTAATATATTAGCTTGTTTTAGGTCCCAAATTACATTAGTAATTTTAACCTCGCCAGGGTCAATAGAAAATAAGATTTTTAAAAAGCTAAAAGGATTGCGTGACTCTATCGCTAAAATATTTTGATAATTATATAAATCTGCCAAATTAGTCACATTTTCTACATTTGGATGTCTTTTTTTGATATTACGATATTGTTCAGACAAAGAGTAATATTGGTTGTTTAAAATTTTAGTTTCTCTTTCATTAAGTATAGTCTGATATTTGAAAGAAAAAATAATGCCAATAATAATTATTACTATTAGTACCAAAGGCTTAAATGCAATTGAATTTATAGCAGTAAATTTTGATATAGCGCTAAGCAGTTCATTGACAGCTAAATATTGTCTGTTACTGCTGAAAGTCTCAAATAACAACTCTCCCTGATTATATTTTATATCATCAGCTTCTTGTTCCTTAGAATCATTATTTGTATTGTAAGTTACTATAAAAAATTTTTCAAAGCTTTTTACTTTTTTTAGAAGGTCACACAAATTTTGATCACAGAGTAAAATTAAACATATTCTTAATTCTAGGCTATTTATATATCCTTTATATTGTAATAGAGCGTCTGATACTCCCTGTTCTATTGTTCCAACAATATACATTGCTGATTTTTTTTCAGGAAATTCTACAACTATCTCATTTAAAATATTTTTATTATGTTTAATTGCTATATGAATACCGCTAGCTTCAGTAATTGTAACAAGAACTTGTAAATCATCTTGGCAATCGTAAATGTTTTTCCTAGCTAGAATAGATTCTATTATTGACTCAAATTCTAAAGCCAAAAAATAAGCGCCACCAAAATTAAAACCATTATAAATTACAAATTCTAACAATTGCCTGACTTGCTTGCTATACTCAGAAACAGCTAAGATGGTTTCGAAGGTTTCGCCATTGGTCCTATCGATATTGTAAATACTATAAGCTATTATATTTTCAGGATTATAATTTTCTTCAATAAATTTTTCAATTGGGTTAGATTTAATAATAGTCTCAAATGCAGGAATAAACTCATGCTTAAGGTGGCATTCTTTATTATTTAGTAAAAAATATATATCAAAACTCTTATATTTTTTTAAAAAATTTTTATATCTTTTTATTTTTTCAGCGTCATCGTGATATACAAATATGCTATCTATGTTTTTTTTCTTGTCATATGCAATAACTTTAACACCTTTTTTGCCAATAAATACTATTATCTCTTTATTGTTGAAATAGCGTCTAATTTTATTAGATGCAGATGCTAATTTATGTATAATTTTGTTCATTATTTTATCTATCTATATACCATTTTCAAGGCCCTTAATTTAAGACAAATTATTCTAACTGAATCTACAAAAATCTTCCACCTTTTCCCTTCATATATATATGTATTTAATTACAGCCGGACTATTAGTACCAAATTTAATTCTTGTATTGATTTGTTATTTGAACCAGATTTTTTCATATTTAATGTTACCTAATTAACATTATTTCTTATATTAATATTTTACTAAAATTTTATTAATTAAATCAAATTATTTTGAAAGGCCTTTTGGAGATTCGCTAATTTAACATTGTAATTTGGTCATAAATTATTTAATGTGTCGATAATAATATTTAAGCGTAGTAGAAATATGTCTAAATTTACAACATCACAAATTAGAAATAATTTTATTGATTATTTTGTTAAAAATAACCACATACACCTGCCATCTAGCCCTCTCGTACCTGCTAATGACCCAACATTAATGTTTACTAATGCTGGGATGGTACAATTTAAAGATGTATTTACTGGTGTAGAAAAAAGAGATTATTTGCGCGCAACATCAAGCCAAAAATGTGTAAGAGCTGGCGGTAAACATAATGATCTTGATAATGTTGGTTATACGGCAAGACACCACACTTTTTTTGAAATGCTGGGTAATTTTTCTTTTGGTGATTATTTTAAAGAAGAGGCAATATATTACGCCTGGGATATGGTAACTAAGGTTTTTGCTTTGCCAAAGGATAGGTTATGTGTTACGATTTTTCACAACGATGATGAGGCTGCTAATTACTGGAAAAAAATAGCTGGTCTTAGTGATGAGCGAATAATTAGGATTAAAACTAATGATAATTTTTGGTCAATGGGGGATGTTGGACCCTGCGGCCCCTGTTCTGAGATGTTTTATGATCATGGAGATAAAATATTTGGTGGTTTGCCTGGTACAAAGCATGAAGATGGTGATAGATTCATTGAGATTTGGAATTTAGTCTTCATGGAATTCGAACAAATTAATAAAGATACTAGAATTGCTTTGCCAAAAAAATCGGTAGATACTGGCATGGGGTTAGAGAGAATTTCAGCTGTTATTCAAGGTAAACATAATAATTATGAAATTGATTCTTTCCAGCAATTAATTGACTATGCTGAGTCAATTATTAAAGTTAAAGCAAAAGGTGAGGCTCTTTTTTCTTATAGGGTTATAGCTGACCATTTGCGATCCAGTGCTTTTTTAATTGCCGATGGAGTAATGCCTTCAAATGAGGGGCGTGGTTATGTATTGCGACGAATAATGCGTAGAAGTATGCGTCATGCGCATCAGCTTGGTAGTAAAGAGCCTGTTATCTATAAATTATTGCCAAAACTTATAGATTTATTTGGCCATGTATTTCCTGAAATTAAAAGAGCAGAAGAATTTGTCGAAAATATTTTAAGACAAGAGGAAGAAAGGTTTAAATCTACTTTAGATAGAGGTTTGAAACTTCTAGATGATGAAATAGCTGAATTAAACAAAGATGGTGAATTAAATGGCGCAGTTGCTTTTAAATTATATGATACATATGGTTTTCCCCTTGATTTAACTGAGGATATTTTAAAGAAAAAAGAAATTACTGTAGATCATGCAGGGTTTGATAAAATGATGCAAGAACAAAAAGAGCGAGCAAGAGCAGCTTGGTCTGGTTCTGGTGCATCCAAAACTGATACTGTTTGGTTTGATATTTTTAGTGAATTTGGTAGCACAGATTTTCTTGGCTATTCTTTAGATAGCTCAGAAGGTAAGGTAATAGCTATTGTAGAAAATGGTAACATAGTTAGGCAAATTTCAAGCAAAGACAGCAAATTTGTGCTTATTATTAATCAAACTCCATTTTATGGTGAATCTGGTGGACAAATGGGTGATATTGGTATTATTACTTCAAATCACGGCAAAATTAAAGTAATTGATACAGCAAAATATTTAGGTAAAATACATGCGCATATTTGTCAGTTGGAAGAGGGGATAGTTACTCAAGATGATGAAGTTAAATTAATAATAGATGTTAAGTATCGCCAAGATTTAAGAGTGCATCATTCTGCAACCCATTTATTGCACGCAGCTTTAAGGGAAATTATAGGTAAACATATTATCCAAAAAGGTTCATTAGTTGCGCGTGATAGGCTGAGATTTGATTTTAGTCATCATAATGCTTTAACAAAAGTTGAAATTAAATTAATAGAAGATAAAGTAAATAAAATAATTACAGCTAATTTACCTGTTAACACTAAATTAATGTCGACAGATGAGGCTATTGCAATTGGTGCTATGGCTCTTTTTGGCGAAAAATATGACGATGAGGTGAGGGTAGTTTCTATGGGAAATCCAGGGGAGGGTGATAGCGCTCCCTATTCATTTGAGCTTTGTGGTGGCACTCATGTTAATCGTAGTGGTGATATTGGACTATTTAAAATAATTAGTGAAGGCGCAATAGCAGCTGGCGTTAGGAGGCTAGAGGCTGTGTGTCATTCTTATGCTATTGACTATATTCACGAAAATGAAACATTATTTTTAGCAATATTAGAAACTCTTAAAACTAATAAACAAGATGTTTTAGATAAAATAAATTCTTTAATAAATGAAAAAAAACAACTTGAAAAAGATGTTGAAAAAATGCAACTTGATAAGCTATCATTATCTAATGAAAAAATTGAACAATTTTCTAAAAAAGTCAGTAATATCAGGTATTTATATCAAAGAGTTGATAATATAAATCCTAAATTATTACGTATATCAGCACAGAATATTATTAAAAATATTAATGATTTAATATTAGTTTATGCTGGTGATTTTCAAGGTAAATTATGTTTATTAGTGGCTGTATCAAAAAATATTATCACGCAATATAATGCTGGTAAAATAGTAAAAGAATTATCACAATTTCTTGGCTCCAGCGGCGGCGGACAAGCTGATATCGCTCAAGCAGGCGGTGGAGATATCACAAAACTTTCAGAAATAAAATCTAAGTTTGAAAAAATAATAATATAATTTTAAGTGTTAATTTTAATTAATATTTTAATATTTTTTATTTATTGAGTTGACTATTAACAAAAGTTGATATATAATTAACCTTGTGAAATCGCTTTTCATTAAATTTTTTAACTAAATATTAATTAATTTAACATGCGATCACAATATAATTTAATAAACATTGGTAATTATTTATGAAAAGATATATTAAAAAACTGTCTTTAGTGACAGCCTGCTCGCTACCTCTTGCTGCTCATGCATCTTCAATTCCATTTATTGTTGAAGGTACTGTTAAAGGTGGTAATAACAGAAGTTATGGTCAAATTGCTGCTTTTATGCCTGTGGTAGAAAATGATGATAATTTAATGTTTGCAGACATCAGATTTATGCATCATCTGCCACAATTGAAGAAGAAGAAAAATTCATTATATGATTCAAAATCATATGAGGCAAATTTTGGTTTAGGTTACAGACAAGCTATCAATGAAGAAACTGTAATTGGTGGTGCTGTATATTATGATTTACGTAACACTCAGATTGGTAGCGGTCTTTTTTCTGGAATGACTTTTAACGTTCATTTTTTGACTCCTACCTGGCAATCTCATGCTAACGTATATGTTCCTGTAGGGAAGAAAGAAATTACCAAAATTGATAGGAGTTTAACTGGAAATGGTAAAGTTTTAGATAGAGATATATTCTTTATTTATGATGAAAATAAGGTTACTGAAAAATCATTACCTGGTGCAGATTTTAGATTAAGCAGAAATATACCTGGTCTTGATGCTTTACGTGTTGGTTCGCTATTTTACTTTTTCAAAGATAAAAAAACTTCAATTGCAGGTGGTGGAATTGATTTAAGCTGGGAGATTGCTGAAAATATTAAATTTGACACTAATTACACTTATGACAAAGTTCGTAAAAGTAATATTTTAGCTGGTTTTAGGTTTTCTATTCCAGTTGGCAAGGCGCGTACTAAGTTTAGCAAATTAATGTCAACAAGGGTGGAAAGAGATTTAGATATTATCACTAACAGACAGGCTATTAAATCTTTGCAGGAAGTGAAGCAAAATGACATGGTAGCTATACATAAAAATGATATAGGATTTGGTAAAACTGAAGCTGAAGAAATTAAACTTTTGTCAAAGCTAGACAACATACACTCAAATAAAGGTACAATTATCCTTGCGGAAGATGGCGAGGAATTTGTGGTTGACAAAGTGAAGAAAGTAAGTGGAGCTCAGTTAAATCAGAAAATAACTTCAGAACAAACTAAAGCCCTTAGAGAGCTTACCCCTAATGCTTCGAATGCAAAAGTTGTTGTAGATAGAGCTTTAGCTGAGAAGGATCCACTAAATCGTCAAATAAAACATTTGGCAGCTCAAAAAGCAATTCAAACAAAAACAAAAAGTTCTAGTTTTTTTATTAATGGTAAACACAAATATAATATTCAAAAAGATTTAGATAAATTATTTAAGAAATATGCTAAGCATAATGCCACAGGTAATAAGACTTTTACGCAAAACTTACCTGGATATCCTAATGCCCTTATTGAGCGTGCTGGAACTATGTTACTTCTTGAAGAAAATGGTCAGTATTACACTGTAATAGCAGTAGATCAACATAGTAAAAATAGATATCAAAATCAAAACAAATTGCCTCAAAGCATGTGGTTTGGCGGTCAAGTTGACAAAGGCGATAAGGATTTAGCTGAAACGGTGGCTCGTGAAACTTTTGAAGAAAGTGCTGGTTGTATTTATATTTCTCAAAAAGATTTTGACAATGCAATACAAGAAGGGCGTTTCTTCTATGGCCAGCATAACAAGATATTCACTATCGTGCATCCTGATGTTAGCCATTTATATAATATTAACAATTTTGCTAATAATTTACAAAAACTGAAAAAAGATAATAGTATAGCAAAATCTATGAAGGAAACTGCAACTTACCATAAAGTTTCTGTTAAAGAGATAGAAGATCTTTATCCGAGAATGCAAAATCCTAATATCCATTACAAAGAGCATGATCCAGCTTATGTTGTTAAAGATATTAAAGGTAAAGATTTAAGGATTGACAGACATTATGGCAGAGCTTTTGGTCAAGATCCAAATAGTTTAAAAGCTATAAAGAAAGCAATAAGTAAATTCTAATTGACGTAATTTTTGTTTGCAGGTGATGGTTTTGCCATTATCTGCAAACTTAACTTAGTTTTATAATAAGTTAAGATATAATTTTTCTAGCATCACATCAGATAATTTATCCCAATTATAATTAGCAGATAGATTCCGATAGAAGACTAAGCCTCCTTTATTATGTATAATTTTTGGTACAAATCTTGATTGAAAACTTCTAATAACATAGCTAGTTTGGGTATCGATTTTGCCAGTTAAGGCTATTTTATAACCAAATTTTTGTAATTTTTTTTGCATTTTAATAACTTCATTACTTGATTCCCCAAATTCTAACAATATCTGATCGGCTAAAGACTCTAAATATTTTACGTTATGCCACAAACCTATTTTGTTTTGAGCAAGTAATTGCCAATTAAAGAAGATTCCTGGGTCAATTTTCCTACTAGGAGCAATGTCAGAATGACCAAGAAAATTAGCCTCGCTTAGCTTATATTTTGTTTTTAATAATAAGCATAATTCGATAACAGATTTCATCTGCTTTTTGGTAAAATCTTCGATTCCAAGATTATCTATTTCAATACCAATTGAATTTTGGTTTAATTTATCTGCGCCCAACCAGTGGCTTTCGCCAGCGTGCCAGGCTATTTTGTCATCTGAAACTAGTTGAAAAATTTCCCCATTTTTGTTAATAAAATAATGGCTACTAACTGAAGATGAAGGGTCAATTAATTTTTTTAAGGCTTCATCAAAAATCATTTCTGTATAATGTAATATTACATATTTTATTTTTTTTGTTCTTGGCGTATTATTTGGTGAAGAAAAATCATTATTGATATGCATAAAATTCTCCTAGATTTAATTTAAATTGCTTCATATAATGATTGATTAGTTAAATAATGTATAGGATTAATTGTGGTTGAAAATAAAACAAAATCAAATATAAAATCAGAAATTAGATCGCTGTTGATCGTTGTAATTATTGCGCTATTAATTAGAATTTTTATTATAGAGTTGTTTGTAGTGCCAACTGGTTCTATGAAAGAAACTATTTTGGAAAATGATTATATTTTTTCTACAAAATATAGTTACGGTTATAGTAAATATTCTATCCCTTTTAGCCCAAATTTATTCTCAGGAAGAATTTTTGAAACTAAACCAACGAGAGGGGATATAGTAATAATGCGCCCGCCGCATGATATGGATAAGCGTTATATTAAGAGACTTATAGCTATGCCATTTGAAAAAATAGAAATCAAAAACAACGTAACTTATATTAACGATAAACCAGTAACCAGAAAAGAAATAGGTGAAGTTATCGGTGAAGATGGTACGATATATTTAAAGTTTCTTGAAACATTGCCAAATGGGCTAAATTTTTATAGTTATAAATTAAAATATGCAAAAAATAAATTTGGCGATAATTTAAATGATTTTGGTCCATATATAATACCGGAAGGGCATTTCTTCTTCATGGGTGATAATCGTGATTTATCAGGTGATAGTAGATATCAACTAGGTTTTGTACCGTTTGAAAATTTTATTGCTAAAGCTCAATTTGTAATATTTTCAACGGAAAAAATATTATGGGATCCAAAACTTAATTTGATAGAACAAATATCTGGATTTGGTAGTTGGCTTGCATCTATTAGATTTAGAAGATTATTGACGAATATGTATAATCAATAAAATAAATATAGTAATATGATTGATACAATCATGCTTTTTGCTGCTGGCAAAGGCACAAGAATGAAGCATTTGACCAAAAATAAACCTAAATGCTTAATTGAAATTTGTGGTAAAGCTGTGCTGTATCATTTACTTGATATTTGCTTAAGCCATGGTTTTAAAAAAATAGTTATTAATGTTCATTATCTTAGTGAACAAATTATAGCTTCGATAGAAAAATATAAAAAAATTATAGCTAAATTACCAGAAATAATCATTATTCATGAAAATGAGTTATTAGAAACTGGTGGCGCAGTAAAAAATGCTAGTGCAATATTGGGAAATGAGCCAATTTTTATTTTAAATAGTGATGTAATTTTGAAATCAGATCGTGATATTTTTGACTATGTTTTGTCAAAATGGGATGGTAATAAAATGGATTTTTTACTTTTATTACAACCATATAATAAAGCTGTGGGTTACAAATCTTCGGGTGATTTTGAGTTAAAACCTACCGGAGAAGTTAGTAGAATAAAAAATAATGAAAAATATAGCTTTGTTTATTCTGGTCTAGCCATTTTAAAGCCAGATAAAATAGCAGAAAATAATAAGGACAGATTCTCATTAAAAGAATATTATCTAAGCGCTAATAAAGTTTTTGGCGTAGTTGTGCAAAATATGGAATGGTATCATGCAAGTAATCCAGAAAATATTACGGAAATAGAAAATGTTTTACAATTTAACTCTAAATCAACTTGATAAAAAATATTCTACTGCTAATATTCACAAGTCAATGGAATTTGAATTTTAAAATAATATGTTACTTTCAAAGTTTTTTCTCCCTTTGCTAAAAGATAGTCCATCTGAGGCTAAAATTACATCGCATTCTTTAATGTTAAGAAGTGGCATGATAAAGCAACAAGCCTCAGGTATTTATAACTGGCTACCTTTAGGATATAAAGTTTTAAAAAATATTGAGAATATTGTTAGAATTAACATGGATGCTGCCGGGTTTATTGAGATGTTAATGCCTTGCATACAAAATGGTGATTTATGGCATGAATCTGGTAGATTCGATGTTTATGGTGAAGAGATGCTAAGATTTAAGGATCGTCATAATCATGATTTATTATTTGGCCCGACGAATGAGGAGGTAATAACTGACATTATGCGTCATTCTATCCAGTCATATCGTGATTTGCCAAAAATTATGTATCAAATTCAGTGGAAATTTCGTGATGAAATTAGGCCAAGATTTGGCGTGATGAGAGGAAGGGAGTTTTTAATGAAAGACGCTTATTCATTTGATGTAGATGAAGAAACTTCTATAGCAACATATAATCAGGTTTTTGCCGCCTATATGCGAGTATTTGCTGATCTTGGCTTATTTGTTATACCTGTGGTAGCTGATAACGGAGAAATTGGCGGTAATTTGAGTCATGAATTTCACGTGCTTGCAAAGAATGGTGAAAGTGTGCTTTATTACGATAAGAAATTTGATTTACTGAAAGAGGAGTTAGTTAAAGATATAGAATTAGCTAAGTCTTTATATGCTGCTACTGAAGAAAAGCATGATTTGGCTAAATGCGCTCTTAGCGAGAAAAATTTAGCAACACAGAGGGGCATTGAAGTCGGTCATATTTTTAATTTTGGTGATAAATATTCAAAATTGCTAAATTGTTGCGTTAATGATGATAAAGGCAAAAGAGTGCCTGTTAATATGGGCTCATATGGTATTGGTATCTCAAGATTAGCTGCTGCTATTATTGAAGTAAATCATGATGATAATGGTATTATATGGCCAATATCTGTTGCACCTTTTAAAGTTTCTATTATAAATTTAAATGTAAAGGATCATAACTCAACTATACTTGCATCTGATGTATATAATCAGTTAAAAGCAAAGAATATTGAAATTTTGCTCGATGACACAGACCAAAGGATTGGCGTAAAATTTGCTACTCATGATTTAATAGGCTCTCCTTGGCAAGTAATTGTTGGACCAAAATCTGCAGAGCAGAATTTATTAGAATTAAAAAATAGAAGATCTGGGGAAATTGAAAAAATGTCAAAAGACAAAGCAGTTAACTCAATAATTAGTAGTTTATATGTCAAATAACTTTGTATTATTTATAGCTCTTAGATATTTTTGGGCTAAAAAAAATGAAAAATTTGTGTCAATAATTTCAATTATATCTTTGCTTGGTATAGCTATTGGTGTTTCCGCTCTAATAGTTGTTATGTCGGTAATTAATGGTTTCCGTATGGAGCTTATTAATAATGTTATTGGTTTAAATGGTGATATTACTATTCATCCTATAGGTAGGGTAATATATGATCATCAAGAAATTTTGGCAGAATTACGTTCTGAGGATTTTGTTAATAAAGTTTCCCCAATTGTGATGGGAGAGGCAATAGCTAGTACAGCCAAGGGCCATAATGCTGTTGTCGTGAAAGGTATAGATATTACTGATTTAAAACATAAGCAAAATATTTTAAACAATGTTCTTTCTGGTAATTTTAGCGATTATGACGGCCTGCATTCCATTGCTATTGGTTCAACATTAGCTGAAAATATTGGTGTTATGGCTGGATCTAAAGTTAAATTAATTTCGCCAAATACTATTTCAACAATTTTTGGTTCTATGCCAAGAGCAAAAATTTTTAAAGTAGCGGCTATTTTTACTAGCGGGCTTTATGATTATGATGCTGTTACGGTCCTTATGCCTAAAATTGCTGCGCAAAATTTTTTTGCAATGGGTGATGATGTGAATTTAATAGAAGTAAAGATTCATGATCAAACTTTAACAGACAAAAATGCTAAATATCTACAAAGGATCTTAAAATATCCTGTTTTGGTTGAAAGTTGGCTAGATAATAATAAACATTTTTTAAGTGCGCTTGATGTCGAGCGTGTAGTAATGTTTTTAATATTAACCTTAATTATATTAGTGGCTGCTTTTAATATTATTTCTGGTTTATTTATGTTAGTTAAAGACAAAACACATGATATTGCAATATTGAAAACTATGGGCGCTAGCGTTAAGCAAATAATGTTTATTTTTATTTTAAGCGGTTTTTTTATAGGATTTATTGGTACATTTTTAGGCGTATTTTTCGGGCTGCTAATTACTTATAATATTGATAATTTGCGCCTCTTTTTAGAAAAATTTGCTAGTCTTGAACTTTTCAATCCAGCAATTTATTTTCTTTATCATTTACCATATATTATTAATATTAGCGACATAATATTTATTGCTATATTTTCGTTAGTTTTGTCAATATTAGTCACTATATACCCATCTTACAGAGCTGCTAAATTAAATCCTGTTGAGGCGATGCGCTATGAGTGAAAATAAAATTGAATATGTTTTAAAATTGCAAAATGTTAGTAAAGATTATCGGCAAGGTAGGTCAATAATTGAAGTGCTCAAGAAAATAAATTTTGAAGTTAAACAAGGCCAAATGGTAGCAATAGTTGGGGCTTCTGGTAGTGGAAAATCAACTTTTTTGCATATAGCTGGGTTGCTCGAGAGGCCTGATTCTGGAGCTGTTTATATCAATAATATACTGGACTATAAAATTCAAAATCTTATATATGCTCCGGCAGTGCGTCTTAATAATTTAGGTTTCATATATCAGTATCATCATCTATTAGGTGATTTTACCGCTCAAGAAAATGCTGCTATGCCTTTATTTATATCATCTGTACCAAAAATAGAAGCAATGGAAAGAGCGGCAATTTTGTTAGATAAATTGGGCCTTGGTAAGCGCTTATATAATCTTCCAGGTGAATTATCTGGTGGCGAAGCACAAAGAGTTGCGATAGCAAGAGCGTTAATTAACAATCCAAGATTAATTCTGGCTGATGAGCCAACTGGCAATCTTGACCCCAAAACTTCTCGTGAAATTTTTGAGCTATTCTTAGAGCATGCTGAAATTTTAAATGCAGCGATAGTTATGGTTACACATAATATGGATTTTGCACAAAAAATGCATTGTTGTTACAAGCTTGATTATGGCAATATTTATAAGTTATAATAGCATTTTAAATTTTCTAATATTATTAAATAAACTTTATCGCCTGCGGCCTTGTGTGTGATATATAAATATTATTGACTTTTTTTTTAAAAAACATTAAACTCCGCAAGTATCTATGATAAGTTAAAATTAAGAATTAATAGATCGCTATATCTTATCAAATTTTTCATATAAATGATTCATAAAAAAAAACAGCTAAAATCAAAGCTAAGGTCGATATTTTGGCCTATTAAGCAATCTGAGTTAAAATTTTTTGCACCTATGGCATGTATGATGTTCTGTGTGTTATTTAACTTTGGTGCTTTGCGTTCAATAAAGGATAGTTTAGTTGTTCCCAATATTGGCGCTGAGGCGATAAGCTTTTTAAAATTATGGCTTGTATTGCCTTCAACAATTATTTTCACCCTAATTTACGTTAAGCTTAGTAATATGTTTGATTATGAACATGTTTTTTACATAATAGTTTCATTTTTTCTAGGTTTTTTTATATTATTTACTTACGTACTATATCCTAATCAAAATTATTATCATCTTGGTCCAGACTATATTAAAAATTATATTAATACTTATCCTAATTTCAAATGGTTTTTCTTAATTACTGGTAAATGGAGCTATGCAATTATGTATGTTTTTTGTGAATTATGGAGTGCTGTAGTTATTAATTTACTTTTTTGGCAATATGCTAATAATATTTTTCATACCAAAGATGCTAAAAGATTTTATCCTATTTTAGGTATGGTAGGCAATTTAGGTCTTGTGTTAGCTGGCAATGTACTTGTTTCATTTTCTGATTTGTCGCTTATTGCTGATAATAATATTTTAGAAACTTATAGAACTGATATTAATTATCAATGTGAGATGATTTTAAAACCGGTAATGAAAACAATAATTTTTTCAGGAATTATTGCTATGATGCTTTACCGATATATTGACAAATATATTATTCGCCCTAAAAGCTTGGGTAAAAATATTTCTTATCATACTAAGGATACTAAAACCAAATTATCAGTTTTTGAAAGTGTTAAATTAATTGCTCAATCTAAATATATTGGCCACATAGTGGTATTAATCCTATGTTATGGTTTACTTATTAATATCCTTGAAGGGCCTTGGAAAGCAAGGGTAAGAGAGCTCTATCCCAATATGGTAGATTACATGAATTTCATGGGTAAGTTTAATATTTGGATGGGAATTTCTTCTGTTTGTTTTATGATTATCGGTAGCAATATAATTAGAAGTTTTTCGTGGTTGAAGTCGGCACTTATAACCCCTTATATGCTTGCATGTACTGGGCTTGCATTTTTTGCTTTTGTAATTTTTTCAGACGATATAGATTTTTCTGGTGGTATGTTTAGCCCTTTATATTTTGCCGTATTAATAGGTGCTGTACAGAATATTTTAAGTAAATCCACAAAATATTCATTATTTGATTCCACTAAAGAAATGGCTTACATTCCTTTATCTCTTGAGCTTCGAACTAAAGGAAAGGCTGCTGTTGAGGTTGTTGGGTTAAAATTTGGTAAATCACTTGGTGCTTTTTCGCAGTCATTTATGTTTATTTTGTTTCCTGCAGCTAGCTTTGATTCGATAACTGTTTATTTAATGCTTATATTTGTAGTAATAATAATTCTATGGGTCTGGAATATATATTCTTTAAACAAAGAATATATAAATATAAAAGGAGATAAAGCATGAGACTAGTTAAATATATTTTTGGGTTTGTGATTCTTTTGTTTATTGGCTATTCTTTTGGTTGGTATTATGCGGCTAGTAGAATTACCAAGGAAGTAAATATGCTATATTCTGGACATGAATTTCCAATGTTAAATACAAACCAACAAAATATACATGTCAGTTTTGTCAAAGCAACAAGTAGTGGGTTCCCATTTGAGATGGCTATTTCTTTGCATGGGTTTAAGGAAGAGGGCAGAGAGGCGGTTATATCCTATAATAACCCCATTAATATTGGTTATAACTTACTTTCACAAAATATATATGTTTCATATAATGGTGAAATAGATTCAACCTATAAACCTATAATTAGGGGGTTTGGTGCTAAGCTAAAGATCAAGGATTATTTAATTAAAACTTCAGTAACTTTACAAAATATAATTAATATTATTATTGAAGGCGCTGATCCTGCAGAAATTTTAAATCATATTAAAGCTATATATATTTCCACCAGTAAAGTACAGATCTTTGATAAACAAGAAGAAGAGTTATTTTATGATAAAAATTATGAAAAATTAAAAATTACTTTTGTTCCGGCAAAATATTATCGACAAATAGATGATTTTATTAATAATATTCCACAAGAATATACAATTAATTATTTAATTAAAACTAAGCCTGTAAAATTTGCTGCTAGAAAAATACCTGTTAGTTTATTTTATGGTTTTTCAATGTTACCTTCCGATTTTAAAGCTTCAATGCAAGTATCGATAAAAACAAAAGCAAAAACTTTTCCAAATTTTGCTAAAAATCTTGAGGTTCAAGCCACAGGAAATATGTCTGCCAACAAAATTGATGTTTCTTCTATAATGTTAGATTTTAAAACTGGCAATGTTAAAGCTAATAAAAATATACAACTTTTAAGTGAAATAAAATTTAGCATAAAAGATGGATTATTTGATGATTTTTTTAAAAAATACGATTCAGTGAAACAACAAATTCTTTCACTTCCTGGTGGTTTTGTTCTTAATCAAGAAATGATATATATAATAGCAAATAAAGAAGCATTTAGATTTAAAGATTTAGAAAATAGTGATTATGAGCTAAAGGTTGATTTTAATTCTAAAGTAAATTCAGTTAATATGAGTTCAGTTGTTAAGTTAAATAATTTTAGCATTTATTCTGGTGATTCCGGTTTTAAGCTGAGCAATGACTCTATCATTAAATTGGCTAGTAAAAATTGGCGTTCTCAAGGCGTTTTATTACTCAAAAATTACCCTAAAATAGTTGATTTTAGTTCCGGATATATATATAGATTCGGCAAATTCAGATTCTTAAACGATAAGGCCAGGAAACTATATGTAAAAGTTAATAAAGATTTTTTGAAAAAAATATCAGATTATCCTGATTCCACATCAAACGATTTGAGCTTTGAGTATAATATTGATTCAAAAAATATTACAGCTAGTAAAATTGGTAATATAAAAATTAGTCAAATGTTTGAATTATATCAATTAACTTTATATCAGAAACTATTTGGTGATATTGATCCTCATGGTAATATTTTAAAACAAATGAAAAAGACATTACCTAATTTAGATGAGAATGATCCGACCTTAAGGAAGCTATTACCAGCAATAATTGGCAAGGATATTGAAGAAATAATACCTGAGAATGTAAAAGATATTCAAGAGGAAATAAAAAATATAGTGCCAAAAAAGGAGGAGCTTAAAAAACCGCTGAAAAAATTATTGAAAAATTTTGTTAAATAGTTATGCATCAGGAGACGTTTTCTCTACAAAAATTGCTGATTAATTTGAAAAGTAGTTTTAATTTAACTCCTTTTATTGGTGCAGAGTTAGAATTTTATCTTTTAGGCTTAAAATCAGATGAACAATTGCTAGCTTTACAAAAACAAATTCCTTTGGCTATAAAAAAAGAAAAAGGTCGAAATCAATATGAGATAGATCTTAAACCTTCAAACCAAATTCTATCTTACCCAGATCTTATTTGTAAAAATCGTGAGTTAATAATTAAAGAGGCTAAAAAACAAGGGCTTACTGCTAGTTTTGAACCAAAAGTTTTTCTAGATGATTTTGGCAATAGTATGCATATACATTTAAATTTTTTAGAAGATTTAGAAAATGAAAAATATGCTAATATTTTATGTCATTATTTACCCGAAACAATAGATTCATTTTTGCCTAATAAATCAGATTATTTAAGATTAGACAGCAAATTCATGGCGCCAACTCATATTTGTTACGGTGGTAATAATCGAACTGTTTTGATAAGAATACCAAATTCTTTACCTAAGAGAATCGAGCATAGGCTAAGTTCAGCAAATGCTGACCCTCATAAAGTAATATACGCCATATTATATAGTATTTATAAAGGCCTTAGCAATCCTGGTGAAGTTAGAAATTTTGAAAAAATATATGGCAACGCTTATGATAAACAATATAATTTGGCGTTAATTGTTGCTTAATGGCTAAACATCCTTAATATAGGAATATCTTCTGTTTTAGGAAATTTAAATTTATCTTTTATTTTATTAAAATTTTTACCAAATTTTACTATATTCTCTAAATTTTCAGCAATAAATTTCCTTGTATCTTTAGCATTTTCTGAGTTATCTGCTAAGTAAAATAATATTGAAATTTTATAAACATACATTAATAAAGCTCTTTTTGAATAGTAATTAAAATCATTTGAATTATCCCCGGCATATTTCCAAATTATATCACAGCTTTTGCTATGAGATTTACAAGCCGATAATAAATTTGTAGGTTTAACAAGCATAGAATTCTGTTTGAGTATAATATTTTTATGAGTTAAATCTATTATCCGTAATTCTAAAGCTCTTGCAATTTTTGCTCTAATTTTATCTTCTATAAGTTCTGTTTTTAATGAAATTAACATTTTTTCATCGAACCAAGACTCAAGAGAAGCAATTATTTCTTCTAAACCAGATGGAAATAAAATCAAATGATAATTTGGTAAAAAATTACATTGTTGTTCTGTCAGTTTGATTAGATTATCGCCCCATTCATGATCTATAAGCAAATCAGATAATTTTTGTAAAAATAACTCTTTAGCATTTTTGTGTTTTTTAGTGATATCGCTCATGATATTTTTATAGTTTTTACTTGACATAGTGTTTAATTATATAGATAATAACTTACTAGTTCAATAATATTAATTATCTATTACTTTTATTAAGGAGAGTAGTTTTAGTGGCTGTACAGGTTAGTGTTCACGGTGGTAATGGCGAAAAGGCTATACGGGATTTGAAAAGAAAAATGCAAAGAGAGTTAGTTTTTCGTTTGATGAAAATGTCTCGTTTTCATGAACCACTTTCTGTTAAAAAAGTCAGAAAAAAACAAGAAACTGACAGAAGAATCAGAAAAAACAATCGCAGAAGAAGATTAGAATCTTAAATATTCACGTTTAATGAATAATAAAGATAAAATACATGTTTTAAGCAGAGCGGTTATTATTGATAAAGATAAAATACTGCTCTGTAAAACTCTTGATTTAGAAATAAATTTTTATTTTTTACCTGGTGGTCATATTGAGCATGGTGAATCAGCCCGGGCGTGCGTAGTTCGAGAGCTTAGAGAAGAAACTGGACATCCAAGTTTAATAAAAAAATTTTTAGGTTGTTTAGAACATGCATTTGAACAAGGTGCTAACAGCATTTGTCACAATCATGAATATAATTTTATTTTTGAAGTGCAGTCTGATTATTTGAAAGCGAATAAAAAAATTATCTGCCCAGAAAAGCATATAGAATTATTGTGGCTGCCTATTTCTAATTTATCAAGAATAGATTTTCGACCAAGATCGCTAAAAACAATATTGCCAAAATGGTTGTCTAAAAATTCAGTAACAAATAAATTTGCAAGTGAAATGGGGACCGTCAAGTTAATGATGGTGAATACATAATAATTGCAAAGATTGAGCAATTGTATAATCTAGATGAGTAAACGTTATATTTTGACTCATATGCATCTATTATCCTTACCATCTACTTACCATCTACATCTAACTCCTCTATTTTTTCTTCAGCATCATCTGCAATTAAAGATGCAGAAACTACTTTTTCATTTTTTTCAGTTTTAAATAAAATGACTCCAGAAGTGCTCCGCCCAGTCGTTCTAACACTATTAAGTTTACATCTAATCAATTTACCATTATCTGTAATTAACATAATTTCATCTTTAATATTAGCTGGCATAGATGCAACGACATCACCTGATTTATCAGAAAGAACCATGTTTACAATACCTGAACCTCCGCGATTTGTTATACGGTAATGGTAAGCTGAGCTTTTTTTACCCATACCATTTTCAGAAACAGTTAAAATAAATTCTTCTCTCTTAGCCATCTCAATAATTTGCTCTTTTGAAAGGTCAATTTCAAAATCCTCTGGCGCAAAATTATCTAAGCCATCAGCAATTTCTGAGCGTTTCTCATAAGGAATAGATAAATAAGCTTCTCTTTCTTCTACTGTTGAGGTAATACCGTGCAGAACAGTCATTGAAATTACTTTATCACCTTCTGCCAGCTTCATTCCTCTAACACCATCTGATTTTCGGCTTTTAAACACACGTATAGCATTTACAGGGAAGCGTACTGCCTTACCTTTTTTACTCGCAAGTAAGACATGGTCACTTTCTAAACAGGCGGTAACATTAACTAAACTATCATCTTCATCCATTCTAATTGCAATTTTACCATTAGCCTGAATTTTCTTAAAATCAGAAAGGTCATTACGACGCACATTGCCCTTGCTAGTAGCAAACATAATATGCATATTATCCCATTCTTTTTTATCTTCTGGCATTGGCATAATATTAGTAATCGTCTCTCCTTCTTGCAGAGGTAAAATATTAACCATAGGCCGCCCCTTGCTCTGAGGGTTACCTAAAGGTAATTTGTATAATTTTAGACTATATACCTGACCAATATTAGAGAAAAATAACAGCGGTGTATGAGTATTACCAATAAAAAGTTGAGTTAAAATATCTTCATCTCTCATAGAAAGACCAGATCTCCCCTTACCACCACGATTCTGCGCCCGGTAAGTGGCAAGAGGCACACGTTTAATATAACCACCCAAAGTTACAGTAACCACCATTTCCTCTTTTTGAATCAGATCTTCCATATCATGTTCAAAATTACCTTGAGCAATTTCAGTCAGGCGAGGGGTTGCATAATCTTCTCTGATCTTTAAAAGCTCAGATTTTAAAATAGCTAACAACTTGTCCCTTGAAGCTAAAATATCAACATAACCGGCAATTTCTTTGGTCAGAGCGTCTAAATCAGATTCCAATTTATCCTTTTCCATTGCAGTTAATCTTTGCAATCTCATTTCAAGTATTGATTTTGCCTGAATTTCAGTCAAATGTATTTTACCATCTTCAGAAATATTAGCTTTATCATCAATTAAAGTAATTAAATCTTTAATTTCTGAGCAATTCCAAGCTTTTTCCATCAAGAAGTTTTTAGCATCATTAGGAGTTGCAGCCGAGCGTATTATTTTGATTACCTCATCTATGTTGCTAACGGCAATCCTAACCCCGAGTAAAATATGCGCTTTGTCTCTTGCTTTATTTAATAAATAAATAGTCCTGCGCGTAATTACTACTTCACGGAACTTAACAAAAGCACTAATTACTTCTTTTAAGTTCATGATTTTTGGCACTCCGTTATTTAACGCAAGCATTATGACACCAAAACTTGTTTGTAATTGTGTAAATGAATAAAGTTGGTTTAAAATAACATCAGCAACTACATCACGTTTAATTTCAATAACTACGCGAACACCATCTTTATTTGACTCATCTCTTAAATCGCTTATCCCCTCGATTCTTTTTTCACGAACAAGTTCTGCTATTTTTTCAATTAATTTTGCCTTGTTAACCATATAAGGCATTTCGGTAATAATAATTGCCTGTTTTTTATTTTCTATATCTTCAACGTGGCATTTACCGCGAAATACAACGCTTCCTCGCCCCGTAAGATAAGCCGATTGAATACCACTTGTTCCTAAAATTATACCACCAGTAGGGAAGTCAGGCCCATATACTACGGAAGCTAGCTCACTAATTTCAATATCATTATTATCAACATATAAACAACAAGCATCAATAATTTCCCCTAAATTATGTGGAGGAATATTAGTTGCCATACCAACTGCAATACCGCCAGTACCATTTATCAATAAATTTGGAAACATAGACGGCAAAACAGAAGGCTCACTTTCAGAACTATCATAATTTGGTTGAAAATCTACTGTGTTTTTATCAATATCTTCAAGTAAATTATGAGAAATTTTTGCAAGTCGAGATTCCGTATAACGCATAGCAGCAGGAGAATCACCATCCATAGACCCAAAATTACCTTGACCATCAATCAAAGGCGCGCGCAAAGAAAAATCTTGAGCCATCCTAACTAAAGAGTCATAAATAGCAGTATCACCATGAGGGTGATATTTACCCATTACATCACCAACTATCCGAGCTGATTTTTTATAAGACTTATTAAAATAAAAACCTGATTCATACATTGAATATAAAATCCTGCGATGTACGGGCTTTAAACCATCACGAACATCTGGAATTGCTCTACTAACAATAACGCTCATGGCATAATCCATATAAGAACGTTTCATTTCATCTTCTATACCAACAGGTGTTATTTCTTGAAATTCAGACTCACTCACAAATTTTTTCCTTAAAATTAATTCAGTTAAGTTATGATAATTAACGCACCTAGACTAAAAGAAAATTCAACTTTTTGCAAGAAATAACATTATCATAAGTAACATTGACTATTGCCGTAAATTTTGTTAGTATCTTCGCACTTCACATAACCTTAATTACACATAAAATTTAACCTGATATGAGCAACAAGATTCCTTTTGTAAAAATGCATGGACTTGGTAATGATTTCGTCATTGTTAAGGAGGCACAAATTAGAACGATAAAAAATCTTAAAAATTTTATTATAAACATATCAAACCCTAAAACTGGCATTGGTTGCGATCAATTTATAAGCTATAGGAAACAAGAAAATACAATAACAATGAAAATTTTCAATCCGGATGGTTCAAAAGCTAAAGCTTGTGGTAATGCTTCAAGATGCTTATCTCGTATAATGTTTGATGATTATAAACTTAAGGATATAATAATTATTATTGATGATAAAAAAATTAGCGCCAATTATAAAAATGAAAATAAAATTACTGTAAATATGGGCAAACCAAACTTCAATGAAGCTTGGTTACCAAATGATGAAGATCTATGGCAAATAGCAGAAAAATATAAAATAGAACCAAAAGAATTAATATGTGTTGATGTTGGTAATCCGCATATCGTTGTGTTCACTAAATTAACCGATGAAGATAAAGCAATAATTGGTAAGGATTTGCAGACAAATAGATTGTTTCCAACTGGAATTAATGTTAATTTTGTTGAATTAAAAGAAAATAATTTATATCTAAAAGTGTGGGAGCGCGGCACCGGTTTTACTTTGGCCTGTGGCAGCGGTGCTTGCGCAAGTTTTGCAGCTGCCAGAAAACTTGGCTTTGTTGCTGATAGTGCTAATGTATTTTTTGAACTTGGGAGTTTGGAAATTACAAATGATCAAGATGATATTAATATGACCGGCCCAGCGAGTTATATTTTTACTGGTGAATATTATGGCTAATAACAATAACTTAGAACAAGAAGTTATCACTTTTGGTTGTAGATTAAATATTTATGAAAGTGAAATTATAAAAAATAATTTACTTAAATCAAAACTTAAAAATGTTAGCGTGATAAACACTTGCGCTGTTACAAAAGAAGCAGAAAAAGAAGCTAGAAAAATTATACGTCAGATCAAAAAAAATGATCCAACAAAAACTATAATCGTTACTGGATGCGCAGCGCAAAATAATCCTGAGATGTTCACACAAATGCAAGAAGTAGACAAAGTAATCGGTAATGAAGAAAAACTTTCTTATGAAAATTATTTACTCGGTGAAAAATTGCTAGTCAATGATATTATGTCAGTTAAAAAAACTGCTAATCATTTTGTAAAAAGCTTTGAAGGTAAGGCTAGAGCTTTTATTCAAGTGCAAAATGGTTGTGATCATCGTTGCACTTTTTGTATGATTCCATTTGGCAGAGGAAACAGCAGGTCTGTGCCTATAGGGGTTATAGCAGAGCAAATTCGTTTATTAATGGCAGAAAATTATCATGAAATTGTATTTACCGGTGTTGATGTTACCGCATATGGTGCTGATTTACCAGGTAGCCCGACATTTGCACAAATGCTTCGACGCATATTAGCGCTTATTCCTGAGTTAAAAAGATTAAGATTATCATCAATTGATGTTGCAGAAATTGATGATGAGCTTTTCGATTTGATAGCTTATAACGAAAGAATCATGCCACATTTTCATATTAGTCTGCAATCGGGTGATAATATGATTTTAAAAAGAATGAAGCGTAGGCATAATCGTGAGCAAATCCTAGAGTTTTGCCATAAAATTAGAGCAGCAAGGCCAGAAACAGCCCTAGGAGCTGACATTATTGCTGGTTTCCCGACCGAAACTAAAGAAATGTTTGATAATACTAAAAAATTAATTTCCGAAGCTGCATTACAATATTTGCATATTTTCCCATATTCTGAAAGAGAAGGGACGCCAGCTGCTAGAATGCCACAAGTGCCTAAAAATATACGCAAAGAAAGAGCCGCAATTTTAAGAGAAGAGGGGGCAAAAGAATTACAAAAATTATTTGCTAAAAATATTAATAAAGAAGTAAAAATTTTAGTAGAAAAAAATAATATGGCTCATACAGAAAATTTTATTCCTGTTAAATTACAGGGAGAATTTGCTGTTGGAGAAATAACAAAAGTAAAGTTACATTCTTTCGAACAAAATTATATGATAGCAAAGTAAGAATTATTATCTTTTAATATCAAGTTTTTTAAGTAATTTTTGATAAGCTGGTATTAATAATTCTGGGTTAGTTTCAGCCAATTCATGGCATAAATTTTCATTAGTGTTAAGGTCCCATAATTTACAACTATCTGGTGAAATTTCATCAGTAAGTGCGATAAAAAATTCTTCTCCGTTAAAGATACGACCAAATTCTAGCTTTATTTCAACTAATCTAATTCCACACCCGGCAAAAAAACCGCTAAGAAAATCATGAACCCTAATTGCTGTATTTTTTAACTCTTTTATCTCTGATTTCATTAACCAGCCAAAATTATAAATTTGATTTTCATTAATTGTTGGATAATTTAATTCGTGGTTTTTTACTCTAAAATCAATCATTGGTGAATCAAAGACGAAACCACTTTCTATACCAAATTCTTTTATATATCTGCCAGAAGATAAAGATGTAACATAAATTTGTACTGGAAAAATATCTACGAACTCTACGAGCTGTTGGCGCATATTAATTTTACGTAAAAAATGAGTCTCTATGCCTATTAAGTCAAGTTTTTGCATTAATAAAGCTGAAATGCTGTTATTAATTGCGCCTTTCCCAGAAAATTCTACTATTTTTTTGTTCGATAATCTTAAAGTATCATTAAAAGACATAACAAAATGATTGTTTTCATCTTGCTTATATAAAGTTTTGGTAGAACCAGTATAAATTTTTGTTTTCATTAATTTTATGAATTTCAATTTAAAAAATATTGAAAAATAAATATTTTAACGCAACTAAACCAGCAATCATTATAGCAATAGCTACTATGAGGCCAAATATTGCCAGCAATGCTCCTAGACCTATAACAACACCATCGCGATTAAGTAAACCAAGAGTCATGATAAATATACCCTGAGCTGGTATAGCATTAGTTAATGGTAGTGGAATAATTACAGCCAATGAAGCAATTAAACAGATAAAGCCTACTAATTGTTCACAATATATCGATTTTGCAAAATCTACTCTCGGTTTTACGTATTTTTCAACATATAATAAAATAGGTACAGTTTTATCGCTAATAGTTTTTAAAGTTGAATTTTTAATTTTATAAGCATTAATTTTTTGAGGTAATTTGACTTTACGACTACCAATTAACATTTGTACCGACAGCACAATAAGAGGAATCCCCATAATAGTTGTAAATCCAGGCGGGTAGGGAAGAGGAATAGCCACAGGAAGGGAGAAAAAAATTATAGCGAGTAAAATACCGTTTTCATGAAAATCTTCAATTATTTCGGAAATAGTTGTGCTTTTATTTTTTTGTTTATTACCCAATTTTTTTAAAGTTTCTGAAGCAAGAGCGTGATCTAAAAATTTTGGAATTTTATTTTTTGTCATTAAATTCAAATAATTAATATATTATAACAACTTAAATAGAATAATACATTAGTGATCCTTGTATAGCAATTGAATTTATTTCACTAAGTTGCATAAAATTTCTTTTTCTTTATTGATACGTTCCTGAATATATTCGGTTAAGCTTCTAGCGTCATGTTTAATATATTCTTTAGTAGGAATAATTTCTAAAATTTTAACAGTAATAGTGCCAGGCTTTTTAAACCAGAAACCTTTAGGCCAATATAAACCAGCATTATGGGCGATTAACACCATTGGCACATTCGCATTAATAGCAAGTTTAGCGGCACTTGGTTTAAATTTAACATTTCTATCAACTTTTATCCTTGTTGCTTCAGGAAACATAACGATAGATAAACCTTGCTTTAACTTTTTAGCACCTTCTTTTAAAATTTGATTTACAGAAATATTGTTAGCTCTATCTACTGCTATTGGCATCACCGTTCTTAGCCCCCAACCAAATAGTGGCATATCAAAAAGTTCTTTTTTAATAATCCAAGAATGTTTAGGGATGATAAGTTGCATGAATAGATTTTCCCAAAATGATTGATGATTAGCCAATGCTAAAAATGGTTTACCGTCTTTTGGTAATTTATCTTGTCCTATTACTTTATAATTTATGCCACAAAATATTTTAGCTAAATATATAAAAATATAAGAAAATATTTCCGCTATTTTATATCTTATGCAATATGGAGATTTTAATAAATGTATAGGCAAACATATAAAAAAATAAAATAAAATAGAAATAATACTAAGTATTAAATAGAAAGAAAGGACTCTAATTTTCCAAAGCATAAATTATTGTTGTGTTATGTTTACCGATTAGGCAGGATACAAATTTTCTTGCTTAATTGCAATTCAATAGTTACAAAACTTATTTTTTGGTATAAAAACTAAAATGACAAATTAAGAAATCAATTTATGAACAAAACTATCTTATCTGGCATTCAAACTACTGGCAACTTGCATCTTGGTAATTATTTAGGCTCCATAAATAATTGGCTTAAGTTACAAGATGAATATAATTGCTTTTTTTTCTTGGCTGATCTTCATGCAATAACTATTGATCGTCCAAAAAACCTTGTAAAATCAAGTATCATAGACACTATTGCAACTTATTTAGCTTGCGGTGTGAATCCTAATAAAGCAAATATTTTCCTGCAATCTGATGTTCCAGAGCATTCAGAATTTGCTTGGATATTAAATTGCGTCACGCCGATTGGATGGTTAAAACGTATGACGCAATTCAAAGATAAAGTAGGTAAAAATCAAGATCAAGCCAATGCCGGTTTATTTACTTATCCACTACTCATGGCGGCTGATATTTTGCTTTATGAAGCTGATTTAGTACCAGTTGGCGAGGATCAAAAACAACATTTAGAGTTAACCAGAGACGTTGCAGCTCTGATTAATAGAAAATTTGACTTCGAACTTTTAAAAATTCCAGAACCTTTGATTCAAGGTGTAGCAGCTCGGGTTATGAGTCTAAGAGATGGTTTAAAAAAAATGAGTAAATCTGATGAAAGTCCAGCAAGTAGAATTCATATTATGGATGATTCAGATGCTATTGTAACAAAAATAAAAAAAGCTAAAACTGATAGCATAGAATATATTAATTATGAAAAAGATAATAGACCAGAAATAACTAATTTAGTTAATATATACGCAGCTTTCAGTAATTTAACTGTAGAACAAGTAGTGGTTAATTATGAAGGTAAGGGGTTTGCGGAATTTAAACACAATTTAGCAGAAATTATTATAGCTAAATTTTCAAAGCCAAGAAAAGAATATCTAAAATTAAAAGAAGATATACCTTATTTACGCTCAGTATTAGATAAGGGAGCTGATAGAGCTAAAGAAAAAGCCAATAACACTTTAACGAAAGTAAGACAGGAATTTGGTTTTTTATAGTCAATAAAAAAATAAAATAACAATGAAAAAAGAAAATAATTTAGCTTGGCTTAAAAATGGAATTTTAGCCCTAGGCTTTGCTGGCTTATATTCTATCATTTTGGTAATACTGAGAACACCTGGATTATCTGATTTTTTTGAAAATAAAGATTTATTTAAGCCGTCTTTGATAATACATGTAAATTTATCGGTGCTTGTATGGTTATTATCTATTACCGCTATTATTTGGTCTAAAGATGGTAAATTAACGTATTTTGAAATGATTTTAGGTAAAATTTGTTTTATTGCCATGTTATTGATGATAATTAGCCCGGTTTTTGACATTAATAATTCAGTTATGAATAATTATATACCAATAGTTGAAAATATTTTTTTTATTATTGGCCTTTCTCTATTTGGTATTAGTTTGTTGGTTTTTTCGCTATTTATTTTAGTAAAAAATCTATATGAAGCGATTACATATAATTCTTATTTAGATAATTTGGTAATAACAAAAATAACTTCAACGCTTTTATATATAGGAGTTTGGGTGTGTTTTGTATTATCTTATATGAGGCTTGATTATCTATCTGAAATTTTTCCTATGGATTTAGAATATTATTATGAATTTTTATTTTGGAGTGGCGGACATTTGCTACAATTTATCTATACACAAATTTTTATGTATATTTGGCTTTTATTAGTTGCACGGGTTGTTCAGGGTGATTTATTTTATCAAAAAATTTATACAAATTTATTAATTTTTAATTTTTTAGCAGCGATAACTATTTTTTATGGTCATATAAAATATCAAATTCCAGATACAGAGTTTAAAATATTTTTTACCTACCATATGCGCTATATGGGCGGCATTGCTCCGACATTATTTTTTGTAGTTTTATTAAAAGATTTATATAAAAACAATAATTGGATAAGTAAAAATAATTTTGCCTTAACTGCAATTTTTGCTTCAGCCTTTTTATTTTTTTTTGGTGGTTTAATTGGTATTTTTATCTCTGGACCTAACGTTCAGGTGCCAGCACATTATCACGGTTCAATCGTGGGGATCTCTATTGCTTTTTTAGGCTTTGCCTATCTTTTATGCTTGCATAAACAAGAGCAAAATAAATGGCCTAACATCCAAATTTATTTGATTGCTATTGGACAATTATTACATATTTCTGGGCTTGCCTTGTCTGGAGGTTATGGGGTGCTACGTAAAAATACTGATAATATCAGTTCTATTGCAACGAAATTATGTATGGGAATAATGGGTTTAGGAGGTTTTATTGCAATTATTGCTGGGTTGATGTTTGTTTATATTTGTGTTAAAAGATTGTATAAAATTAATATTTTGGGCAAATAAATAAGATGAAGAAGAATAGACCCACGAAAAAAGAGGCGGAAGCTGCAGTAAGAACTTTGCTAGGTTATATAGGTGAAGACATAAATCGTAATGGCTTAAAGGAAACTCCAGCACGTGTAGTTAGAAGCTATGAAGAACTATTTGCTGGTTATAAAGTAGATATAAAAAATATCTTAAGTAAAAGATTTACAGATATTAGTGCTTTTGATGATGTAGTATTCTTAAAAAACATCAATTTTAATTCACTTTGTGAGCATCATATGCTTCCTTTTAATGGGTTTGTAGATATAGCTTATCTCCCGAATAATTCTGTTGTTGGTATTAGTAAAATTGCCAGGGTAGTTGATGCTTATGCAAAACGTTTACAAATTCAAGAAAAAATGACTGCAAATATTGCACAAGCGATAGATAATCACTTAAAGCCTAAGGGCGTAGCTGTGCGTGTTTCTGCTACACATAGTTGCATGACAGTAAGGGGAACCATGAAAGGGAAAAGTGTTTTAGAATCATGTTATTTTACAGGTGTGTTTAAAAAAGAAATGCAATATCGCAATGAATTTTGGTCTATGATGCGTGATTCTCATAATTAGTTGTAGCTAATATTTATTTTGAAGGGGCATATTATGGTTGCAATATAACACTCTTGCTGTCTATAATCACTGTTATATTATATTATTAGTGTGTTATGCAAGATTTTATTAGAGTTCAAGGTGCAAAGGAACATAATTTAAAGAATGTAAATGTAGATATACCAAGAAACAAATTTGTTGTTATTACAGGGGTTAGTGGTTCTGGTAAATCTTCTTTAGCGTTTGATACTATATATGCAGAGGGTCAAAGACGTTATGTTGAAAGTCTTTCTTCTTATGCTAGACAATTTTTACATCTTCAAGATAAGCCGAATGTTGAATCAATATCTGGTCTTTCTCCTGCCATTGCTATTGATCAAAAAACAACTTCTAAAAATCCACGATCCACAGTGGGTACTATTACAGAAATCTATGATTATTTAAGATTGTTATATGCAAGGGTAGGGGTTCCTTATTCTCCGGCTACTGGTTTACCGATAAAAAATCAATCAGTATCAGAGATGATTGATATTATCATGTCTATACCATATGAGACAAAAATTTATATTTTATCACCAATCATACGTGGTCAAAAAGGCGAATTTCGTCGAGAAATTAGTAATTTAAAAAAACATGGTTATCAGAGATTATTCATCAATGGTGAACTTTATGAGATAGATGAAATTCCTAAATTTGATCGCAATAAAAAACATACTATTGAAGTTATAGTTGATAGGATGGTTGTAGGAAATGATTTAGGCAATAGGGTAGCAGAGAGTCTAGAAGCATCGCTGCAAATGTCAGACGGTTTGACTTACGTTGAAATAGTTGAATTACCAGAAGCGATAAAATCTTCTTACAAAAATGGTGAAAGAATTATTTTTTCAGAAAAATATTCTTGCCCAGTATCTGGCTTTAGAATAGAAGAAATAGAGCCGAGAATTTTTTCTTTTAATAGTCCGTTTGGCGCATGCCTGAAATGTGAAGGTATAGGTACGGAAACTTTTTTTGATAAAGAATTAATAGTCCCAAACCATACTTTAAGTATAAAAGAGGGCGCTATAGTGCCGTGGAGTAAATCATCATCGAAGTTCTTTCTTGATACTTTAAATGCGTTGGCAAAACATTATGATTTTAAGCTTGAAGTCCCTTTTTGTCAGCTGCCAGCAGAAGTTAGAAAAGTTTTATTTTATGGTTCTGGTGAAGAGTCCATTAAATTTGAATATCATGATGATTTTAGTTCAGAAATTGTAGATCAACCTTTTGCCGGTATTATTCCGAGCTTAGAGGAAAAGGATCGTCGTGCAGAGACTGCTTGGATAAAAGAAGAACTCGGACGTTTTAAATCTCAGCATAAATGTGGGGAATGTAGTGGTTATCGTTTAAAATCAGAAACTTTATCTATTAAAATAGATAACTTAAATATCGGAGAAGTTTCAGCTAAAACTATTAAAGATGCTAAAATTTGGTTTGATAATTTAAATAATTGTTTAAGTAAAAAACAACAATTAATAGCTGAAAGAATAATTAAAGAAATTAGAGAACGCTTAAGTTTTTTATCAAATGTTGGTTTGGATTATTTAACTCTTGCACGTGAATCTGGCACTTTATCAGGCGGCGAAAGCCAACGTATTAGGCTTGCTTCGCAAATTGGTTCTGGTCTCAGTGGTGTATTATATGTATTAGACGAACCCTCTATTGGTTTACATCAAAGAGATAACGCTCGTTTAATCTCTACTTTAAAAAATCTACGTGATCTTGGCAACACAGTGATTGTAGTAGAACATGATGAAGAAACAATGATAGCATCCGATCATATTATTGATGTTGGTCCTGGAGCTGGAATTCATGGTGGTAATATAATAGCTGAAGGTGGAATTGATGAAATTAAAAAATCAAAAAATAGTATTACTGGACAATATTTAAGCGGCGTTAAATCAATTGAAATTCCTAAAAAAACCAGAGATGGACATCTTGATAAAGAAATAGAGTTAATTGGAGCTAATTCAAATAATTTAAAAAATTTAACATTTTGTCTTAAATTAGGCACTTTTACTGTTGTTACCGGGGTTTCTGGTAGCGGTAAATCCAGCTTAATTATCCATACATTCTATAAAGCGGCTTTAAAATTTTTAGAGCCAAAAAGTAAAATACACCCAGGAATTTTTGATTCAATAAAAGGGCTTGAGCATATAGATAAGATAATCGACATTAATCAATCTCCTATAGGACGGACACCACGTTCTAATCCAGCGACCTACACTGGCGCCTTTACACCAATTAGGGATTGGTTTGCTGATTTGCCCGAGTCAAAAATTCGTGGATATAAGGTGGGAAGGTTTTCTTTTAATGTTAAAGGTGGTAGATGTGAATCTTGTCAAGGGGATGGCTTAATAAAGATAGAAATGCATTTTTTACCTGATATATATATTAATTGTGATATTTGCAACGGCAAAAGATATAATAGAGAAACTCTAGAAGTAAGATATAAGGGGAAAAATATTTCTGAAGTTTTGGATATGACTGTTGAAGATGCAGCTAAATTCTTTGAAACAGTACCAGCTATTTATGAAAAATTAGTGACCTTAGCAGAGGTTGGGCTTGGATATATTAAAATAGGGCAGTCAGCTACTACTTTGTCTGGTGGCGAAGCTCAAAGGGTGAAGTTAGCTAAAGAACTCTCTAAACGTTCTACTGGCAAGACTCTTTATATTTTAGATGAACCAACCACTGGCTTGCATGTTGATGATATTAAAAAACTCCTTGATGTATTGCACAAATTGGTAAATAAAGGAAATACTGTTCTTGTGATTGAGCATAATTTAGATGTAATAAAGACTGCTGATTATGTTGTTGATATTGGACCTGAAGGCGGTAATAAAGGAGGACAAATAATTGCTGAAGGCAGACCGCAAGAAGTTGCTAAATGTTCAAAAAGCCATACAGGTAAATACTTAAAAAATATTTTTGATACTTGATTATCAGATCGGTATTGCTAAAGAACAATGATGAATTCTAACAAAAAATCGAATAAGAAACAACGTAATACAGCTCATGATGCTTTGATAAAAAGGGTAATGTCTAATCCTATTGTTGCTAAAGAGTTTTTAGAAGAATATTTGCCTACAGAATTTAAAGACCAACTAGTTTTAGAAGAGACCGTTGATTTGATTGTGTCTTAAGTTTACAATAGAGAGGGGAGTATTCAAATAACTGTGTAAATTAAATTGTGCTCGTAAGTAGCCTGTGT
>CAYGSI010000009.1:0-37364 GCA_964352655.1 uncultured Rickettsiaceae bacterium
ATTTGCAAATAATTATTTCCTTAGAAAAAGCGCTCATTCGTGGGCGCTTTTTTTTACCTGGCAGAATTATGTTTTATTTGAATTTATTTTGAAAAAAACTCTTATATATTCTATACTGACCAAAAAATATGGGTAAATAAATTTAAATGATTAATAAAATTACAAAGCTTAGAAATTTATGCAAAAAACATAAAATTAATGGTTATTTAATATCTACTAAAGATGAATATTTATTAGAATATCCCCCTGAAGCTAATAAGAGATTGGAATATATAACAGGTTTTACTGGTTCTAACGGGTTGGCTTTAATTTTAGAAGATACAATCTTATTTTTTACAGATGGAAGATATATTACACAATGTCAGAAAGAATTAGATGATAATTTATTTCAAATTTTTGATCAAAAAGATTTGATGAATTTCCCGTGGGGGGATTATATAAAAAATAATGAGATAATAGCTTATGATGCAAAGATATTTACTGAAAATATATTATCTATATTTAATAAATTAACATTACAGCAATTAAATGAAAATTTAATTGATAAAATATGGCATGATAGGCCAGCAAGCCCAAGTTCTACAATTTATAATTATGATATTAAATTTGCTGGCAAGAGCGCAGCAGAGAAGCTTGATAAATGCCGAGAATTTTTACAGGCTTATTGCGCCGAATATTTGATAATTACTGACACAGAGTCAGTATGTTGGTTATTTAACTTAAGAGCTAGCGATCTTGAATTTGCTCCTATATTACTAGCTAATTGTTGTGTTACTAGAGATAAGGTATATTTATTTACGGATATAGCAAGAATAGATAAAAAAATATTATCAGAAAAGCCTTTTATTGAAGTAATGCCAGAAGATTCATTGTCTGACATAATAAAAACTAGTTGTGGTAAAATTTTGTTTGATAATAATGCAATTACAAAATATTACTTTGATTTAATCAAAACAAAACCACATCAACAAATTCAAAATCCTTGTCTTTTATGGAAAGCCTGTAAAAATGACGCTGAAATTCAGGGTATGATTAAAGGGCATATTGAAGATGGTGTAGCTGTTTGTGAATTTTTAGCATTTTTGGCGGGTAATGAGTTAAGCGATTATAGCGAATATGATCTTGGCGTAGAATTGACTAATTTCCGCGCAAAAGGTAAAAATTATATTTCAAATAGTTTCCCATCAATTGTAGGTTTTCAAGCAAATGGAGCGGTAATACATTACAGAGCTGCACAAAATACTGCTAAAAAAATCAAGGGAAGCGGCCTTCTTTTAATAGATTCTGGCGGGCAATATTTAGGTGCAACAACTGACATTACAAGAGTTGTGCCAATTGGCCAGCAAAAAGAGATATATAAAAAATATTATACAGAAATATTAAAGGGGCACTTGAACCTTGCTATGGTTAAATTTCCTAAAAATATGGTTACAGGTGCTAATTTAGATGTGCTTGCTCGACAATTTTTATGGCAAAATGGTAATGATTATGCCCATGGAACTGGCCATGGAGTAGGTAGTTTTTTAAGTGTTCATGAAGGGCCACAAAATATCAGTTTAAATAGTTATCAAACAAAATTTACTAAAGGGATGGTAGTTTCAAACGAACCTGGATTTTATATAACGGGGGAATTTGGCATCAGAATTGAAAATATGATGTATGTAAAAAATGCTCACGAGGATAATTTTTTGGAGTTCGAAATGCTAACTTTGGTTCCTTATGAAAAAAAATTAATCAATTTTGATATGTTAAATGCCAAAGAATTTTCTTATTTAGTGAATTATTATGCTAAAATTAAAGCAAATATAATGCCAAATTTATCAAATAATGCTCAAAAATGGTTGCTTGAGCAAATTGAATTTTAATAATAAATTATGCAAAAAATATTATTTATTATATTACTGTTATTGCAAACATCTTGTGGCTTTACGCCTGTGTATAAAATGTCATCACAAAATGGGATAAGCATTCTTGCATCAATTGAAATAGCGCCAATTAACACTATCGCAGGCACATATTTTTATAACCATCTAAATAGCATTTTGCCTCCCAAAAAAAACGTTAAATATCTTTTAACGACAAACTTATCTTTTGACAATTCATATAGCGTAATTCAAAAAAATTCTGATATTTTGCGTAAAATAGACATAGTGAGCGTCGATTATAAATTAGTCGACAAAACCTCGTTAAAAATTATTATTGATGGTAATTTTAGGAAAATAAACTCTTATAGTGATAATTTCTCACTTTATTCTAATGCAACGATTAAAGAAGATTCTGTAAATTTATTAGCCAAAAGCGCCGCTGAAGAGTTAAGAAATAGGCTGTTTATGACGCTCGCAGCAAAATCATCTATAAATTAATTAATGTTAAAAATTCATTTTTCTGTTATTATTGATTTAATGTATGGGATAAGGTGATTTTTATGAAAAAAATAATAGAATCACGGCTTAAAGCTTATAAAAAGCACATGCGTGCTCTAGAGATTGAAGAAAATAAAAAAAATTGGCCAGCTTATTTTAACATTTTACAGAGTAGTGATTATGTTAAATATTTTAAAATATCTAACTTTGTCGAATCTTTGGATTCTATAGAAGAAAATTTACATTTTATAGATATATCCGAAAATATAAAAATGTTTTTATTTAGTAAAATTGATATTTATCATTTCAATAAATTTTTAGCAAATAATTTTAAGGTTACTCAATTGATGATTTTTACCAACTTATTGAGTGAAAATAATTTTGAAATGATATGTGATAAATTAAGCTCTTCGCTGTATTTGTTCGAACTGCAAATAACTTGCTCGATAATTGAGTTTAGGGAGAATTTTCTTCTTTCAGAATTGCAAAAAAATTATTTTTTAAACTATATTTATATACATGAAATTAATAGTAATTATACTTACAATTCTTACAGCGTAATTACAGAGAGAAACATAAATTTAGCACAAAAATTTGCTACAAAATTGCTAAATATTGAAAAGGAAAAACCTGTTGCTTCTAATGTTAAGGAGTTTATATTACAATCACCAATAAATTTATCACTCAAATCGCTTAATTATTTTAAATATTGTGATAAAAGCTTGTTGCAAAACAAGTTTAAAAATATTGATTTAAAAAATATCAGTGATACATATTTAAACCCTTTATTTTATCAAAAAAACTTTTTTAACTTGCTTGGTGTTTGCAAGCAATTACAACCAAATTTAAAACAAAAGCTAAGCATTGCAATATTGCCCAAATGCATAATTGAGCTTATAATATCTTACATTCCCTTAGAAGAATATAAAATAGAATTACCAGAATTGCAGGTTGCATCATTAGGTGAAGAATTATGTGATAGCCTAGAATTATATGATCTTTAAAATAGAATATTGACTATCTATTTGTGGATAAACTATACTATTTTTTTATAGATTATTTTTACAAATTGATTAATGCAGCAATATACAATAGCTGAACATTTAACTGAACTTAAAAAGCGCTTAGCTTTTATTGGTATATTTTTTGTTTTAGCTTCCATAATATGTTATTATTTTAGCAATGGAATATATAATTTTATTTTAGAACCTTTAGCGCAAAGTTCTAATTACGATCAGAGAAAAGTAATTTATACTGGGCTTGGCGAAGCTTTTTTTACCTATTTGAAACTTAGTTTTTGGAGTGCTTTTTTGCTAATAATTCCTGTTATCTGTTATCAAATATATGGGTTTATATCACCTGGCCTTATCGATAGAGAGAAAAAAATAATTGCTCCTCTTTTAGTTCTGGCCCCTTTATTGTTTTATCTTGGTGGTTTTTTTGTTTTTTATTTGGTGATGCCACAAGCTTGGAGTTTCTTTCTTAGTTTTGAAAATAGCGACAATTTACTACCTATTATGCTTGAAGCTAGGGTAAGCGAATATTTAAGCATCGTAATGCAATTGGTAACTGCGTTTGGTCTTGCATTTGAGCTACCGATCATTATGCTGTTATTATCGATTTTAGGATTAATTTCAGGGCAAACTTTAAAAAACAGGCGAAGGCTGGCTGTAGTAATAATTTTTCTTAGCGCAGCTATATTCACTCCACCGGATGTTTTTAGCCAGATAGCACTTGCAATACCGTTGATTTTATTATATGAAATCAGCATTATTATATGTAATTTTGTTGAAAAAAGAGGTGGTGATAGAAAATGTTAGATATTAAATGGATTAGGGATAATCAAGACGCTTTTAGTAGATTAATGCAAAAACGAGGATTGATAATTGATCTGCAGGAGATTATTGCATTAGATGAAGAAAAAAGACAATTAATGAGTTTAATTCAAGAATTTCAGCAAGCCAAAAATTATAAATCAAGGAAATTAGGAAGCTTAAAGGGTAAAATATCTAGAGAATTTTTAGAATTAAAAAGGGACGTTGGGCATATTAATGAAAAATTAGAACAGTTAAATAGCAAATTTTCTGAAAATAATAAATTACAAAATATACTAGAATTATTGCCAAATTTACCTGATGAAGAGGTTCCTTATGGAACTGATGAAACTATGAATAAATTTGTTCGTGATTTTAAAAAGCCTAATAAATTATCATTTGCAAAAGAGCATTTTGAGCTCGGTAAAAATCTTGGTATGATGGATTTTGAACAAACTGCTAAGATTTCAGGTAGTAGATTTGTAACGCTTATTGGCAATCTTGCTAAATTAGAACGTGCTTTAAGTAATTTCATGATTGATATTCATACTGAGCAATTTAATTTCCAGGAAGTATATCCACCTGCTTTAGTGCGTCCTGAAGCTATGTATAATGTTGGTCAATTACCAAAATTCGCGGAAGATTCTTATGTTACTAATGACAATAAATACAGACTTATACCAACTGGAGAAGTGCCTCTTGTAAATATGGTTGCAAATAAAATTTTAAAAGAAGAACAGTTGCCAATAAGATATGTTGCCTATACTAATTGTTATCGCTCTGAAGCAGGTAGCGCCGGTAAAGATACAAGGGGGATGATTAGAAATCATCAATTTAGCAAAGTTGAACTAGTATCTATTACTAAAGCTCAGGAATCTAAAAATGAACATGAATATATGCTAGCTGCTGCTGAAGAGATACTCAAAAAACTTGACATTCCTTATAGAGTAATGATGCTTTGCAGCGGTGATTTGGGTTTTCATGCAACTAAAACTTATGATATAGAGGTTTGGTTACCAGGTCAAAATAGTTATCGCGAAATTTCTAGCGTTTCAAATTGTGGAGATTTTCAAGCAAGAAGAATGAAGACAAGATATAAAAAATCTGGGGCAAAAGAAAGTATTTTTGCCCATACCCTAAATGGTTCAGGCTTAGCTGTGGGGAGGACACTCATTGCAGTAATGGAAAATTATCAAAATGAGGATGGTTCAATTACAATACCAGATGTTCTTGTACCTTATATGAAGGGTGCAACTGTTATTAGATAAGCCGTTTTTCGCCTAGTTAAAATTTTATTTATAATATTTTTATGTTACCTTTTATTCGTTTTTTAATTATCTTTGTTGTTTTTTCAAAATTATTGATTTTTCAGGTCTTAGCTGTAAGTAAAATAGGGGTAATTGTACCTATAGAGCATCAATCTATGGAACAAATTATTTCTGGGATTAGAGAAGTTTTTGAAGATACTGCAACAGAAATTATTGTTAAAAACGCTCATGGTGATTTAAATATTACATCCGCTTTAATAAAACAGATGCGTGATAATGATGAGATTAAAATAGTAATGCCAATTGGTACATCAACAAGTCAAGTAGCTTTAGCTACTATCAAAGATAAATTTGTTGTATTGGTTGCAGCTAAGATTACGAATCTGTCAAATCCTTTAGTTACTGGGGTTAATGATGAGATTCTGATCTCTGAATCTATTAAAAAATTAAAACACTTGCGTAAAATAGCTGTTATTTATAGCGCAAATGAAAAGGTGATTGATGAAGTTGAAGAATTAAAAAATTATGCACAAAAAAATAATATTGAGCTGCATTTATCAATGATTCAAAATTTGACAGATCTTCCATCTGCGGTAAAATCCTTACATAAGGATGTTGACAGTTTTCTAATATTAAAAGATCATCTAATTGCAAGTGGGATTAATATAATTATAAAAGAAGCACGAGCAAGGTCAATTCCCCTTATTGCTTCAGATGAAGGTTCAGTGTTAGCAGGAGCAACTATTGCTATTGGCGTTGAAGAAAAAGACATAGGGCTTGAATCTGGTAAAATGGCTAAATTGATTTTAGAAGGCAAAAATCCTGTGGATATAAAATATAAAATGATGGATAAATTGAGTTTGTTTATTAATAAAAAAGCGTTTAAAGAACAAAATATCTTAACTTTACCAATGCTTGATGAGCTAGAATTAAACAAGAAAATCATCAAATGATTACAAAATAAAATGAATATATTTTTTGCTGGTTTAGAACAAGCCTTAATTTTTACGCCGCTAGTACTTGGAGTATATATAAGCTATAATATTATCCGTGTTACAGATTTGACAGTAGATGGAACATACGTCCTTGGTGCTGTAGTTTTTGCTCGCATGATAGAATTTGGGTTGGTTTTAGCTCTTTGTTCTGTTGTAATGGCTGGTATTATCGTAGGTGTTATTGTTGCTATTATGCAAAGACACAATATAGTAAATGATTTGATAGTTGGTGTTTTGGCGAGTTTTATGCTCTATTCTATTAATTTGCAACTACTTGGACGGCCAAATATTTCATTATTTGATAGTACGGATATTTTATCGGTCAGTATTTTTTCATCTTGGATAATAATTTTATCTATTATTGTGATCGTAGTTATTGCAGTATTATTTTTGTTATTAATGAGTAATTTTGGTCTTGCCATGCGAGCTTTCGGTTATAATCAGAAATTATTAAAAAATCTTGGCAAATCACCTGAAATTTACCGTATATTTGCATTGGCAATTAGTAATAGTTTAGCTGCATTTAGTGGTTCTATAGCTGCGCAAGTTAATGGTTTTGCGGATATTAATATGGGTTTTGGTATTGCTTTGATAGCTATTGGCGCTGTGGTTATTGGTAAAGAATTATTTTTTAATAACCAGACAAAATTTCTTCCTTTGCGCGAATTATTTTCGTGTTTTATTGGGATATTACTTTATTTTATCTGCCTTAATTTTTTATTGAGCATTGGTATTAACCCGGTAAATTTGAAGCTAATTTTAGGTGTGATGCTTTTTCTAACTTTAAGTAAATTACATAAAAAATTAGGCTATCATGATTAAAATGTTAGAAGCTAGGCAGATAGAGTTTGCCGTTAAATCTAGATTAAAACCTATTATTTCTAAAACTAATTTATCAGTTTTAAAGGGAGAATTTTTAATAATTTTAGGCCATAATGGTAGCGGTAAGTCTAGTTTAATTAAAATAATGTCAGGAGATAAAAAACCAACATTTGGTAAAATTTTTATAAATGGCAAAAATTTAATTGATATTGATAGAAAAACTAAGGCAAGAGATTTAATAACTATTACTCAGGATTCACATGATAGGTTATTTTTAAAATTAACCTTAAAAGAAAATATTATTTTATGGGAAAGTCGTTTTGCTAAACAATCATTTTTTTCTGCCAAGAATAATGAAATAATTCATTATTTACCGCAGCATTTTACTAATATGCTAGATAATAAGGTTTCTATTTTATCTGGTGGTGAAAAACAAGCGTTTTTACTCGCTTTAGCGTTGGCTTATCCACCAAAATTGTTGTTTTTAGACGAACATACTAGCGCTTTAGATCCAAAATCTGCCGTGAAAATTATGGACAAAACCAACAAGACTATTAAAGAGAACAAAATTACTACCATTATGGTTACTCATAAACTTGAAGATGCAGTAAATTATGGCAACAGAATTATTGTAATGAATGAGGGAGTTATGACTCATGATTTTCAAAAGACAGCTGAAATTTCAGTTGATTATCTAAAAAAAATAATTTAAACAGACTACTTAAAAAATTAATGTTTTCATAATTGGTCTTTATGTTGTATAGTTTATCCAGAATTTTGATTTTTATTATTAAAAATCTTATTAAAAAATCGAAAAATACTTATGTATAATTACCAAACTGCTTTTAAAAATCAGGTCGATCAGATAAAAGGTGAAGGGCGTTATAGAGACCTTGTAGGCCTTCAAAGAAAGGCTGGTGAATTTCCTAAGGCACTTTGGGGAAAAGATAGACGCGAAGTTATTATGTGGTGTATTAATGACTATCTTGGCATGAGCCAACACCCAAAAATTTTATCTGCAGCAAGTAATGCGTTAATCGCCAATGGGGCTGGCTCTGGTGGCACAAGAAATATCGGTGGCAATAATTATTTGATTGAAGAATTGGAACATGAAATTGCAACTCTTCATAATAAAGATAATGCGTTGGTTTTTACTTCTGGTTATGTTTCAAATGATGCTACCTTAACTACGTTGGCAAAAATTTTACCGGGTTTGGTGTTTTTTTCTGATGAGTTAAACCATGCTTCAATGATAGCTGGCATTAGTAATTCAAAAGCTCAAAAACATATTTATAAACATTTAGATACAACACATTTAGAGCAGCTATTACAAAAATTTGATTTTGATACTCCTAAAGTGATAGTTTTTGAGTCTGCATATTCTATGGATGGAGAATTATCAAAAATAAAGGAGATTTGCCAGTTAGCTAAAAAATATAATGCTTTAACTTATATAGATGAAGTACATAGTGTTGGGCTTTATGGTAAGGGTGGGGCTGGTATTGCTAATATGATTGGTTATGATGGTGAAATAGACATTATACAAGGTACTTTAGCAAAAGCATATGGTGTTATAGGCGGTTATATTGCTGCAAATAATGATATTATTAATGCAATTCGTTTAGTAGCTAGCGGTTTTATTTTTACTACTTCTCTGCCTCCTGCAATAGCAGCTGCAGCAAAAGAAAGTATAATACATTTAAAAAATTCTGATGCAGAACGTATTTTGCATCAGAATGTCGTTAATAAGGTAAAATCCTCTTTACAGGAGATAGGTATTAATTTTTATCATAATAAAACTCATATAATACCGATTATAATAGGCGACCCTGAAATGACTCGTAAAGTTTCGAAAATGTTATTAGAATATCATGGAATTTTTATACAACATATTAATTTTCCAACTGTTCCTAAGGGGACAGAGCGTTTACGTATTACGCCTACTCCTTGTCATACAGATGATATGATCAAGCAATTATCTGTAGCTTTAGTGAAGGTATTTAAAGAGTTACATATTCCGCTTTTTGTTAAAGAAGTTGCCTAAAACTAATATTTTGAATTTAAGGGTTTGCGTTATATAATTATTTTCTAGACATGTTAGGCTTTATTTGTTATAAAACTAGACGAATTATGGCCAGGTAGCTCAGTTGGTAGAGCAAAGGACTGAAAATCCTTGTGTCGCCGGTTCGATCCCGGCCCTGGCCACCATAATTTGTATAAAATGATCTTTGGCATTCTGTTTATATTCTTTTACTTAAAAAAATAGCAATTTTACAACCAAGCTTTATTATATTTGAAGTAATTATATTGTTATTTTTATTTTCTGATGCTATATGTTTATGTTTTATTTCATCTTGTTGAAATTTTTTAATTTTTTGTAGCATTGGGTTCTTTGGGTCATGTATTTGAAGATATTCAATTTGTTTTTGATAATGTTCTTCAATTACAGTTTCAACATTTTCTGTTAATAGCATTGCATATTTTATACCCATTTTGGCAGATATAGCTCCGGCGCTCCAACCAGCTAATTTCCATAATGGCATTAAAATAGTTGGTCTTGCTTCATGATTTTTAATTTTTGTTGCGAAATATTCAAGATGTTCTTTTTCATGTTCTAGCATGTGCAGTAGTAATTTTTTATCTTCAGGTGCGTGAGTATATTTTATTTGACCTTCATAAATCTCTTGAGCTCCGTATTCTCCGGCATGGTCAACGCGTATTATCTCCTGTAATTTGGCTTCTTTATTTTGAAAAAATGGCTTTGGCATGATTAAACAAGAAAAATATAAGTAAAAAATTATTAAAGAGGAAATTCCATTGCGTCATAGATAAACCAAAAACTACTAATGCTGGTTTGTTACATAAAGGTAGATCTTTACTGTAAAGCATTTTTTGAAAATCTTCAGTAGTAATATTATCTTTTATCGAAATTAAAGATTTACAAAAGCTAGATAATTCAAAAATACCAAGCTCAACGCCGCTATGGTAAGCAGAAATAATAATGGCAAAGATGATAGTAACTAGGAAATATTTATTATAAATTTTATAATTTTTGCTTGATAAAGCAATGATGGCTATAAAGATCAAAATAAGGTAAGGAAATCTTTGATAAATACATAAAGTACAAGGTGTAAAATGCATTAAATATTCAGCTAAATATGCCACAAAAAGAGCAAAAACAGAAATTGTTAAAAATATAAAATAGCTAAGTTTTTCTGTCATCGCCCGTTTCCTAATATAAATTTTTTATTACAATAAGGGCAAATTGCTTCATTCGTTTGAGTATCTATTTTAAGGTAAATTTTAGGATGATCGTAAGGGGGAGTAGCACCTTCGCAATAAACCGTAGAAGTTTGTGTTTTTTCGCTTTTACTTTTCATATCTTAATAACTAATTCATTAATAAATCAGCAGCTCTACTTCACATTATTTAATAATATGATAATTAATCAAAAAAGTCTATTTAAGAATAAATTGTCTCAGCTAAAATTGATGCCAAAAACTGCTATCGCAATTTCTTATGTTGAATATATTTTATAGATAAACTATATATGTTATAGTAATTTACATTAAATCATAAGATGAAAAAACACGCTCCTAATAATATTATTTTCGATATAGGCAGTAATAAAATTGCAGCTCTTGCGGCTAATATTAGTAAAATAGGAGAGGCAAAAGTTATTGCTCAAATATTGCAGCGCTCCAATGGTTTTAAATCAGGCTGGATATCAAATTTGGAATTAGCAGAAAATAGCGTTATTGCCGCTATATACGCCCTTGAAAAAGAATGTGATAAAAGTATCAATAAAGTAACAATTTCTCTTTCTGGTGAGGTTAAATCATATTATGTTAGCTATACTATAAAAATAAATAATCAAATTGTTACAAAGCAAGATGTTCGCAAACTTATGCAAAAGACTCTTGCTGAATTTGCTATCGCAAATCAAGAGATAATTCATTATTTTCCTATAGAATTTTGTTTGGATAATAACAATATTGTTGATAATCCAATAGGTATGTATGCTAAGGAAATAACATGTCAAATGCATATTATAGCCGCAAATGCACTTATGTTGCGTAATTTAACTAATTGTTTTGCAAAATGTCATATTGAGGTAACTGATATTGTGCTTTCAATTTATGCAAATGGGCTGAGCTCTCTTCAAGAAGATGAAAAAAATACCGGAGCAATAATAATTGATTTTGGTGACCATATTACAAGTTTTGCTGTGTTTTTGAATAATAAAATTATGTATGTAGGAAGCGTGCCAATTGGCAGCCATCAGATTACTTTAGATATTGCTAAAAATTTATCAATATCTTTAAGTAGCGCTGAAAAATTAAAAATTTTATATGGTGATGTAAGACCTGATTTATTCAGTAAAAACGAGTCTATCAGGGTTAGTGATTTTGAACTAGAAAATGAATATGATGATGATTTAACAATTTCTAATTCCGAACTTGCCCAGATTATTAAACCAAGAGCGGAAGAAATTTTAATTCAGCTGAAGAAAAAATATGATCAATTAAATATGGATAATTTAATTGCAAAAAGAGTTGTTATTTCAGGAGGTGGCGCTGGACTTGGGGGGATTAAAAATTTAGTTGCTGCGATATTTCAAAAACAAGTAAAATTCGCAAAACCAGAAATTGTAGATGGCTTTGAACAAGATGCTAATCTTCTAGTTTATTCAACTGCCCTTGGTATAATTAAATCAAAAACCTTGAAATATCAAAAAAATTCGTTTAAACCTAGCGCATATGAAGATGCAGGATGGCTAAAGAAAACATTTCTATGGTTCAAAGAAAATATATAGATAGCTGCTACATAAAATTATTTTCTATTCATGGCTTCATTAAAATATTTATCATTATTGCTTTAGTGAATTTTCCTGGAAAAGCTAATGCGATAGCTTGGCTTCCAAGAAAAAATCAATATAAATTAACTTCAACTATTTTATATACTGATAATATTTCACAAGCTTTACGCAAAGAAAAAACAGAATTTCTTTTAGAGCTATACAGAGCAAGAAATAACATCTATGACACGAACGATAAATTAACAGAATATGAAGTAGAATTGTTGCAAGAGCTGGAGTCGCTATGTAATAATCTTGCAGGGTTCAATGAAGATTATTTAATATCTAATGAGATAGAATATGGCATAAATAGCAAAAACTCTATCGGTTTAAAAATGTATTTTATAGAAGAGAGCAATTTTCGTTATCTGTGGAAGCAAAATCAGCAGCCAAATGATCATAATTTTTATAAAACAAAAGCTTATAATTTAGATGCTTATTACAAATATTCTGTATATAGCAATGCTAGATGGCAAATTGCTATTGTCCCGGAGATTTCATATTATCAGCAAAATAAGATAAATAAAAAAATACAAGCTGCAATTGGTACGTATATTGGTTATAACAAAATATCAAAAACTGGTCGCCACAGTTTTAGTGAATTTGGTATTAGTATAATGCAAAATTTTAATAAGCAAGATAAGTTTAAAAACACCAACAGTGTAAAAATCATTTTTTCACAAGGTGTAGAACTTAAAAAAAATATATTCCTAACTAATTACTCAGAATATATATTTGCAAAAGATTTATTGAATAAGTCAACAATTTATGAACAAATAGCAATTTCTACAAAATTTATGTTCAATAAACAGCAAGATTTTAATATTCAACTTGGCTATTATTGGAAAAATAATTTACAACATGAAATACTTAGTACATCTGGTCCAATATTATCTATATGGTTAGCAATCTGAAGTTAGAGAAATATCAACATGATATTAAAGCGATTAATTTTAATGATATCAATGAATATTATTGTCAAAAATATGTTGTGTTTTATGATAATAAAAATAATTTGAGCGCAGCAATAGTTAAGCCAAATTTATTCAATTATATTATCAAAAAATATGGTCAAAATATCAAAATTTATGTTATAGAACAAAATAAATTATTTGCTATTTTGGATAAAAATTTTGAAAATTTAAAGACTCACAAAGCAATAAATCATTTATCAGAAACTTTTAATGCTCCTAATGCTAAAACTATTAATTATAAAAAAATGGTAATAGGTTTTATTATATTGTTTTTATCTGGCCTATTACTTGTCAAAAATATTTTTAATTTAATCAATAATGGTATTTATTTGATACAAAATTTTTTAAAGTTAATGTTATTTAAAGCCAGCATCGATGAAGAATTAAATCACAATAATACTACTATAGTTTGTAGAAAATTACCAATTTATACAATATTAGTTCCTTTATATAAAGAATCTAAAAAACTTAATTCAATTATTTCTGCCATTAAAAAGCTTCATTATCCAAAATCAAAATTAGATGTAAAATTTATCTTGGAAGCAGATGATCAAATCACCATAGATGAATTAAAAAAAATCAATTTACCCAGATATATTCACTTAATTAAAGTGCCTTTTTCTTTACCTAGAACAAAACCAAAAGCAATGAATTATGCCATGAATTCTGTTAGGGGTAAATATTTAGGCGTTTATGATGCTGAAGATAGACCTGATCCAGATCAATTGCTAAAAGCGATTAATGCGTTTAATACATTACCAAAAGAATATGTTTGTGTTCAAGCAAGATTAAATTTTTATAATGCAAATGAAAATATATTAACAAAGTTTTTTAGTATAGAATATAGCTTATGGTTTAAATATTTACTAAAAGGGTTAAATAAATATAATTTACCTATAACGCTTGGTGGTACAAGTAACCATTTTAAAGTGTCAGCTCTTAAAAAAGTAGGCTATTGGGATGCCTATAATGTTACAGAAGATGCTGATCTTGGTATAAGATTATATCTTAATGATTTTAAAGTGCATCTTATCGATTCAGAAACATTAGAAGAAGCGCCTATTTTTCTTACTAGTTGGTGTTGGCAAAGGTCACGTTGGATCAAAGGATTTTTTCAAACATTTTATGTATTTTTAATAAGAACTAAAGATTATAAAAATTTTGGTCTATTAAATGTTTTTTCTGTATATGTATTTATTGGGTTTGCATCATATAGTTTTGTTTGTATGCCATGGTTGGTTATTATGTTTTTATTTAAGTTAAATAAATATATTTATTATTTATGGATAATTAATGCTATTGTATCATTAACTTATATGTACGGCGCCATCTATTATATTATTAAAGAACAAAATAAATTAGTTATTAGTACATTTACGGTATTTATTTGGCCTCTATATTTTATATTACATACTATAGCTGCTTATATATCAATTTTTGAAATGTTCAGGTCACCATTTAAATGGCAAAAAACACAACATGGGGTTAGTTTACAACAAGATTTAAATATGACCACTAGGACTGATCATAAAACTAATAAATTATAAAAAATACTTTCTTTTTATTTGAAATTTGGTTATGTTACATACTGGTACAATTTAATTTAATAAGGAGTTTTTTTATGACACTAAGATTATTACTTGTTGCTCTAATGAGCATCTTTGCTTTATCTGCTAATGCTGGTTGTTCTGATAGTGAAAAAGATAAACAAGAAGAAGTGAAAGAAGAAAAAGGCGATATGCAGGAAACTGAGCAAGAAACTGAGCAAGAAGATGAAAAAGATACTATGGAGAAGTTGCAAGAAATGAAACAAGAAGCTGAAGAAAAAGTGCAGGAAGAAGTTGAAGAAAGTATAGAAAAATTGAAAAAATAATCAATCACAAAATTTACAAATTATTGCTTTTATTATAGCATAAATAGTTAATTGAATTTTAGAAAAGCGTCGCTTTGAATGTGCTTCAGAGTGGCGTTTTTTTTTGTTATCGTGGCTGATTCAGGAAATTTAAATGTTTAACTTTTGCCAAAATTTTATTATCAATTTTTTGTCTGTCTGTTTCACCGTTAATGCTTAGAGTGACTAGCTTACCTTTACCAAAACCAAAATCATTTCTAAAATCATAAATAGCACCAATGATAGTTAATTTATGTTGCTTGATTAGATCATGATATTTTTTCAATGCAAAATTTACTTGGTTATCAACATTTTCAATAATCGCCAATTTCACATCTTTATTTGAAATTTTTAAAGAGCTTAATTCTTTATCAATTGCTGGATATGTAGTCGATTTGCCCGATAAAACGGCTTCTATAGCCCCGCAAGCGGAGTGGCCCAAAATTAGCAAAAATGGAGTTTTTAACACTCTAATACCAAAATCAATCGAACCTTCACAAGAGCTAATTTGGTTGCCAATATTTCTAATAGCAAATATGCCATTTTGTGGTGTTTTATCAAAGGATTCCATTTGTACGCGAGAATCTGAACATTTTAACACGGTGGCTTTCGGTGTTTGATCGTCTCTAAAACTATCAAAAAATAATTCATCAAAATTAGCTGCAAATTCAGTATTAGTTTTAAAAAGATTATTCAAAAATTCTGATAAATTTAATTCAGTAGACATAAAACCTCCTTAAATAATAAATATTGGTGGAGTCAGGGGGAATCGAACCCCCGACCTTTTGAATGCCATTCAAACGCTCTACCAACTGAGCTATGACCCCTAAGTACCAAGCATTATAAAGAACAGTGATTTTATTTGCAAGTAAACTTGTTAAAGTTTATCATGATGGCCAAATGATGGCCAAAATTTATTTAAAAGATTTATATGATAGAAAATTCTAAATTAGAGTTACAACAGAATTTTAATCGTAGCTTTGCTAGACGAATAGGTAAAAAATTATCTGATTATAAAAAAAATCTACTAGCAGGAAAATTGCCAAAATATTTATTTCTTGAAGAAAAAATGCAAGCTCATTTAAGTAAAAATTTATTCTTAGAAATTGGTTTTGGTATGGGTGAGCATTTATTCAAACAAGCTAAAACTAATCCTAATAATTTTTATATTGGTGCAGAAGTGTATCTAAACGGAGTAGCAAATTTCCTTAAATTAGCTTTTGACTTAAATAATTTTATGCTCTGGCCGGATGATCTAGATATCATCTTGCCTAAAATAGCTGATAAATCTTTAAATGGTATCTATATATTATTCCCAGACCCATGGCATAAAAGGCGTTATTTGAAAAAAAGGTTCGTAAATAAAGCTCGCTTAGATATTTTCAAAACGAAACTTAAATCTGGTGGTTTTTTGGCATTTGCCTCTGATATAGAAGATTATTTTAATAATGTTAAAGAATTAATGGAAAATGACGCAGATTTTCAGATTGAAAATAAAGACCCTGAAATAGCGCATGATGGTTATTTACCCACAAAATATCATCAAAAAGCTGAAAGAGAGGGGCGAGTTCCAAGATTTATACAAACAAAATTAATTAGATAATGAGGTTGGCTATGTCAGATAATCCACTTGGTAAGCAAGTTAAATATGATATGTCTTATGATAAATCGCTGCTATTTCCTATTGAAAGAATGGTAGGGAGAACAAAAATTCTCCTTAATGGATTATTACCTTTTAAAGGTTATGATTTATGGAATTGTTATGAGCTATCTTGGCTAAATTTATCGGGAAAACCAGAAGTTCGCATTTTATCTTTTATCGTATCGGCTGATTCGCAATATCTTATCGAATCTAAATCAATTAAATTATATTTAAATTCTTTTAATAATATGAAGTTTACAAATGATAGCGCGATACATGAATTAATAAAGAAGGATTTAAGTAATGTAAGTAAATCTGATGTAAAACTGCAGATTGGTAAATTAGATGAATATAATAAAACTAATATGGCTTTGTTTGACGGTATCTGCCTTGATAATCTTGATATAGAAATTAATGATTATCAAGTTAATAAATCCTTTTTAAAATTAGAATCAGTTACAAATAATGAAGTTGAAGAAATATTATATTCAAATTTATTTAAATCAAATTGCTTAGTTACAAATCAGCCAGACTGGGCATCAATTATGATTAAATATAAAGGAAAAAAGATAAATCATGAATCATTGCTTAAATATCTAATTTCATACAGAAACCACAGCGGTTTTCATGAAGAATGCGTAGAGCGCATATTTGTTAATTTAATGGAAATTTGTTCGCCTAAAGAATTATCAATTTTAGCAAAATATACTAGAAGAGGAGGGGTAGATATTAATCCATTTAGAACGAATTTGGACTTAAAGAGCACAGAAATTGATAAAATTCGTGATGTAAGACAGTAATAAATTATTATTTATTTGTTATCTAATGTAGAATATAATTAACTACATTATTAGTTATAGTTATATTTTATTAGGAGCTTAAGTTTATGAATAAAACAGAATCATCTAATGCTAAAGCCAAGAATCATGAAAAAAATGAACATGATTTGCATAATCATATTTGGTGTAAAATGTTTGAACCCTTTATAACGCCCGAGTTAAAAAAACAATTATTTTTTTGCTGTATGGATTTAAAACAAAATGAAATGTCGAATCTTCAACAGGATATGATTAAAAATTTGATGAATAATTTGAAACAGAATCTTGGTGATAATGTAGAATTTGGCTCAGAATTATTGAAGTGCAAAACAGTAGATGATTTTCTTGAATTTCAGCGAAAAAATTTTGATTCTAATTATCAAAATGCAATGAAATTATATTCTGATTTTTCTCATGATTGGCAAAAATTAATGAACCAAAATTTTAAATCTTCTTAAGTAATAAATTTATTGCTCTGCAAAGCCTGTATCAATACAATATCTTTGCTTAATTATAAAATAGGTTTGGATGTTTTTACGCTTTGTTCTCAAGTTGCTGGTCCTATCGTTGTTACAGGCTTGCAGCACTAATAGTTATTCTATTAAATCTTACAAAGCAACGATTAAAGTTTTAGAGAGTAAATATAAATTTGATCGTGGTGATCTTGTTATTACCTATGATCTAGCCAATATTGATAATTCTGGTAGGGTTTATTTTGCAAAATTGGGTATAATCTCTAATGAAAAGGATTATATTCCAAAATATTTAAATAATTTTAAAGCAAGATATAAATCTAAAAGATACTTAACAACAGAAGCTAGAAAAAAAATCAAAAAAATGGCAAGCTTACTAGATAGATTACAGGTAAAACATAATATTTTATCAAAAAGTGGAGCAAAATATGTTAAAAAAATAGCCAAAATTAATAGTAAAAAAATAAATATAAAGTCAGTATTATCAAACTTAGATCACATAATTGCTTATGTTCCTGTAATGCTGCCAGCTTGTAATGCTTGCCTTACAAGTGGATATGGGAGGCGTAAGCATCCTATGAATGGTAAATATAAATTTCACTGTGGGACTGATTTAGTAAGTAGAAAAAAAGCACCAATATATAGTAGCGCTCATGGCCGGGTGAAATTTGTTGGTAAACAAAATGGATATGGTAATATTATTGAAATAGATCATGGTAATAAAATCATTACTAAATATGCTCATTTAAGTAAAATTTTGGTAAAAAAGGGGCATAAAGTAATTAGGGGGCAAGCAATAGGAATTCAAGGTAATACAGGCAATGTGAAGGGAGAGCATTTACATTTTGAAGTTAACTTATCAGGCAAACATGTTAATCCTTATGATTTTATTGGTCATAATTTATGATAGACTCTAAATTCTTAATCACTTATGAGTTATTTCCCCCCTTTTGTCATGATTAAATATTTTGTTGGGCCTTTTTTATATATCCATTTACTCTCTTTATTTGATAATTTAAAATTATTGGAAGCTGTAGTCGTTTTATTTTTAGAGTTATCAAGCAGTGGATCTTTAACTATTTGGGTGGTTCTAATTTCTTTTAAATTTAAATATTTATCTGCCAGCTGCTGAATTCTTTGTGGTGAGCTTAAATAAGCAAATTCTGCTTTTAAAATTTTAATAGCATTTTCTTCGTGCGCTAATTGTTTATTGATCTCGCTGAGTTCATATCTCAAGCTCATTACATTATCTTTTATTTTGAAAAGTCCATATATAGTAACCAAACATATTAATAGAATTATATAGGCTGGGGCCCGATATAGAATCATTTTACCCCCTCTAATTTTTTTGCTACTCTAAGTCTGGCTGACCTTGAGCGATGATTCTTTATAATTTCATCCTTACTTGGCATTATTGGTTTCTTGGTAATAATTTGTAGCCATTTTTTTCCATCGATCTCCAATGGTTTGTTGCTATATTTTGATTGAGCTATTTTTTTAGCTGAATATTCGCGGAAAAAATGTTTTACAATAGAATCTTCCAGTGAATGAAATGAAACTATCAAAATCCGTCCGCCAGGCTTTAGTATTTTATGCAAATTATTTAAAAAAATTTCTAAATTTTTGAGTTCTTCATTGATGTATATTCTTATTGCTTGGAATGTTTTTGTTGCAGGGTCAATCTTTGATTTTCGGTAATGCATTGCAGATCTAACTATTTCTGCTAATCTTAATGTTGTTGTAATTGGCTCTTTTTCTCTTTCTTTAACAATTGCCTTGGCTATTTGCCTTGACTGCACCTCTTGACCATATTTATAAATTACATCAGCAATTTTTTCTTCTGAAGCATTTGCAATAAATTCTGCAGCGCTATAGCCACTATCTTTCATGCGCATATCTAATTTGCCATCACGCATGAAAGAAAAACCTCTTTGAGCTTCGTCTAATTGCATTGATGAAACACCAAGGTCAACTACAATACCGTCGAATCTTGCATCGCTTGTTAAGCTATAACTATCTGCAAAATTACCGAGCAGGAAATTAAATTTGCCAGCATGTTGTTTAGTTAATTTATCAGCATATTGTTTAACATTTGGATCTTGATCAATAGCTGTCACAAAGCAATCAGCGCTTTGTAATATAGCTTTGGTATATCCACCAGCGCCAAAAGTACAATCCAAATAAGATTTGTTATTGCTTGGTTCTAAAAAATCAATGACCTCCTTTAACATTACAGAAAAATGTGGAACTGCTAGGTTATTATCCATTTTTTAGCTCCGTTTTTGGTTTATTCTTAAGGATAAATCTATTTGAAGCTGCTATTTTTTTGGCATTTGCAAGATAAATTTCAAAATTAGTTGGGTTCCATATCTCAAACACTAGACCCTTGCCAACAAAAAAAGCTTGATTGTTAATATCAACTTGACTTGTTAAATTATTTGGCAAAATTACTCTGCCTTCATTGTCAAATTGTAATTGTATAGATTCACCCATAATAATAGTTTCAAATGCATCTCTTTCCTCAGAATATGGATCTAAATTTTCAATAATTTCATATATTTGCTGCAATCTAGACATGCTGCAAGCTTCAATGCAATTATTTTTAAAAGATGGATAAACAATAATGCCATGAAAATTTTCCTGAGATAAAGCTCCCCTGAAGCTTGAAGGCACAGATACTCTGCCTTTTTTATCAATTTTATTTTGATATTTAGAAAGAAAAATATTCATTGGCTCACATTTTTAATAATTTTTCAGTCTCGATGTCTATTTTAACATAAAATTGGTAAAATTTGGACCAATATGGGTATCCATGGAATAATTTGGATAATATCGCGTTGTTTTGCTATCGTCAAGTGTCATTTTAACAACATTAGCAATTTTAAAAAAAATAAATGTTTTGCATTCATCAAAACAACAGATAAATTAATTTTTTTAAATAAAAAGGTTGATTTTTTACTAAAATAAAATTAATAAATAGGATTAGTGATTTTAAAGTAAAAATTACTATTTCTTAAATTAATAAAAAGGTTAGTTAAAATGACTAAAAGGAAGAGCGATTATTTCAATGCAACTAATAAAAAAAATAAGATAACTGCGAGTCAAGATGAGCCAACCACTCCGGTTAAGTCTAAAAATGAAATAGAGGAAGAATATGAATGTCCACCTACAGTGCCGATTAAGGAAGTAGAAAAATGGCTGAAGGAGAACAAATCATGGTCAAAAATAAGCAAAAAAAAATTATCATTCTCAGATGGTGTTGACAATGATAATTCTAGTATTGATGTAACTGAAGAACTTCCGGAAGATGAATTATCTGCTGATTTAACAGGTGATTCTAATTAAAAACAATAATTATAATTATCTTAGTCCTTGATACTCTTGAAAAATATCTGTAGAATCTATATATTATGTATGTTACTTAATTATTTGAGGTGTATCATGGCTAATTATTCAAAAGTTTTTGTTAAAGAGAGTGGTGGTTTTGATGAAGGTTTAAGAGATTATATGTTAAAAATATATAATTTCATGGCACTTGGTTTACTTACGACTGGTATTTTTGCCTTTGCAACTCTTCATTTTCCATCGCTTTCTGCTATTATGTTTAACATTGGTCCAGATGGAGAGTTTTTGGGGACATCAGGCCTTGGAATGGTTATCACCTTTGCTCCGCTTGGTATCGCTGTTTATTTTTTCATGGGAATGAACAAAATGTCAACAAGTATGGCTCGTAGTTTATTTTGGGTTTATGCTGCGCTTATGGGTATGTCATTATCTTATCTTGGTTTGGTATATACGGGTCAGTCTTTGGTTCGCACATTCTTAATTTGTTCTTCAGTTTTTGGTGCAATGAGTTTATATGGATATACTACTAAAAAAGACCTAACTTCAATGGGTTCATTTATGATTATGGGTTTAATTGGCCTTATAGTAGTTTCGATTATAAATTTATTTTTGCAAAGTTCAGCGATTCATTTTGCAACTTCTTTAATTGGGATAGCTGTATTTATGGGGCTAACTGCTTGGGATGTTCAAAAATTAAAAAGCATTTATTTTAGTGTTGGTGGTGGCGCGGCTGGTCAAAAAATGGCAATACTTGGCGCTTTTACTTTATATCTTGATTTTATAAATCTGTTTTTATATATGCTAAGATTATTTGGTGATAGAAAATAAATCTTGTTTTTAATTTATTTAAATATTGCCTATAATATATCTCTTAAGCAAGCAAAAATTATGGGCATCAATTTGAGCTGATATGAATAATCCGACATGTGCTGTACTAATCATAGGCAATGAAATTCTATCTGGTAGAACTTTGGATACTAACACTCAAACAATTGCCAAAACTTTAGCTCAGATAGGCGTTGTAGTGAAACAAACTCAAACGATACCTGATATAAAATCTGAAATCATCTCGTCGGTGCTATATCTTCATAAAAAATATAATTATGTTATTACAACTGGTGGAATTGGCCCAACGCATGACGATATCACTAGCCTTGCTATATCTGAGGCTTTTAATGTTGCTTATGCTCGCAATGATTATATTTATGAACTTTTAACAAAAATTTATGAATCTAGGGGCGAGAAAATGAATAAATGTCGGGAAAAAATGGCTTTTATTCCGGAGGGGAGTCGCCTTATTCAAAATGAAATTTCTAAGGTGCCTGGTTTTGCAATTAATAATGTTTATTGCCTTGCTGGGGTTCCTGATATCATGAAATCAATGCTTGATTTTGTTATTAAGGAGTTAAAGAAAGGTAAAATCATCAAAAACTTAACGCATAAAGTGATGATTGCAGAAAGTAAGATAGCTGGTATATTAGGAATATTGCAAAATAAATATCCATCAGTAGATATGGGTAGTTATCCTTTTATTGAAAATCAAGAGCATGGTACTTCCCTTGTTTTGCGTTCAAGTGATTATGACGCTTTAGAAAAAGCTTTTTCTGAGCTTGGTAATAATATTAAAGAATTTAAGCTATTATAATTAAAATAAATATATAAGCCAGAGTAGCAGAGATTATATTTGATTATATATATAACATCCTTTATATTTTTGCCAAATGAGTTATTTATGAGGAAAATATGACAACAGAATTATTAAAAGGCAAAAAGGGCATCGTAACTGGCGTAGCTAATAATATGTCTATATCATGGGGTATTGCACAATTAGCAAAAAGACATGGCGCAGAAATCGCGCTAACTTACCAAGGCGAAATTTTAAAAAAAAGAGTAGAACCATTAGCTGCACAAATTGATTGTAAGCTTATCACGGAGTGCGACGTTACCAGCGAAGAGTCTATGGATGATATGTTTGCTCTAGTTAAAAAAGAATGGGGAGAGATCGATTTCATTGTTCACGGCATTGCTTTTGCTGATAAAAATGAACTTAAAGGGCGTTATATCGATACATCGCTAGATAATTTTTTAAATTCAATGAATATTTCTTGTTATTCTCTTACTGCTTTTGCTAAAAGAGCAGAGCCATTGATGAGCAATGGTGGCAGCATAATCACTTTAAGTTATTATGGTGCTGAAAAAGTAGTGCCTTACTATAATGTTATGGGTGTTGCAAAAGCTGCTTTAGAAGCGAGTGTTCGTTATCTTGCAAATGATATGGGGCCAAATAATATTAGAGTAAATGCGATATCTGCAGGTCCAATTAAGACATTAGCAGCAAGCGCAATTGGTGATTTTAAGTCTATGCTAGGCATACATGCTAATACAGCGCCTCTTAAACGTAATACAACGCAAGAAGATGTTGCTAATAGCGCTGTTTACCTTCTTAGTGATCTTGCAAATGGTGTAACTGGCGAAATTCACTATGTTGATTCAGGTTATAATGTGATGGGTATGAGTAATAATAGCAAATCTTAGATTTAATTATGGATAGTATTGTTATTAATGGGGGCAAGCCGCTAAATGGAACTATAAAAATTAGTGGCTCAAAAAATGCTTCGCTACCAATAATGGCAGCAAGCTTGCTTACAGATGAAATAGTTGAATTAACTAACATACCTATTTTGTCTGATATTAATACTATGGAGGAGTTATTAGTTAGTCATGGTGCCATAGTTCAAAAAAACAATATAAATGATGATCATTTTGATATTAAATTAAACTGTAATAATATCAATAATCATAAAGCTGATTATGATATAGTTAGGAAAATGAGGGCCTCTATTTGGGTCCTTGGTCCGTTATTAGCAAAATTCGGTCATGCAATAGTTTCACTTCCTGGAGGCTGTGCTATTGGGGCTAGGCAAGTTGATTTACATATTGCAGTGCTAGAGGCGCTTGGTGCAAAGATCGAAATTTTAGAGGGATATATCCATGCAACGAGTAAATCAGGTTTAAAAGGTTGTGATTTTACTTTTCCATCAATCTCTGTGGGGGCAACAATTAATGCGATATTAGCTGCAACTTTAGCTAGAGGGGTGACAAAACTTAAAAATTGTGCAGCAGAACCTGAAATAACAGATTTATGTAATTGTTTAATATCTATGGGTGCTAATATAGAGGGCATGGGGACAAATAATTTAACGATTTATGGTAAAAAAATATTAAAAGGCGCAAAATACAAAATATTACCAGACCGCATTGAAGCTGGAACATATATGATAGCAGCAGCAATTACAAAAGGGGATATTATCATTTCTGGCATTGATTATGATATTGTTAAAAATATCGGCGATAAACTTATTCAAGCTGGGGTCATTGTTACAAATAGCAAAAATAATATTAATGTAAAATATAATAATGAATTAAAATCAGTTGATGTTTCGACGAATCCATATCCTGGTTTTTCTACTGATTTGCAAGCTCAATTTATGGCGCTAATGACCTTAGCTGAGGGTTCTTCTGTTATAACTGAAAATATTTTTGAAAATCGTTTCATGCATGTGCCAGAATTATGCAGGATGGGGGCAGATATTACTATTAGTGGCAATCATGCTGTTATTAGAGGTAAAAATAAATTAGTTGCTGCAGAAGTGATGGCGAGTGATCTTAGGGCTTCTGTATCTTTAGTATTAGCCGGGCTTGCTGCAATTGGCAAAACAAAAATAAGGAGAATTTATCATTTAGATAGAGGTTATCAATTTTTAGAAAAAAAATTGATAAATTGTGGCGCTGATATAAAAAGATTAACAGGTGATAAAGCTTAAATTTATCAAAATCTTGTCTATAATAATGTATAAGTGGGGCTTTAGGGATTACTTTTTGATTTTAATTCACGTCGAGCTACTTTCTCTTTCAAATCATTAATTAATACATCTATCCCTTGACTTAAAATTACGCTATTAAACTCAGCTTTTTGGGAATTTAATATACTGACACCTTCTGTTATCACATCAGCAACTTTATACTCATGCGGTTTAAGTTCATGTATTAAATAATCAACTTTAAAAGGTGTTGCTGAGCCCATTTGACCAATTTCCATATTAATCAGGAACATTTTTTCATCAATTGGTTTTATAGATTTTAATATTACTTTTTCTCCGTTATAATGGCTTGAAAGATCAGCGTAAGCATTTACTACGAATTTTGAATATATATCAACAAATTCTTTGATTTTATTTTTAGGTAGTGAAAGCCTATTACGACCCAAACTATATTTTGCCATCCAATCAAGGCGCAAATTCTTTCTGATAATCTCGCTTGATTTTTTAAATTTTTGCTCGTCTGATAGTTGTTTATTTTGAACTATTTGATAACCTTCATGAATAAGCTTATCAACATAAATTTTAAGTTCTGCGTTATTAGCCGCCAAAATATTTAAAGGATTAAAGACAAAATATATTAATAAAAATTGTATAACAAATTTCATAATTAATTACCTAAATTAAAGTTAAAATAATTTTTTACTTTACAACTGGGCATTTAAAACCTTCTGAGTAAAGCATGTTAGCTTCTTTCTGTTCTAATATAGCATTTCTTATAGCAATGTAAGGATCAGGTGAATTTTCTGTTACATAATCCGTAAATGGCATAATTAAGTGACGAGAATGAATAATATTTGCCATTGTTAATCCATCTTTAAAGCTTGGATGAAAAGCATATTTTAAAGGATTAAACGGGCTGTTAGTAATTGGTTCAGATAAATCTCTTGCGCTCATGCCCCCAAGCAATGGTAACACTATATAGGGGCCGGGTCCAACACCATAATGAGCTAAGCTATTACTAAATGTTTGTTTTTGTGTTGTAAGGCCAACTTTGGATGCTACATCAAATAAACCGCCAATACCAAAAACTGCATTAATAGTAAATCGCCAAAAACTTTTAAAAAAACCTTCAGAGTTACCTTGTATAATATAATTCACTGTTGTTAAAGGTTCTGAAATGTTGCTAAGTAAGGTACCAGTTCTATTTTTAATATAATTATTAGTAAATAACCCATACATTTTGGCTACAGGTCTTAAAATTACCGTATCTACTACGCCATTAAAGAAAAATATTTTACGGTTGAATTTTTCATAAGGGTCATAGATAATGCATTTGCTATTATTTGTCGGATAATTATAACTATAATCATCTTCATTATCTAACTGCTCTTTGGCATATGAATTTGATAATAATAATACAATAAATGTAATGGTGACAATTAAATTTCGAACTACAAAAAATAATCTAAAAATATTTTTCATAATTATCAACCTCTATAATTTTTTACAAACAAATATAGAGTAATTATTATTTTTTGCTATAGTTAATTCATTAAAAGCTAAGATATTAAAGCCAATTTCTTCTAATATATCGCCTAAATCTTTTGCATTATAAGCAAATTCAAGATATTTTTCTGTTAAACTAGATATTTTGCTTGTTCTAATTGCTAACGCAAAATAACCATTTTTGACCAAAATATTATAAATCTTAGCAAAAATATTTTTTAAATCAGCATTTTGTGAAATACCTCCTAAGCTAGTGATAATATTATATTTTGTTGTATTTGTTGCCAAAAAATTTTCTATAGATAAATTGATTATATTTTTATAATTTGCATCTGGATAATATTCTTCTTGCATTTTTATCATTTTATCTGATATTTCAACACCGCTGAGAACAAAAGTCTCAGGCATTCTTTTTTGTATTTCCAAGCCCATTAATCCAATATTACTACCAAGTTCTAAGATGGAATATTTATCAGGTAATTTTTCTATATAAGCTAATAATTTAACTACTAGCTCTTTTGGTAAATCATTTTTTTCATCGATAAATTTATTTATGAAGCTATTTGTTGTGACAGATCTGTGAAGATTATGGATTTTATCTGGTATTATTGCGGTATCATCTATTTTTTGAATAAAATCAAGTAATTTAATTACATCTTCATCTGGTGCTTTTTTTAGGTAATCAATAGATTTCTTATAATTTCTTTTCATGAAATATGTTATTCCTAATAAATAATAGATTTGTCGGTTATTTTGTTTAAAAAATTTATCAACTAATTTAAATCTAAAAATTGCATCATTATAATTTTGATTTTCCAAATGATATTTACCTAATTTCATGTTAGTTTCAACGAAATTATTAAAATTATGCTTAATTTTTTTCACTATATTAGAAATTTTATTAAAAATATCATTGATTATTCTTGGTAAATTAAAAATTATTTTTAACAACTGCTTTATATAATCCACCATCTTAGAAAAAATTTTATGTGCTACCATCTTACTTTAGCTCTTGAATTTGATTTTATAGACATGTTCTCATATAATTCCAGTTAGTTCAAATATTCTAAAAATAATTTAAATAAAAATGGTTAGGATTATGTCAATAATATCTAAAAGATTAAGTCTGGTGAAACCCTCTCCTACCTTAGCTGTGTCTGCAAAGAGCACAGAGCTTAAGGAGCAGGGGGTAGATATAATTTCACTTGGTGCTGGAGAGCCAGATTTTGACACTCCAGAGAATATCAAAGCTGCAGCAATTGAGGGGATAAAAAATGGTGCGACAAAATATACTAATGTTAGTGGCATGCCCAAATTAAAAGAAGCAGTCTGCGCAAAATTTAAAAGGGAAAATAATTTAGATTATAAAATAGATGAAGTAATAGTTAGCACAGGCGGTAAGCAAGTGATTTATAATTTATTTATGGCAACCATAAATGAAAAGGATGAAGTTATTATACCAGCGCCATATTGGGTTTCATATCCTGATATGGTTTTACTTGCAGGAGGGACTCCAGTAATTGTTAAAGCTTATATAGATAGTGGATTTAAAATAGATGCTGCAACATTAGAGAGCGCAATAAATGATAAAACAAAATGGTTTCTTTTGAATTCACCAAATAACCCCTCTGGTACGGTTTATTCTAAAGAAGAATTAATATCTTTAGCTAAAATTTTACGAAAATATCCTCACGTGAATATAATGTCAGATGATATTTATGAGCATATTACTTTTGACGAGGTTCAATTTTATAATTTAGCTAGTTTAGCTCCTGATTTAAAAGATAGAATTTTTATAGTAAATGGTGTTTCAAAAGCTTATTCTATGACGGGTTGGCGTATAGGTTATGGCGCAGGTCATAAAGATATAATAAAAGCTATGGCTTTAATTCAATCACAAAGTACATCTAATCCGTCTTCTATTAGCCAAGTTGCTGCAATTGAAGCTTTAAACGGACCTCAAAATTACATTCAACAAAATAATAAAAATTTTCAAGAAAAAAGGGATTTAGTATTAAATAAGATAAAGCAAATTAATGGATTGGCATGTTACAAATCACAAGGGGCATTTTATTTATTTCCTAATTGTAGCGGTTTATTTAATTTGCAAACGCCGTCTGGGGTTATATTAAAAACAGATAGTGATGTTGCTAATTATTTTCTTGAAGAAGCAAATGTTGCTGTAGTTCCAGGAGTTGCTTTTGGTTTAGAAGGTTATTTTCGTTTGTCTTATGCAACAAGTAAAGATTTATTAAACAAAGCTTGTGATCGTATAAAAAAAGCAGTTGAAAAATTATAAAAACCTTGCAAAGACACCTCTTTTATAGAATAATTCTTGTTAGAATTTTTAAATTTATTTACAATGGAGGAAATTAATGCAAATTTCAGTATCAGGGCAACGTATGGATATGGGAAAGTCCTTACAGGAATATGTGCAAGATAGATTAACTAATTCAATACATAAGTATTTTGATCATGCTCCTGCTGCGAAAGTTAATTTTACCAAACAAAATCATCTATTTATTTGTGATATACTAGTTGATGATGGTACAGGAAGGCACACTATAGTAAAAAGCAATGATTCTTCAGAAGATGTTTACTCTGCATTTGATTCAGCTTTGAGTAAAATTGAAAAACAATTAAGAAAATATAAGTCTAAATTAAAAGACCATTCACATAGAATGAAAGTATCGGAAATTACCCCTGATGTTGTGAAATATATCATAGATCCGAATCAGCATAACCTTGACAGTGAATCAGAAGCAGATGTTGACAACCCTGTAATTATTGCTGAAAAGGCAACAAAAATTCTAAAATTAACCGTAGGTCAAGCAGTAATGAAAATGGACCTAGAAAATTTACCAGCTTTAATGTTTAAAAATATCAAGAATGATAGAGTAAATGTAGTTTATTATCGTAAAGATGGTGATATTTCTTGGGTTGATTCAGAATAATATTATTTAAAATAGCTTTATGCCAGCTTTTCAAGATAGTAAAATTTTGCCTTATAAAGCTGAAATGGTAAATAACATTATACTAGATATTGAAAAATATCCAGAATTTTTACCGTGGTGCAAAAATGCCACAGTGGTATCTAGTAATAATAACAAGATTATTGCAGATTTAATAATTAGCTTTAACTTTATCAGTAAAGGTTATAGATCATCTATTGTAACAGGTGAAGATGATAAAAACTTTACTATAGAAATTGAGTCTATATCTGGTTTATTTAAGCAATTAAAAAGCAATTGGGTTATAGAAAAATTAAATAATCAGTGTAAAGTGAGTTTTTTTATTGATTTTGAGTTTGAGTCTGTGGTAATGAATAAGATCGTTGGTGCTTTTTTTTCTTTGGCTGTTGAAAAAATGATACATGCTTTTGAAGATAGAGCAGCTATTATTTCTGGTAATACTGTGTTGTAAATGCAATTATTTCTGACAAATATGGTGCTGTTTATTTAAGCGTTTTGTTAAGTCATCAGATTGGTGATATTATCACTGATAGGTTGGGTTAATTGAACACAACATTTAACATTAATTATTAAAAGGAGTTTGCAATGAATAAGGGTGATTTTGTTTCTTTCATAGCCGAGAAAAGGGGATGTACAAAAGTAGAAGCAGAAAAAGTGATAGATACTTTTACTAGTGCTGTAGTTGATGCGCTAGGTAGTGGTAATGATATTTCTTTGGTGGGCTTTGGTAGTTTTACTGTAAGCAAAGTGGCTGCAAGGGATGGTAGAAACCCAAGAACCGGTGAAAAAATTAGAATTGAATCTTATAATCAGCCGAAATTTAAAGTTGGTCAAAAACTCAAAGATTGCTGTAACTAAAGTATAAGTTTATATTTTAAACCTGAATCTCAGTGCTTTTTTGTACTGAAATTTCAGTGGCGTGACCCTGAACTTGTTTCAGGGTATCGTTTTTTTATTGCTTTGGCTAAAAAAAATTACCAGTGATACTAAAGCCAGTAAAAAACAGATATAAGCAAAGATAGCTGGTGCCTTTTTATGCTATACATATAGACTCGATTTATTTCCGATTTAAACATGAAAATAAAAGAAATTTTTGCTGACTATCGACAGTTGCAAATTTTTATATTGGGGATATATAGCGGTATGCCTTTGGTTGTTATATATTCAACAATTTCAGCCTGGCTTGATGATTTACAAGTAGATATTGCAATTATCACTAGCTTTGCAATAGCACGAATTTTTTATTTTTTGAAATTTCTATGGGCCCCGTTTATTGATCAAATACAAATTCCTTACTTAAATAAAATAGGCCATAGAAAAAGCTGGATGTGTTTATGTTTAGTGTTAATAGCCCTAATTTTATTTTCAATGGGTTCAGCTATATCTATCGATAAATTATATTTCTTGACAATTATATTAGGTTTTTTTTCTGCTAGTTTTGATGTCGTTTTTGATGCATTTAGAATTGAAAAGCTAGAATCAGAATTACAAGCAGCTGGGGCTGCTAATGCTGTATTTGGTTATAGAATTGGGTGCTTGATTGCTGGTGCAGGTGCTTTGAGTATTGCCGATTTATATGGTTGGAGTGCTAGTTTCTTTGTTTTATCTTTTATTTATTTGGTTGCGATATTTTATGTTTTAACATTGAAGGAGGTGTCAATAAAAAGGAATAAAACACCTATATTCTCTTATCATTCTTGGAAGTTAATGGTAGTAGATCCGTTTGTTGACTTTTTTAAAAAAGAAGGAGCGATAATAATATTACTTGCGGTTATTTTCTTTAAATTAGGTGATGCATTTTTAGGGGTAGTAGCAATGCCATTTTATTTAAAATTAGGTTTTTCCAAAAGTGAAATAGCCTCTGTAGTGAAAATATTTGGCTTAGGTGCAACTATTTTAGGAACCTATTTAGGTGGTTACTTAATATATCGTATGGGTTATTTTAAAGGATTAATAATAACTGCTATAGCCCAAAGCGTTACGAATATTTCATTTATTTGGCTGAATCATATGGGGTATGATATCAATGCTTTAATAGTTGCTATTGCTATTGAAAATATTGCTTCTGGTATGGGAACTGCCGCTTTAGTTGGTTATTTAAGTATATTATGTAATAAACAATTTTCAGCTACCCAATATGCATGTTTAAGCAGTGCATCCGGCATTTTTAGTCATACTATAGTGGTTTATGGTGGTAATATGGTTAAAATGCTAGGGTGGGATATTTATTTTCTTGTTACTATTATTATGGCTTTGCCTTGCATATTGCTGCTAACATATTTAAACAAAAAATATGGTGCTTAATTTATTTATAAAAATTCGTTTTTTCTTGAACATATCTCAACAACAATCTAAACTAAAGTGATATTAACTAATATCATCCTATATTATGAAGTTAAAATTAAAACATTTTATCATTTTATATTTATTATTAGTCAGTTTAATATTAAACGCAACGATTACAGAAGCAGCAAAGAAAAGCTCTAGAACAAAAAAATCACCTTGTAGAACTCAAACTAGCTTAGTTGTTGATGTAAATACTGGCAAAGTTTTGCATGCTAAAAACATAACTTCAAAGATTTATCCAGCTTCATTAACAAAATTGATGACTTTATACATGCTTTTTGATCAATTAGATTCTGGTAAATTGTCATTAAATAACAGGTTAAAAATTTCTGAACGGGCTACTAAAACAAGGCCAGGAAAGTTATTTTTACGTCAAGGCGATAAAATTTCTGTTAAAGACGCAATTTTAGGGATGATCGTTAAATCTGCTAATGATGTTTCTGTTGTTGTGGCTGAAGCTATTGGTGGTTCTGAGTGTAATTTTGCTAAATTAATGACAGCTAAAGCGCGTGAGCTTGGTATGAAAAATACTGTTTTTATAAATTCTCATGGTTGGCATCACGCAAAGCAAGTTACCACTGCAGCTGATATGGCTAAATTAGCAATGGCAATGAAAAGGGATTTTCCTCAATATTATCATTTTTTTTCAATAACAGAATTCAAATTTAAAGGAAAAAGGATTAAGGGGCATAATAAAGTAACAGCGCATTACCCTGGTGCTGATGGTTTAAAAACTGGGTTTACCAATCCAGCTGGTTGTAACCTTGTAACTTCAGCAAATAGAAACGGTAAGAGTTTAATAGCTATAGTGACAGGTAGTGATAGTGCTGCTTCTAGAGATAAAAAAATGACTAGTTTACTTGATAAACATTTTGGAATTAAAGCAAAAACCATAAAAATGGCTTCTCCTAAGAAAAAGCCAAAGAAAAAAGCTAAAGTAAAAATAGCCAGTAAGAAAGGGTGATAATTAATTTTCCCTCTAGCCTTATTAGCCCATATGGATTTTGAATATTGGCAACCCATGCAGTTTTGTACCTGTTCAGTTTATTAATGCTTGCTTTTTATAAATAAAATAGTTAGCATCCTGCGTTATGGGTATGATTTTAGAATCAATAATTAATATCAATTTATGACTTTAAAATATGGAATTATTGGGTTACCAAATGTTGGTAAATCAACGTTATTTAATGCTTTAACAGAAAGTGCTTCGGCAGAGGCTGCAAATTATCCATTTTGTACGATTGAGCCTAATACTGGTATTGTATCAGTACCAGATGAAAGGCTTGATAAATTAGCAAAAAATGCTAATTCTCTAAAAATTATTCCAGCTTTTATTGAATTTGTTGATATTGCTGGGTTAGTTAAAGGTGCAAGTAAGGGTGAAGGGCTAGGTAATAAATTTCTCTCGCATATTAGAGAGGTAGATGCCATTATTCATGTGCTTAGATGTTTTGAAGATCAAAATATTACGCATGTTCATGGCAAAATTGACCCGGTAGAAGATGCAGAAATCGTAGAAGCTGAATTGATTATTTCTGACCTTGAATCAGTCGAGAGACGCATAGCAATTAATGAGAAAAAAGTAAAAACTGGTGATAAAAAAATCGCTGAATTATTAACATTACTAAATGATTGTAAAAATGCGTTACTTGCAGGGAAACCTATCAGAGCTCTTGAAAAGCAATATGATAAAAAAGAATTAGCGCAATTACAGTTAATTACTTCTAAACCTATTTTATATGTTTGTAATGTGTTAGAAGCAGAATCAAAGCTTGGCAATGTTTATTCAGATAAAATAGCCCAAAAAGCTAAAACTGAACAAGCAAATATGGTTATCATTTCTTCTAAGATTGAAGAAGAAATTTCAGGATTAGAAAATATTGAAGAAAAACAGGAATTTTTAGTAAGCTTAGGTTTAGAGGAAACGGGTTTGAGTAAAATTATTAAATCTTCATATTCTTTGCTAAATTTGCAATCATTTTTTACTATAGGCCCTAAAGAAGCTCATGCCTGGACATTTGAAGTAGGAACTAAAGCTCCGCAAGCTGCTGGTATTATTCATACAGATTTTGAGAAAGGCTTTATCAGAGCTGAAATTATTAATTGTATAGAGCTATTAGAAATTGGTAGTGAAACCAAAGCAAAAGAGCTTGGTAAAATAAGAGTTGAAGGCAAAGAATATGTTATGAAAGATGGAGATGTCGTTCATTTCAGATTTAATGTATAAAGAATTGATACCAAGTTAAATAAAATTTTTAACTTAAATTAACTAGAATAATTGAAAAATTGTATCCTTTTGCACTATTTTAGATTTTTTTGAATTTCTGGAGGCATATATTTTTCATCATGTTTAGCCAATAATTTGTTAGCTATAAAAACATTTTTTATTAACCTGCCTTCGGCAATTATTCCTTGTTTTTCTCTAAATAATGCTGGCAAGATGCCTTGATATTTTATTGTTAAATCATTTTGATAGTCAGTGATAACAAATTTAATGTTATTTGTATCTAATTTTGTAATTGAATTTACTTTTACCACACCGCCAACTCTAATTTTTGTTTTAGAGTTAGCAATTTTTTTTATGTCTGATGGTGGATAAAAAAATATGATATTATCTTCTAGATTTGTAAGGATAAGATAAACACCAGCTAAAGAAATAGTAAAAATTATCATTATTGAAATTAACCTATTTTTAACTTTTTTATGCATTATAATTTTGAATTTAGTTATTATAGTAAAATTTTATAGAAGATTGATTTTATCATATCAATGATAATAATATTATTATATAATATCTTTTCTAATTTTAAACCGATAGTAAGTGAGAATGAATATCAAAACTTTGCAAGAAAAGTATAATTATGATAATGCGACTCAAGTTATGCGACAATATTTAGATATAAAATTTGCTAATTTTGAGTGTTTATTATTATTTAGGATGGGAGATTTTTATGAATTATTTTATGAAGATGCTGTAATTGCTGCTAAAATACTTGGAATTGCTTTAACGAAAAGAGGCCGTAAGGACGAGGCAGAAATTCCTATGTGCGGTGTACCTTTTCATGCGCTTGAAAATTATTTAAATAAATTGCTAGAAGAGGGGCATAAAGTCGCTATTTGTGACCAAATGGAAACTCCAGAAGAAGCAAAAAAGCGTGATGGTTATAAAGCTGTTGTACATCGTGCAGTAACTAGAATTATAACTCCTGGGACGTTAATTGAAGAATCTTTGTTAGATCTTCAAAGACCTAATTATTTAGCATCTATTGCAATAGATAAAAATAATTGTGCAATTTGCTACCTTGACTTATCAACTTCAAAAATTTCTTCCATTTTATTGCCGCAAAACCAGCTAATAAATGAGTTAGTTAAAATTAAACCTAGTGAATTATTATTAAGTGAGAAATTTAAATCAGATCCACTGGTAAATAAGATTGAGCATATATTAAATTTACGTATTTCTTATCAAGTAGATAGTTTTTTTGCTGATAAAAAATGCGCAAAGATAATTGAAAATTACTATAATATTTCATCTCTTAAAGCTATTGGTGAAATTGATAAAATTCAAATTAGCGCTATAGGTAGCATTATAGAATATATTTCTTTAACTCAAAAAAGTAATTTGCCAAAATTGCCGTTGCCAAAAATATTAAATATACAAAATATTATGAGTATTGACTCATCTACTAGGCGTAATTTAGAGTTGACATCTTCGCTCAATGGTGGCGTCAAAGGGAGTTTATTTAGTGTTATTAATCATACTGTAACAAAACCAGGTTCAAGATTGTTGTATGAATATTTGAATAATCCTTTAGTGGATCTAAATGTTATTAATGCAAGATTGGAAGTAACGGAATTTTTTACTAAAAATGTCAACATAACACATGAAATTAGAAATAGTTTAGCTAAAACTTCTGATTTAGAGCGTGCTTTGACGCGTATTCAAATGAGTAGATCTATCCCCAAAGATTTACTGAGTATTAAAGATACAATATTAATTGCTGAAGAAGTAAGGGCAAAATTTATTAATATCTCTGAAATAATCACTGAAAATATACAAACATTATTGAAACCATTAGTGGATAATTCAGAGATACATGACTTAATTGATAGTTCAATCAAAGAAAATGCGCCAAATAATATTAATGAAGGTGATATAATAAAACATAGTTTTCATGCTAAAATTAACGAATTACAAGAATTAATTCATAATAGTCGTGTATTTATTAATAATTTAAAAACACAATACAGAAAAGAAACAGGTATAGATAGCTTAAAAATTTCTAATAATAACGTTATCGGTTTATTTATTGATATTACATCAAGACATAGCGGTAAAATTACTGATGAAAAATTTATTCATAGGCAAACCACCGCTAATTCAGTACGTTATACCACTTCAGAGTTAAAAGATTTAGAAAGCAAAATTTTGAATGCTAAAACTATGCTTAACGCCCTTGAGAAAGAAATATATCAAGATGTTTGTCAGCAAATTATAGCAAATAGTAAACAAATTATCAATTTAGCTGAATCTTTAAAAAGATTAGATTTATTTACAAATTTTGCTTATTTAGCCGAAGAATTCGAATATACAAAACCAATATTAACAGAAGGCACTGACTTTACCGTAAAGGATGGCAGACATCCTGTAGTTGAAAGATTTTTACATTTAAACAATGAATCTTTTACTAAAAATAATTGTGATTTAAATAGTAATGAAAAAATTTGGTTGCTAACAGGCCCAAATATGTCTGGTAAGAGCACCTTCCTAAGGCAAAATGCTATTATCGCTATTTTAGCTCACATTGGTAGTTTTGTTCCAGCTAGTTTAGCAAAAATTGGTGTTATTGATAAAATATTTAGCAGAGTAGGTGCTGGTGATGATTTAACGCGCGGTCAATCTACTTTTATGGTTGAAATGCTGGAAACTTCTGCAATATTATCGCAAAGTACCAATCGTTCTTTAGTGATATTAGATGAAGTAGGGCGCGGTACTTCAACTTATGATGGTGTTGCTATTGCTTGGTCTGTGCTTGAATATTTACATAATGATATTAAAGCAAGATGTTTATTTGCAACCCATTATCATGAACTCACCTTACTTAGCAAAAATTTAGCTGCGCTTGCGAATTATACTATTTCAATATCAGAAGATAATGGCAAAATAATTTTCTTGCATAAAATTATTCAGGGCTCTGCTGATCGTTCATATGGTGTGCATGTTGCAAAATTGGCTGGTTTGCCAGATTCTGTAATTAAAAGAGCTAATGAATTATTGCTGGAATTTGAATCTCAATAAATAATATTTCTTAATTTTTTACTGACTTTATAACGCCAGTTAAGGATAGGGAAGGAGAGCTAGTCCCTCCATCAAAATCCCTTTATCCTATATGCAGCAAGTGATTTAAGAGTATAAAGTAGTTGCCAGATCCATAAGAAAACGCTATAAATAGGGC
>CAYGSI010000010.1:0-36630 GCA_964352655.1 uncultured Rickettsiaceae bacterium
GCCGCAATGCCATAGATACACTTACTTTCTTTAAAAAAAACTTCCGAAGTCAGGACGAGGTAAACCCCATGAAGAAATGTATCACAATCATATTTTATTTAATAGAAAATTTTTGTCAGGAGTGCCAAAAATGGGAACAAAATAAATTAATACCTAGCCACAAAAAGCGTAATAAAGAAGGGGTAGTCTTTCAGAGCTTTGGGTAATAGTTTCGTATTTCTATCATATGTTAGATCTAATATCAATTTACACAAAAATTTACTTAGCTCCCTTTACAATTTACACAAAGTTTATGACCGACTCTTGATTAATCCTATTATCTTTACTTTTGGACAAAATTATTCTGATAGCTCAATATCATCATTTATTATAACATCTGCGCCATCATATATTTTAGTTAAACCTTCAATTACTACTTTATCTCCCATGTTTAAACCATCAGTAGCTAACTCAATCATATTATTTGTTCTAACACCTAATTTTACAAAAATTTGTTTTGCTTTATTATCTGGAGTTATGACGTAAATAAAATCTCCCATATTATTTTTTAATACTGCTTTTTCAGGAATCCCCAAATTTTTATGCTTATTGAAGATAATCTCATTTTCTATAAAAGTACCATGAGTTAATAAATTATTCCCAGGGAATTGCAGTTTTGCCGTAATAGTACCACTTGAGGAAACATAATCAGATATTGCTAATATTTTACCTTTGATAGTCTTGCCATCGACGTAAGTATTGACAATATCTGTTGTTAATATTCTACCTCTCATATTTTGTGGTACTTCTATAAAACTGTAAAAATCACTATCTGTAATTAAACTAAATAAATAATCTCCAACCTGGATTTCATCTCCTATCTTCGCTCTTATAACTCCAACATAAGCATTATAAGGGGATTTGATTATCATATCACTATAACGATCTAACGTTGTTATATAATCATTTTTTGTACTTTCTAAGGCTGCTTTAGAAGCATTAACAACTTCTTCACTAATAATTTTCTTTTTAAAAAGCGATAAATCTCGAGTATAATTTGATTTTGCCAAAGCTAAATTTGCTTCTGCTTTTAATTTTGATTGTTCTGCAATCTCTGAATCTATTGATATTAATATCTCATCCCGTAAGATTTCAGCATTTTGCTTCTGGACAACATAATCTACTACACCATTAACTTTAGCAAAATATGCTTTACTGCCAATTTTTTCTAATTCACCAATAGCAATGTATTTTTCATGAAATTCAAACTCAGTAATTTCAAAAACTTTAACTAAAACAGGATTTTTTGCACAAACTGGTAATGAAAACAGGGCTATCAAGTATAAGATTAATAAACGAAAAAAACACTTCATTGATTTAGGTTACCAACTAACTTAATATACTTTCTAAATATAGCACTTGTATTATACAAATCAATCAAGTTAAAAGACTTGGTAGAATTATGCTTGCTTAGCTTTAAATCTTTTATTTATTTTATTTATTACTAAAGTCCTGCCTTTCCTTCTAACTATGCGACAATTTTTGTCTCTGGACCTAGCTGATTTGAGAGATTTTAAAATTTTCATTTTCTTAAAACAATTAATTATATGTTATCTAACTTGATTACTCATCATAATATTTTTTTTAAACAAGGTCAAGTACTTATACATGCCAAACTATCACCGAACATGGAGATGTGTCAATTGAATCTATATCCTTATGATAAAAAATCAAGTTTAAACTACGACAAAGGGTAGAAAATTCCTTAACTTTTATTGCCATTGCAACTATAAAACATTATTTTTGTTAACGATGTCTAATCTAAGATTTGTTTTTTTGATTATTATATGGTAACTTCCTACTACTTTCGATAAATATAATTTTTTGCAAATGTAATAATATGCGTTTCTTTCCACTAAGATTATTTTCTTATACTAATTTTGATTTTATGCGAATTCGCAATTTTAATTATAGCTTATCTATATTGTTGCTTGTTGTAAGCATTGCTTGGATCACGGTCCATAAATTTAATTTTGGCATTGATTTTATCGGCGGAATCAGCATTGAAGTTAGGGTAGATCAAAAACCAGACCTTACTAAAATGAGAGAGGCTTTGGGTGACCTTGAAATTGGTGAAATAGTGCTACAAAATTTCGGGAGTGATAAAGATATTTCTATCCGCGCTGGTGTTAGTAGCGAGGAAAATTTAATGCAAAATATTGAACTTATTAAAAAAACTTTAAGTGAGAAATTTCCTTATAAATTTGAATATAGAAAAGTTGATTTTGTTGGGCCACAAGTTGGAAAACAGATGATTAATTCAGGTGCCATGGCTATGATCCTAGCGTTTTTAGCAATTATGCTTTATATATGGGTTAGGTTTGAATGGCAATTTGCTATTGGTGTGTTAATGGCCTTGATACATGATACCCTACTTAGCCTTGGTTTTATGAGTATTACAGACCTTGATTTTAATTTAAGTACTATTGCAGCTATCTTGACCATAATTGGCTATTCAGTGAATGATACAGTGGTTATTTATGATCGTATTCGTGAAAATATGCGTAAATATAATAATAAAAATCCAAGTGATCTAATAAATATTAGCATAAACGAAACTTTATCTAGAACCACTATTACTGTGCTTACAACTTTACTTGCTAATTTAGCGCTAATATTATATGGTGGAGAAGCTATAAAAAGCTTTAGTGTACTTGTATTTTTTGGTATATTGATCGGTACTTATTCCTCTATATTTATTTCCGCGCCGATAATTACTCTGTTTAATATTATGCCCAAATTTAGCAAAACTACTTAAAATCCACTTAAATAAGATAAATTTATGAGAATTTCAGCAAATGATATAAAATCTGGCAATGTTTTAGATTATGAAGGAGAATTATGGATAGTTGCTAAAAATCCTGAGCATACCAAACCAGGCAAAGGCGGTGCTTATGTACAGGTTGAAATGAAAAATTTGCGAACAGGTAATAAGTTAAACCAACGTTTTAGTTCTTCAGATAGTGTTGAGAAAGCCTTTCTTGAACGTAGAAAAATGCAATATTTATACAAAGAAGATAATTTATTAGTCTTTATGGATCCTGAATCATTTGAGCAGATTATGATTAATCAGGAAATTATGAAAGAAAAATTACCTTTTTTGGCTGATGGAATGAATGTAGATGTTGAATCTTATCAGGATAAACCCTTGAGTATAATTTTACCACAAACTGTAATCGTTGAAATAGTTGAAACTGATCCGGTGATTAAAGGCGCTACTGTAACTTCATCTTATAAGCCTGCAATAATGGAAAATGGTTTACGCGTCATGGTGCCTCCATATATAGTGCAAGGAGAGAAAATTATTGTTAAGACTGAAGATATAACTTTTGTTAAAAGGGCGGATTAAAATAACAATATGATCGCTAATATAAATTTATTAATTGATTCTGTACATAATGCAACAAAATTTCTGCATCGCGATTATTTTGAGTTGGAAAATTTACAAAATTCATCTAGAGGAACAGAGAATTTTGTTAATAGAGCAACCATTAAGACGGAAGAAAATCTTAAGAAATCTCTAGGTAAATATTATAAAAATATTTTATTTGATGATAGTACGGTATCGGCAGAAAATAATCAGTCAATTATATTAGTTGAAATTTTGGATGGTAGGTCAAATTTTTCAAGGTCATTGCCTTTTTTTGCCGTAATAGCAACCATTTTAGTTAAAGAAAAAGATAAATTAGCTGCTAAGCAGGTGGTGATAAATTTTCCTGCTTTAAATTATACTTATTATGCAGAAAAAGGCAAGGGTGCATGGCTTGAGAGAAGCTTAAAAGATTTTCATGGTGGTAAATCAAGGCTTAGAGTATCTGGAAAAAATAAGTTAGAAGAAGCTTTGCTAGGTTGCAATAATAAAAATCTTGCCTTAGTACAAAATTTTTCAAAAAATATTAGAAATTTTGAATCTTCTTCATATCAAGCTATCTTACTTGCGAGCGGCAAATTAGATTTTATAATAGATACATATAAAGTCAATGTTCATGAGGGGTTAGAATTATTAATTTGTGAAGCTGGTGGAATAATATTCATTAAAGATGATATATTTATAGCTTCTAACGAAAATTTACAAAATAAGATAAAATTATTTATTTAATAAATCGTTTAAATTATCTTCTTTCTTCTATGTTGCATTCATTCTGATTGCTGCTCATATTAATAAATTTTTTAAATAATTTTTTATCTAATTCTGAATTTAAATATTCAGAGTGCCATTGAACTCCAACTAAAAATTTATATTCTTTTGCCTCAACTGCTTCGATAATACCATCTGGCGCAATAGCTGCAACTGTTAAACCATTGCCAATTTTATCAATGGCTTGATGATGGGTCGAATTTACCATAATTGTAGGCTCAAGTGACAATTCTGCCAGCAGTGTATCTTGGATTATATCTACAGAATGGGTTGGTATATTTTTAGGCGGAGGTTGTTCATGATTTATATTACTATTATAAGAATCTGGTATATGTTGTATCAAGCTCCCACCAAAAATTACATTAATTAGTTGTAATCCATTACAAATACCGAAAATAGGCATGTTTTGCGCTAATGCTCTTTTGGTAAATTCTAATTCATAGTTAGCGCGCTCATCTTTTGTTTTAATTTTATTATAAGTAATTTCTTGTTGATAAAATTTAGGATGGATGTCCTCATCAGAGCCAGGAATAATTAAGCCATCTATTAGCTCTAACATATTATCTATGTCTTGATTATAGGGCAACATTATTGGCAAGCCACCGTATTTTTCTACATTCTTAGCATAGCAACATCTAAGGGCATACCATGGCCGCGCTGCATAAGAATATTTTTTAGAATCTTCGTTTATATCAAGAAAAATACCTATAATCGGCTTTTTCATATTTCCATTTCTGTCAATTTAATTTTGTTTTCACTATCCAAGGTCACTTTTTCTATTTTTAATTTTGCATCCTTTAGCATTTTTTCACAATGCATTTTCAATGCCATTCCACGCTCAAAACTTGATACAGCATCATTCAAGCTTTCCTGACCTGTGTCAATTTTTTTAACTATCTCTTCAAGTTCAGCTAAAGCATCTTCAAAACTCATTTTTTCTATATTTTGTAGCATAATAATAAAAATTTATAATTTTAAAATGGTAAACCCATATTACCCATATTACCAAAAGTGCCGCTCATATTATTTTTTGTCTCTTCATCAGCTTTGCCTTTTGCGTCATTGTAAGCTGCAATAATTAGATCTTCTAACATTTCTTTATCTTCTGCTTTCATTAGGGAATCGTCAATAGATAGTTTTTTCATTTCACCATTGCCGGTCATGTTTACAACCACAAGGCCACCGCCAGATTTACCTTCAAAGATTTTTTGCGCCATTTTTTCTTGCATTTCTTTCATCTGCTTCTGCATAGACTGAGCTTGCTTCATTAACTGGTTAATATTCATATTTTTACATTATTTAATTTTTTTATGGTTTAAAGATTATATCGGAAATATCGCTATTAGGAAAATAATTTTTTATTATGGTAAAATCTTCGCTATTTTTCACTTCATTCATTAATTGATTTTTTAAACTATTAATTTTTTCTTTTTGAGAAATTAATATATCCCACTCTCTGCCAGACCATCTTGTAAGTAAAGATATAAGTAGCTCCTTTTTGTCAAATTTATTTGTACAATTTATTTTACAATTATCATTACTAAATTGATCAATTTCTACCTCATTAAGTAAAAAATAATAAATTCCCATTTCATTTTCTTTATGACAAAATTTTAAAAAATCAAAAATATCATCATTTACATTATCATTTAAAACATTCGGTTCATTCTGTGTTTGCACATCATCAGATGATAAAATTTCTTCAATCTTAGGCATGTTACATGAATGTACTGCCTTAATTATCAGCATTTGGGCAGTTATCAATTCATTATGTGAAGATTTTATCTCAGATGATCCATTACTAAATATTTGCCATAAAATACTCAATCTGGATAAACTCATACCCATTAAAATATTTGTAATTTGAGTAGAATATTTTATATATATTGGATTATGAAAGGCTTTAATGGTTTTTTCTTTAATTAAATGAGCGATAAAATCTGTTACTTGTTGGATAAAATATTCTAGATTGCTTGAATCCATATATATTTCTTCAAGTAAATTAATCGCTTCCTTAATGTTATTTGCAATAATTAGTTGAATTAATTTTAAAATTGATTCAACCTGCGTAAGGCCAAGCATTTTATTAACTGATTTAGCATCAATTAGGTTATCTTCATTAGATTTATTATGAACATAACTAGAAGCTTGATCTAAGATTGCTACTGCATCTCTTGCTGATCCTTCAGATTTAATGGCTATTATCGTTAATGCTTCATCTTCATATTCTAATTTTTCACTGCTTGCTATTTGTTTTAGCAATACTAATATTTCTTCAAATGAAAATCTTTTCAGATCATATCTTTGGCATCGTGATAATACTGTCATTGGCACTTTTTGCACCTCAGTAGTTGCAAAGATAAAAATCACATGTGGAGGTGGTTCTTCTATTAGCTTCAAAAGAGCATTAAACGCGCTTTTCGAAAGCATATGCACCTCATCAACAATGAATATCTTATACTCACCTAATAAAGGCCTATATTCACTTGATTCTATTATTTCACGAACGTCATCAACTCCGGTCCTGCTTGCTGCGTCAATTTCAATTACATCTGGGTGATTATTATTTTGAAAGCTTAGGCAATTCTTGCATTCTTCACATGGTGCAACATTTTTCGAATTTGCTTCATGCATTTTAAGTGATGTACAATTTATTGTTTTGGCAATGATTCGAGCAGAAGAAGTTTTACCAACCCCCCTAATGCCACTAAGTAATATAGCGCCAGAAAGTTTTTTATTGCTGATGCAATAGCTTAAGGTTCTAGTGAGAACTTCTTGCCCTTTTAATTCTTGAAAATTTTTAGGTCTATATTTACGCGCAAAGGGAATATAAGAATCTAAATTTTTAACCATAAGTGGATTCCAAACCTGATTGAAGCTAGCGCAAGACCCGCTTAAAATTTACCCTGGCTGCTTTCTTTCGAACCTGACCAACTAGACAAACAAAACGCCCAAGCACTAGCATCAGTGAGAATAATATTTTCTTATCGTTTTTGCAAGATATTAATACCAAATATCTATCTGAAATTAATAATTTTGCAAATTTTCTTTGCAATCTCTTGCACCCGATAGATTTACTCTTCTTCTTTTTCTTCTTTTTGCTGAGTAACTTTGTTTGAGTCTTGCTTTTTTAACGGTGTAATGACTTTATCTAAGTCTGTTTGGCTACAAATTCCAAGTAATACAGGGTCACGCTGCCTTATATTATTCATGTTCCAGTGCGTTCTACTGCGTATTGCTTCTAAAGTTGATTTTGTTGTCCCAATAAGTTTAATAATATCAGAATCTTTAATATCAGGAAAATTCTTTACTAACCAATAAATAGCATCTGGCTTATCCTGTCGCCTTGCAATTGGTGTATATTTTGCTCCTAATTTTTTCTTTGATTTATCCATAATAACATCAGCAGAGCTTATCTTTAATCTTAAGCTGGCGTTTGGATCTTTACTGCATCTTTCAATTTCTTCTTGATCAAGTTGCCCTGAGACAATTGGGTTATTACCAATAACACTAGTAGCCACTTCACCATCTGCTATCCCTTTAGCTTCAAGTTCATGCATACCACAAAAATCAGCGATTTGCTTAAATGTTAAAGCGGTATTATCAATAAGCCAGACAGCTGTTGCTTTAGGCATTAAAGGAATTTTTTTATCTTTTTTCATTATTATTTATTATAAAATATTATTTAACTCGAAAATAACTCTTTTACTATCCAAAGTCAATTAATAAGCATTTTTTGATAACATCTAAGTGCAAACTATAAAATCTTTATAATAGATTTTATGAATTATGATAAAAATTTACTGAAAGCATTGTTAAGACAAGATTTTTCTAGTTTTATTGGTAAAGTGTTTAACACAATCAACCCATCAACTCAATATCAATCAAATTGGCATATAGACCTTATTGCAGAATATCTTGAAGCGGTAAAATCTGGTGAGATAAAGCGTTTGATTATTAATATGCCACCACGAGCTTTAAAATCTATCTGCGTTAGCGTTGCCTGGCCAGCTTGGATTTTGGGGCATCTTCCAGCTACAAGAATAATGGCTGCAAGCTACTCAAATATTTTAAGCGTAAAACATTCATTGGATACAAGATTAGTTATTACTTCTGATTGGTATGGAGAAATTTTTCCTCAAACTAAAATATCAAAAAAACATAATCAAAAAAGTAAATTTTTAACAACCCAAAATGGTTTTAGATTTGCAACCAGCGTTGGTGGTTCAGCTACTGGTGAGGGCGGAGATTTCTTGATTATTGACGATCCACATAATCCAACTCAAATCAATTCATTAAAAATTCGTAATAAAGCCATAGAATGGTTTGAACAAACTTTTGTTACACGTCTTAACAATAAAAATAAAGGAGCGATAGTTTTGGTAATGCAAAGACTACATGAAGATGATTTATCAGCTCATCTTGAGTCTTCCGGTAATTGGATACTCTTAAAAATTCCAGCAATTGCTGAGCAAGATATGGAATATAAAATTGGCAAATTTCATAAATTTTATCAAGAAAATGAAATTTTAAATAAACATTGCGATCAAAGAGATTTTTTAATTAATATTGAAAAAGAAATTGGTAGCAGAAATTATGCCGCACAGTTTTTACAAAAACCACTACCAAGTAATTATAATTTATTATCATTAAATAATATTCACTATTTCGAAGAGATTCCTCATAAATTTGATTATTATGTTCATAGCTGGGATACAGCCATCAAAATATCAGAAAAAGCAGATTATACAGTTGGCACTTTGTGGGGAATATTAGATGGTAAATATTATCTTATTAATATGATTAGAAAAAAATTATCATATCCAAATTTGAAAAATATAATTGAAAAAGAAATTAATAAATATCAACCTAGATTTATTTTAATTGAAGATAAAGCCAGCGGACAATCATTAATTCAGGATTTAAAATTAATTGGTGTCACTAATATTAAAGCTATTAAACCATCTCTTGATAAAATCACGCGTTTTGCCGCAATTGTTAATTTGTTTGAAAGTGGTAAAGTTATGATTCCAAACAAGTCAGGGTTTAACCGTGCTTTTACTTCAGAATTAACAAATTTTCCCAATAGCAAAAATGATGACATAGTCGATTCTGTTAGCCAGTTCCTAAATTTCATAAAACATCAAACAAACTCTAATAAAATAAATATTAGAAAATTATAACCTATAGAATTTAGAAAATTAAACAATATCAAAATTATCACCAAGAATATTTTGCGTTGCCAGCTCGTCTATATCACGTAGCTGGTTCATATTACCTGGGTTCAATATAATTTGAAGATCTTCTGTTTCGTTATTATTATAATCACCGGCAGTTTCTTTCTGGTTGGAGGGATTAGGGTGTTTTTCCAGCTCATTCAAGATGCTTTTGATTTTAATATTACTGCTTTTTAATTGATTGCTTTTTTTAGATATAGTTTTTATTTTATATTCTTCAATATTTATTTCTTTCTCTTTCGCTTCATCTCTACAAACGCTATGATCAATAATTTGTAATTTGTTAATATTATTTGATTGTTGGGCTTGGGCAAGTTTTTTAATTTCAGTATGGTTCGCAGTTTTATTAAAAATTACAAGTATTGCGCCTTTCTCATTTTGATATCCACAATCTGCGTAAACTCTTGCTTCAGAATAATCCTTAATTTCCATAATAGAATTAAATAATTTTATTCCTAATTCATTTTTGCTTGCTTTAGCAAAACCCTTCTCAATAATATTTAAACAATTTTTTTCCTTGATTTTATCTAATTTAAGCGTAGAGCTTATAGTGAAATAATATTCTTGACCACCAAATTTGTGACAAAACAAGTTTTTGCTTAAATATTCTTCGTTGTTTACTATCCAAGAAAAAATCTCTTTATTTTGTGTTAATTTATCTTCTTTCTTTAGCTCTTCAACCTCTATAAATTTCTTATAATCATTTAAGTCAATTTTTGCATGATTTAATTTATCAAAAACTGCATTATTAATATTGGCACCGTAATTGTCTGATAATTTTTGTAATAATTTTTGTTTATGATGTTTTTTAGTTTTAATTTTGATTTTTTCAGGTTGAATCTGAAAAATCTCCTTTTTTTCCAAGTAGAAATAATCTATTTGCTCGTTTTTATTTGGTTTTATCAATTTTTCTTCGCGGATTTTTTCATCTAAATATTCTTTAATAAGTTTAAAATTATCCAGATTTTTAAAAGCATTTTTTTGTGTAAAATCCCAATTTTGTTGTTTTGTAGAGAGAGATAGAATATCATCACCTTCATTATTTTTTACTGTAAAATCAGCTTTTTCTGCAAGCAATTTAACTAAATCGAAGTTGTAGTGCAATATTGCATAATGTAGTAATGTGTTACCTTTATTATCTTGAGTATTAACATCATAGTATTTTATCATATTTTTACATAAACCAGTTACTAATTTCTCTGATATCACTACTAAATCATTTAAAGTTTTAGTTTTATCTGATATTTCAATTTGATTAATTGCTTGCAACATTATCTTAAGAATATCCCATTTTTTAAAATTGATAGCCTTGTAAAAAATCAATTTATCCTCTTTACCATAATTAAACAAATCTATCATATTAAATTTTGAAACAAACTTTAACGCATCATATAGGATATATGTTTTGTTTTTTGTCAAAGCTGTATCAAAAAAATATTTTATAACATCTTTATGTTTATTGAAATCGACTAATTTAATCGAATTTTGTTGACAGTAATCTTCAATAGATTCAGTTTCAGAAGAGTTCAAAAAAGTTGAATTTATAACCTTTATTTTTTTCCATAAATTTCCTTGTATCAATTTTGGTATTTCAGTCTGTATTTGTTTGTTTACAAACATAACTTGATATATTAATTGATCTGAAACTTCATAATATTTAGCATTTTCATTTGTTAAAAGAGTTTTTAGGGCGGGTATAGGATCGTATTTCTGGTTTTTACAAAATTTCTCCAAGACTAGTTTTACCGATTTTTTATGAGAAAAATTATTATCCAAAAACAAATTTACCGCTGTAAAATTAGAAAAATTTATCGCACAATCAATCAAAAAGTTTTTTGTCTTACTAAAGAATTCAAGGTCTAACTGCTTTAAATGATTTTTATCTTCTTGAATTAGCAACTTTAATTGTTTGTTGTTCTTGCTAAATATTATTTTTAAAAAACCATTCAAGTCTATTTTTTCTTCATTTTTATTAGTTTTTTTCATACTTAATACAATTTAACTTTAATAATTAAAAAATTAAATTATACATTAATATTTGTAAAAATCAAGAATAAAAATTTATATAAATGTAATGTTTATAAATTTGAGAGAAATTTCAACAAAAAATTGATCTTATGCTGCTTTATAGATTTTATCTAACAGAAAAATTTTTAATAGAGTTACCAATTGCTGCTTTAATAAATGAACAAAATAGTGGATTTGGCTCTAAAGGCCTTGAAGTAAATTCAGGATGGAATTGCACGCCAATAAACCAGGGATGGCTAGGCATTTCAACAATCGCGGCTAATTTATCATCGATTGACATACCGCTAATTTTTAAACCTACTTTTTCCAAAGCATTGAAATAATTTGGGTTCAATTCATATCGATGCCTATGCCTTTCTGTTATTATATCTTGACCGTAGATTTCTCTTATTTTTGAATCTTTTTTAAGTTTGCATTGATATCCTCCAAGGCGCATCGTTGCACCAAGATTTTGACTTTTATTTTCAGGTTCCAAGCCATTTTTAGCAGGAGATTGTGTAATTAAATCAATAACATTAGTACAATTGCTAGTTACCTCAGTAGAATTAGCATCTTTAATATTAAGCAAATCTCTGGCAATACCTACAGCAGCAAGTTGCATTCCATAGCAAATACCTAAAAAAGGTATATTGTTTTTTCTAGCATAATCAATGGCCATTATTTTTCCTTCAATCCCTTCTATACCAAAACCTCCAGGTACTATTATACCATCAACTTTGTCAATTTGTTTTTTGATATTAGCAAAATTTTCTTCTCTAGAATCAATAAATATTATATTTACTTGCGCTTCACTTGCGATGCCAGCATGTTTTAATGCTTCATTTAAAGAAGAATAAGAATCCTCAAGAGAATTATATTTACCTATTAACCCTATATTCACTTTATTTTGGCTATTGTTAATTTTAGCTGCAATTTCATGCCATTTACGTAAATCTGGTTTTCCATTATATTGCAGGCCGAATTTGCCTAATATAATATTATCAAGATTTTGTTGATGTAAAGCTACAGGAACGCTATATATACTATTTTGATCAAGGAGTGGTATTACACAATTTTTTTCTATATCGGCAAATAAACTTATTTTTTGTAAACAATCGTCAGGAATGCTCCTGTCGGCTCGACATAAAATTATATCAGGTTGGATGCCTATTGATCTTAGAGTATTAACTGAATGTTGGGTTGGTTTTGATTTCAATTCTCCAGCTGTAGCAATATAAGGTACTAAAGTTAAATGGATATATAATACATTATCTCTGCCAAGGTTATTTTTTAATTGCCTGATTGAGTCATAAAATGGTAATCCTTCAATATCACCAACAGTCCCACCGACCTCACAAATAATAAAATCATCATTATTTATATTATATGTAACCACTTGTTTTATAAGGTCTGTAACATGTGGAATTACTTGCACTGTTTTACCTAGATAATCTCCTCGTCTTTCTTTTTGTATTAAATGATGGTATATTTTGCCCGATGTATAGCTATCATCTTTGGTTGCTTTAACCCCCGTGAAGCGTTCATAATGTCCTATATCTAAATCAGTTTCAACGCCATCGTCAGTAACAAAAACTTCGCCATGTTGAAAAGGACTCATTGTGCCTGGATCAACATTTAAATATGGATCAAGCTTCCTTATTCTAACGTTATATCCATGAACTTGCAAAAGAGCTCCAAGCGAAGCTGCAGCAACTCCTTTACCCAATGATGAAATTACTCCACCAGTAATAAAAATATATTTTGTCACTAATGTATTATTTTAGTTTATTATAAAGTTTCAGTAGTTTCACCGACTATATTGAAAACAACATCATCTGTTTTTTCTACATAATCTATATCTTGATAATCTTCTTTTTTTGAAAAATTTTTAACTTCTTCCTTTGTTTCAATAGCTAAGGGTAAAATGGTTTTAAATATATTTGCTGTTTCATCATGAAATTTTTCTTTTAATTTATAATGCAATTTTTCATAATATTTTTTTAACTCACCATTTTCACATTCTTCAATAGTTTTACAAAATTTAATTAATTTGCTTGTCCAATTCATACTAACAATAGCAAGCTCTAGCGGATTAGCTTCTTTTTCTCTATAAATCACTTTATTTTTACTATTTATAGATTTATATTTTTTATAAAAATCACTATCTGCATTCATACAAATAAGAGCTAAAATATTCATATATTGATATAAAACATTATCACCATTTTGCTCAAGAAGAATGGCAAATAATTCTAACCATTCCTGTTTTTTTTGGGCGCCATAAGATTCTTTTTCATCAACTGTAATTTTATTATCTAAATCGACATTGAAGCTACAACCTTCAAAAGCTGCTTTATATAAATTTATCTTCATTAGTTTTTAGTATTTAACTTATAAATTTATTGTTCTTTTTGCGACTGCTAATGCTGCCTCTTTAATTGCTTCATTTAGAGTAGGGTGGGCATGACATGTACGTGCTATATCTTCAGCAGCGCCACCAAATTCCATATATGCTGTAATTTCTGCGATTAACGTGCCTGCATCTGGGCCAATAATATGTGCTCCTAAAATTTTATCGGTTTTACTATCTGCAAGTATTTTGACCATACCATCAGTATTACCAATACTTCTAGCTCTACTATTAGCTAAAAATGGAAATTTACCAATGTTATAATTAATATTTGCTTTTTTGAGATCTTCTTCTGTTGCGCCAATATTTGCAACCTCCGGCCAGGTATAAACAACAGATGGTATTAAATTATAATTAACATGACCAGCTTGACCGTTCATAATTTCAACAGCAGCAATTGCCTCTTCTTCAGCCTTATGAGCAAGCATTGGACCCTTTATAACATCCCCAACTGCATATATGTTTGAAATGTTGGTTTGAAAATGCTTATTCACTTCAATCATACCATGATCTGCCATTTTAATACCTGCGGATTCAAGCCCCAAACCTTCTGTATTTGGCTTTCTGCCAACTGAAATTAAAACAACATCAGCAGATAATGTTTTTTCTTTATTATCCTTAACATCAGCAATTTTAACTTTGACAGAATCTTTGGACTTTTTAGCTTCCAATAATTTACTATTGAGTAAAAATTCCATTCCTTGTTTTTCAAGAATTTTATGAAGATTTTTACCAATTTCATTATCAAGGCTAGGCACGATTTTATCAGCATATTCAACAATTGTTACTGCGCTACCAAGACGTCGCCAAACTGAGCCAAGCTCAAGCCCTATATAACCACCACCTACAACAAGCAAATTTTTAGGTACAGATTTTAATGACAAAGCACCAGTGGAGGAAACTATTTTTTCTTCATCAATTTCCACCCCCGGAATAGTTGCTACCTCAGACCCGGTAGCAATTAAAATATTTTTTGTATTTAATTTTTTACCATCCACCTCAATTGTATTGGCATCAATAATTTTACCCAATCCAGTAAATTTAGTTACTTTGTTTTTAGCAAATAACATTTCTATGCCTTTGCATAAATCTTTTACTACTTTATCCTTTTTACCAAGCATCCTTTGTAGATCTAACTTAGCTGAAGTTTCGATACCAATATCAGCAAAATGATGTTTTGCTTCTTCATATTTTTCTGAAAAACTCAGTAGAGATTTTGAGGGAATACAACCAACATTAAGGCAGGTGCCACCCAATGTTTTTCTCTTTTCTATACAAGCTACTTTCATTCCTAACTGCGCAGCGCGTATAGCAGCAGTATAGCCAGCAGGGCCGCTACCAATAATGATTAAATCAAAATTTTGCATAAATTTACTCTTACAAATTCAAACAAGAGGATAACATCCCATCTTTGCGGGTGTCAATATATTTGATTATTGTTTATTAAGGTAATTTGCACTATCATCAATTTTAGCAAAATATATTAAATATTACCTATTTTATGGTTATTGAATCTATTAATGAATTTTATTCATTACTTAATAAGGACCAGGCAATTTTAGCTATTGATTATGGCTCAAAAAAGATTGGTACGGCAATTTCGACACCAGATCATAAAATGGCAATGCCTTATTCAATTATTACCCTAGATAAAGAGCATGAAAAAATAAATAAAATTAATGATATTATTACGCAAAATAACATTTGCGCAATTGTTATTGGTTTGCCATTAAATATGGATGGCAGTACAAGTGCTCAAACAAATATAGTAAAGAAATTTGTTGATAAAATAGCAAAAAAACTTCAATTGCCAATATTCTTACAAGATGAAAGATTAACATCAAAAGCAGCTAATAATTTGTTAAAAATTATGGGTTTAAATAGAAAACAACGTAATCAAAAAGATGATATGACGGCTGCAAGCCTGATTCTTGAAACTACACTGAATTCTATGACAAAAATGTCTAATTAGCGTTAAATTTAACAAATGAAATTTATATCAACAGAAGCTAGAAATTATACATAAACTTGCTCAACATTAATGCTACTATAAGGATTTAGCTTGAACTATTATATAATTTATTTATTATGATTTTCCAATTACTTGAGGCAAATTTTATGGATAAACAAATAATTATTCTAGCTGCTGGCAAGGGAAGTAGAATGAAGTCTGCTTTGCCCAAAGTAATGCATGAAGTTGGCGGTAAACCCATGTTACGAAGGGTTATAGATAATGCTCATAAAGTTACTAATGATTTGGTTTTAGTATATTCTAAACATATTGAACAATATCTTGATGCATTTAAAGGGCAATGTAAATTTATATTGCAAGAAAAGCAACTGGGCACTGCTCATGCTGTATCTGTTGCAGATGATTTGATCAAGGATAACGCTAATATTGGCGTAATTTATGGTGATAATCCTCTTATTACATCTGGTATCATCAGTGGTTTATTTGAACATTTAGAAACTACACAATCTGCTTTAGCAACCCTAGTTTTTGAGCATGAAAAGCCTAATGCTTATGGTAGAATAATCACCGATAAAAATGGTAATTTTAAAAAAATAGTAGAATTTAAATTAGCAAATGAAGAGGAGCGTAGGGTTAAATTATGTAATTCTGGAATAATGGTTTTTGCCCCTGGTATTTTGAAAAAATATTTACCACATTGCCTCACTGTAGAAAGAAAAGAAACAGGTGTGGAATTATATTTAACTGAATTGGTACAAATCTGTAGTGAAAAAGGAGAAAAAGTAACTTATTATACCTCTAAAGAACATAAATTGGTTGTCGGTGTTAATACTCAGGAAGAATTAGCAGTTGCAAATAATATAATGAAATCTTAAAATATCGATAATTCTACACACAATATCACTCAAGTAAGATTATATCAATTTCTATTTAATTTTATAAATGGCATTGCTAAATAAGATATAGATAGAATATCTTTAAAAAAAGAAGATGAGAGAATTTTCTATCATATCGAACTTTAGCAATGCCGCAAATTTTTTTCACATACCTATGGTATTTTTAAAAAAATTATTTTATACTCATAAGTTGTTTTGATTTTTGCCTCTTTTTGGTTGACATTATATGCAAAATGAGTAAAAACAACAGTTCTTTATTAATAAAACTGGATTAGAAATGGATCTGAATTTAGATGGCCTAATTTTTATAGGATTTTTGGTTGTTACGCTAATAATTGGTTTAGAGACAAGCCGTAGTACCAGCACGATCAAACAATATGCAGTGGGGGATCGTAATTTTTCTACTGCAACCATTGTTGCAACTATTGTAGCTACTTGGATGAGCGGAGAGTTTTTTTACACGCATACTTCAGAAGTTTATACAAACGGTCTGTACTTTATATGGGCTTTTATATTAGGTGATTTCCTAGGCTTATTTTTTATGGGAGCAATTTTTATCCCGCGTATGGGAGAATTTTTAGGTAAAATCTCGATTGCTGAAGCTATGGGAGATTTATTTGGAAAGAGAGTTAGGATAATTACTGCTATCACGAGCTTTATTGGTATTGCAGGACTAATAGCTATACAATTAAAATTGGCTGGTTTAGTCTTTGAATATGCCCTTGGTATTCCAACTATTTATGGTATTTTAATAGCAACAACCGTTGTAACTTTATACTCATCATTAGGAGGAATAAAATCAGTTACCTTTACTGATGTGATACAATTTTTTACATTCGGATTTGCAATACCATTATCAGCCTACACACTTTTAATAACTTTAGATAGTTTAGATATTATCACACATACCGTCTCAACTAATCCTCTATTTAATTACAAAGAAGTATTTGATTTTTCAAATCCATTAGCTCTAAAATTTTTGTTTTTCTTTATGTGGTGTATAACACCAAGTTTTCAACCACAATATTTTCAAAGAATTGCTATAGCAAAAAGCATCCTTCAGTCAAGTAGATCTTTTATTTTAGCTGCATTCACTTGTTTATTTCTTGCCATAATGATCGATTGGATTGGTGTTTTGGTATTAGCTAAAGATAGTACTCTTAGCTCAAGCGAGGTTGTTAAATATATTATTTTTAATTCCTCATATGTAGGGCTTAAAGGGTTAATGTTAGCTGGCGTTATGGCTATGCTAATGTCTACTGTTGACTCATGTATAAATTCTACCTCCGTTATTGTAGTTCATGATTTTTTTAAGCCTTTAAAATTTACATTTATAAAAAATGAGCTATTTTGGGCTCGTATCACTTCTGGGATTATTGGTATAGCGGCTCTTATCCTATCTTTACAAAAAGGTAGTTTACTAGAATTGTTAGTTATTACTGCTTCATTTTATTCTGCTATTGTAACTACTCCTTTTTTAATGGCAGTACTTGGTTTTAGAAGTACAGAAAAATCTGTAATTATAGGAATGATAGCAGGAGTTACTACGGTAATAACATGGGATTATATACTTAAAATTGACTTAGCCAATAGCGTGCCTATAGGCATGCTTGCAAACCTAATCTTCTTAATGGGTAGTCATTATTTATTAAAACAACCCGGTGGATGGGTTGGGATTAAAGATCCATCTCCTCTGATTGCCGCACGTTTGAATAGGAGAAGAAAATTCCAAAAACTATACCAAAGCTTAAAAACTTTTGATCTTATGACGACTTTTAGAAAAAATTGCCCCAAAGGAGACGGTTTATTTTCGATACTTGGATTTTTTGTCATGATTTCAACTTTTAGCAGTGCTCATACTTTAGATAGGGGCTATCAAATACAATATGAATATTTGATTGATATATTTTATCCAATAACTCTTTTTTCTTCTGCAGCGCTCATAAGTTATCCTTTATGGCTTTCTAAATGGCGCAAGCAACATATAGAAGCTATTCTTTGGAACGTAGTAATGTTTTTCGTGCTAATTTGTTTTAGCTTTTTGATGGTACTAATTAGTAATTTTTCTGGCATTCAGATGATGGTATTTATGGTCAATCTGATAATTTTATCTTCACTTATAACTTGGAAATGGGCACTTTTTAACATAATATTTGGGGTATTTTTAACAAGTTTTATTTATCATAAATATGTATATATTCCAATATCTACCAATTTATTTTCATCTGAATTCAAGGTTATTTATTTATTATTAATGGTGATTAGTACATTAATAATCTTTCTCAAACCAAAACAAGAATACCAAGAATTAGTTGACGAAAAAAATGGTGATTTAACTGATCGTCTTAGTTTTCAGGAAAAACAATTACAAGAAGCTCTATCATTAAAAGCTGAGTTTTTACGAAATATAACGCATGAATATCATGCGCCAATGACTGGCGTGATGAGTATGGCTGATGCTTTAAACGATGGTTATGATTATTTAAGTGATAAACAAAGAAGGGATGCTATTAAAACTATTCTTAAAAGTTCTGCTAGGCTTGAGAGTTTTGATACTAACATTGCTATTTTATCGAGAATTAGCAAAGGTAAATTGACTATTACAAAGGAAAAAATTAATTTGAGTGAGTTAATTTTAGAAAGAATTGAGAAATGCCAAAAATTATACGATGAAAATAAAAATGATCATGAAATCATCTTGAATATTGGTTATGATATTAAATGTAACCTTGATAAACAATATATAATTAAGGTAATCGATAATTTGGTTATTAATGCTATCACATATTGTAAAAAAGGTGATATTGAAATCAGTTTAAAAAAGGAAGACAAAAAAGTGATATTCTGCGTTCAAGACGAGGGGGTTGGAATTCCACAGGATGAATTGTACAATATTTTTGATGAATTTCAAGTAAGTTCAAAGACGAAAACACCAGCTTGTGGTCGAGGTATTGGCCTTACTGTTGCTAAGAAAATCATCGAAGTTCATGGTGGATCTATTAACGCCCAAAGCGATGGCAAAAAAGGAGCTAAATTTACAGTTACCCTTATTGCATAGAAAAATTAAAATGAGCCTGTTTTTATCATTGTTGTAAGCTAGTTTTTAGAGACAAAATAATTTTTTTTATAATTCCTCAGAAAAACTATCTTTACCGTATGGACGCCAGTTAAGGATAAGGAAGGATAATTTTATGAAACAAACTATAAGATATAAACAAATAGAGCAAACAATAATATATGGACTTGCAAATATATATAATAGTCAGGATTTTTAATTATTTTGCTCTTCTTGCTTGTTGCATAATTTTAAAATCATCTCCGGCATGATAGGAAGATCTAGTCAATGGTGAGGAAGCTACCATTAAAAAACCTTTTATTTTAGCAACTCTGGCAAAATATACAAATTTTTCTGGTGTAACATAACGTTTTACCTCAGCATGATTTTTTGTAGGTTGTAGATATTGCCCCATTGTAATAAAATCAACATCAGCTGCACGCAAATCATCCATTACTTGCAAAATTTCAGCGTCTGTTTCGCCAAGGCCAAGCATAATTCCTGATTTTGTAAAAATTTTAGAATCTAGCTGCTTCACTTTATATAACAAGTTTAGAGAGTGAAAATATCGTGCTCCAGGACGAATAGTTTTATATAATGAAGGCACAGTTTCAATATTATGATTAAAAACGTCTGGTTTTGCTTTCACTACAATTTCTATTGCCCCATCTTTTTTTAAAAAATCTGGAGTCAAAATTTCAATAGTAGTATTTGGTGCAGATTTTCTTAAATGTTTGATACATTCACCAAAATGGCCTGCGCCGCCATCTGGCAAATCATCACGATCTACGGACGTAATAACAACATGCTCTAAACCAAGTTTACCCACGGCTTGCGCTAATCTTTCAGGTTCATGTGGATCTAACAGGTCTGGCCTTCCGGTTTTAACGTTACAGAAACTACAAGCCCTTGTGCAAACTGACCCAAGAATCATGACTGTTGCATGTTTTTTTTGCCAACATTCACCAATGTTAGGGCACGCAGCTTCTTCACAAACAGTATTCAATTTTAAATCTTTGATTAACTGTTTAGTATTTTGGTATTCTTGTGAAACCGGAGCTTTAACTTTAATCCATTCTGGTCTTGTCATTTTTTATTCTCTATCAAATTATCCAATTTTTACTATTTGAGCAATTTTAGCAATTTCATCTAATCCGGCAAGGTCAGTTGCTGTAATAAATGTTTGTAGTTTACTTTTTATTATATACTCTGCAAGAGATTTTTTACGCTCATCATCTAAATGCACAAATAATTCATCGAGTAATAATATTGGGGTCGTTTTAGCTATATTAATACTTGCCTCTATTTGGCCGAGCAATATTGAAATTAATAAAGCTTTTTGCTCACCGGTAGAACAATATTTTGCTAATTGACCAGTTTTAGAATGTTTTACTATTAATTCTTGTTTATTAATACCAAAATTGGTCCTTTTCGTTATGCCATCTTTTTTTCTGTTATTTGATAGCTTCAGAAGATAATTTTTTATAAAATCATTATTTGCCAAATCTTCTTCAAATAAAGCTTTAATAGCCAATTTTGCTTTTGGAAAATCTGTATCTAATATATTAATTTCCTCTTCTATAAAAGCTAGAGCTTTGTTTCGCATGATAAATATATCTAAGGCTAATTCTGCTATTTTTTTTTCTAAACTATTGAGCATTAAATCATTGTGACTAAAATGATTAGTCAGTATTTTTAAGCGTTCGCTAGTCAATTTATTATATTTATTTAGATTGGCCGCATGATTTTGAAAAAAATTAAAAACCATACGATCAAGAAATCGCCTTCTATCAGATGCAGGACTTAAAAATACTCCCTCCATTTGAGGGGTAAGCCAGATAATATTAGCAATTTTAATTAAGTCATGATTTTTAATTTTTGCGCCATTATACTCCATAGATCTCAATTTAGAATTTTTCATTAAGCTGTATTTTATTTGCGCTTTACCTATCTTACTTTGCATCTCTATTGAACTTGACCAATAACCAGCTTGATTTTTTGCTATTTCATCGTGATTTGCAAATCTTATGCCTTTGCCAGGGCTAAGCATTGAAATAGATTCTAAAATATTAGTTTTTCCGCTACCATTATTTCCTAGAATAACAACAATAGTTGAGTTAACATCAAGCGACAATTCTTCAAAATTACGGTAATTATCTAAAATAATTTTTTGTACATAAACTTTCATCGTCAATATGTCATCAAGGAATTTTTCTTGTTACGTGACCTACATATAACTGCCTTGGCCGAACAATCTTAAATTCTGAATCTTCCCACATTTCTTTCCATTGAGAAACCCAACCAGCAGTTCTTGCAACAGCAAATAATACTGTAAACATTGAAGATGGAATACCCATTGCTTCATAAATAATGCCTGAATAAAAATCAACATTCGGATATAATTTACGCTCTATAAAATATTCATCATTAAGAGCAATTTTTTCAAGCTCCATGGCAATCTCAAGCATTGGATTATTCTTTAATTGTCCAAGTTCTTCAAGCACTTCTTGACAAGTTTCTCGCAATACTGCCGCACGTGGATCATAATTTTTATAAACCCTATGGCCAAACCCCATTAATCTAAAAGGGTCATCTTTATTTTTAGCACGCTTTATAAAATCTGGAATTTTTTCTACCGACCCGATCTCTTTTAGCATATTGATTACTGCTTCGTTCGCACCACCATGCGATGGCCCCCAAAGCGAGGCAATACCAGCACTAACAGCAGCAAAAGGATTAGGCCCAGAAGAACCAGAAATCCGAATTGTTGAGGTTGAAGCATTTTGTTCATGATCTGCATGTAATATAAATATTTTATCTAAAGCCCTAGATAAAATAGGATTATTTTGGTATTTTTTACTTGGTTTAGCAAACATCATATATAAAAAATTTTCAGTAAAAGAAAGCTCCTCTGAAGGATAAATAAAAGACTGACTCATTGCATATTTATAAGTCATAGCAGCAATTGTTGGCATTTTAGCAATCATTCGAAGAGCAGCAAGCTCTCTGCCCGCAGCTGAGTTCATATCTAAACTATCATGATAAAAAGCAGATAAAGAACCAACAACAGATAATATAACCGCCATAGGATGCGCCAAATGACGAAAAGCACCAAAAATATTCCTAGTTTGCTCGTTAACAAGTGAATGATGGGCTATTTTATCACTAAAATTTTGATATTCTAATTTATTCGGCAAATCTCCATTTAATAATAAGTAAGAGACCTCTAAGAAATTTTTTTTATCTGCTAACTCTTTTATATGATAGCCTCTATGACGCAATATACCTTCATCACCGTCAATATATGTGATAGAAGAAGTGCATGATGCTGTTGACATAAACCCTGCATCATAAGTAAAATACCCGGTTTTGCTATATAATTTTGTTACATCTATAACATCCGGACCAATGGATGATTTTTTTATTGGTAATTGATATGTTTTTCCCTTGATCTTCAATTCTGCAAATTTTTCTGCCATTATCTTTATCCAAAAATGATTATGTCTAACAAACTACTATAACATTTTTTGGCTTTGATCTCTAATTGAAAAATCTATCAATCTAAATAAGGAGCTAATCCAAATTGTTGTCAACACCCACCAAGTTTGCCATAAATTATATGAAATCATTGCAATTATAAAATAAGCAGTAAAACAAGAATATTGCGCAGATAGCCAATTTCTATTTTTATCAACTATATCTCTGCCAATCATTAATATATATTTACAACAAATAACTAAATAGATAATTAATCCTATAATCCCTAGTTCAAAATATACTTGTAGGACATTATTATGAGGATGCAAAGGTAAAGGATGTAAATTATCTTTTCGGAACATAATATGTTCATTATCACTTACTGCGACTTTCTTGGACGCATTAAAACCAATTCCAGTTAAAGGCTGAGTTTTTGATTTTTCAGCAACAAAATCCCAAATAAATAACCTATGAGCAGATGATAATGGTAAATTCTCTGAAAAAGTAAATATCTTGCTTGGTGTAAGGTAAAAAGCAAAAATTATCATAGCTATACTACCAAATAATAAGCAAAAACACATTATTTGAGGTTTGACAAATATTGTATATCTAGTAAGTAAAAATACAAAACTAGCAATAATAGACCCCACTAAAGCAGCCGAATTATCAGAAAAAAACAGACTAATTAATAAAGAAAAATAAACCAAAGCAGCAGTAAAAAGATTATCCTTTCTGAGCAAAAAACCTATAATCAACCAACTAAGCAAAGTCAAAAAAGCCATTCCTCGGTCTAGATTACTCAATAAGAAATGGTAGTTTCCCTGTTTTTGTAATAATTGATGAAATAATACACTAAAATAACCATCACTTAAATACTCACTCCAAAAAATGCATAAAGCAAATATGAATGAAAAGAGTAATATTTTCTCTATCTTTTGAATCTTAATATTTAATTTTGCAATATTAGTAAATAGAAACAAACCAAGTAGCAATTCAGTAGTAAAATTTATAGCATGAATTAAACTATATGATGGCTCTATCGCCCATAAAAAATTAATCAAAATCCAAAAAATAAACAATAATTCAAGCTTGAATTTTCTTATGTTAAATTCTAAATGCTGCTTAATATACCAGATAATACTGCTGCCGGTTAATGCAACTGCAGGCGCAACAGACAAACCTGAATATATGCCAGCAACAGTAATTAAGAAAATCAAACTCAGAATCAATTTTTCCATTCAAATTAACCAAAATCAATTTAATTTGATTTTTTTGCATTTTCAACAGCAGCAAGGAAATTAGAATAAGCAAAATCCCAGTTGATCATTTTTTCAATGAAAATATCGATATACTCAGCTCTTTTATTACGATAATCTATATAATAAGCATGCTCCCAAACATCACAAGTGATCAAAGGAAAACACCCCTCTTCTGTAATTGGCGTCTGAGCGTTAGATGTGGTTATAATTTTCAATTTTTTATTCTGGTAAACAAGCCAAACCCAGCCGCTACCAAATTGTTCAAGAGCCATTTGTTTGAATTGTGAGGAAAAAGATTTATAAGATAAAAAATCTTTTTCAAGTTTTTGTAACATCTCACCTTTTGGAATTCCACCACCAGCTGGCTTCATCGAATGCCAAAAAAAAGAATGATTCCATATTTGTGCAGCATTGTTAAAAACAAAAGGATTTAAGGTTCTTGAAGCTATAATAATTTCTTCAAGGTTATTTTCCTTCATTTCACCACTTTGCTCAACAAGGTTATTCAAATTTGTAACATAGCTATTATGGTGCTTACCATGATGATATTCAAAAGCTTCAGCTGTGATATAAGGCTCAAAATCTGCTTTACCATATGGTAATTCTGGCAATTTAAAAGGATATCTATCTTGATTCGCAAATTTACAAAAACTCATAATTACTCTCCAAATATTTTATTATTGACAAAAAATTTTATCTTCCCAAAACGTAAACAAATAAAAATAGAAACAACCAAACAACATCAACAAAGTGCCAATACCAAGCTGCAAACTCAAAACCTAAATGCCCCTTACCCTTTTGAAAATGACCTTTTGTTGCTCTTATATAACAAATCGCTAAAAATATTGTACCTATCAGAACATGTATACCATGAAAGCCAGTAGCTAAATAAAAATTAGACGCATAAACTCCATCAGATAAAGCAAAACCCGCATGGTGATATTCATAGGCTTGAAAAAAACTAAAACTTATTCCAAGTAATACAGTAATTCTTAAAGCTTTAATAGTATTTTTTTGATCATTTTCCATAATTGCGTAATGGGCCCAAGTTACTGTAGTACCAGAAAGCAGTAAAATTAAAGTATTCATAAGAGGTATATCCCAAGGATCAAAAGTTTTAATTCCCTCAGGCGGCCAAGCACCTTCTGCAACAACCCAAATACCTTCCAAGATACCAGCTGGAAATAGATTTGAGAAAAAAAGTGAGAAAAAGAAAGCAAAAAAGAACATTACTTCTGATAAAATAAACAAAGCCATGCCAATTCTAAGACCTGCTCTAACTTTATCAGAATGATGGTTGCTAATCCCCTCATTTACTACATCTTGCCACCAATTATAGATACAATAAAATAAAGCAATAGAGCTAAATGATACAACATAACCACTGCCCATATAATCATGCATCAAAAAAACAGTGCCTAAGACAAGAAAAAATAAAACAAAAGAGGTTAATATAGGCCAAGGGCTTAGATCTACTAAATGAAAAGGATGTTGTTGCTTCTGACCTGCTGACATTACAAAACCTCACATGTTAATTCTTAAGAATCTATAATTATTGACTAATATAAACAATATTAGTCAAATAACTTTTTATGTCTATAATTTTTTATTCAGAGAATTTAATCGCCCTGCATTTTTTATGGATAAACACCATAATTATTAACCCATACAGGCGGCACTTGTTTATTGTTTGCGCTAAATATTTATTATTACTGGTGGTAATTTTATTTAAATTCTCTAAAATAGAAAATAGAAGGAGGTTAAAATGCGCGTATTTAATATTATGCTTTCTCGCGATCTTGGCGGGATTCAACAGTCGTTTTTAGATTATAGTAAAGCTTTGAAGATAGAAAATCATGATGTAGTTAATATCACAAGCATGTGTGCGAAAATTAATAATAAATGTTCTGATACTATTAAACTACCAAATCTTTTTCCATATTGCTTAATCTCAAAAATATATTTACGTATAATTATTGCAATATATAAACCAGATATTATATTAGCACATGGCAGGCGAGCTATTTCTTTTGCAAGATTTTTCAAACCTGATAATGTTTCCTTAGTGGGTATAGCTCATAATTATCAAACAAAACGTATTAAAAAATGTGATTACATTATTTCTGTGGCCGATGGTTTAATTGAGTATTTTAAAACCAAAGGAATTGATAGAAAACGAATGTTTAAACTACCAAATTCTATAAAAATAACTAATGAATATAAGCCAAAGAAATATAATCCTGAAATAGTTATTGGCAGCTTTGGTAGATTTGTTGCTAATAAAGGCTTTAATTATCTTATTGAAGCCATGTATTTGTTAAAAATCAAAGGCTATAAATGTACCTTATTGTTAGGAGGTGATGGAGCAGAAAAAGAAAATTTACATTTTTTGGTAAAAAAATTCAATTTAGAGAAAGAAATAAAATTTATCGGTTGGGTTGAAGATAAAGATGCTTTTTTTAAAAAAATTGATATTTTTTGCCTTCCTTCTGCATTAGAACCTTTTGGAATAATATTACTTGAGGCAATGGCAAATAGCACTCCAATAGTTGCTACTCGTTCTGGAGGACCAGCTGAAATATTACGCAACGGCAAAGATGGGCTCATAGCAGAAATTGATCAAAAGGATATAGCTAGCAAATTAGAGCTATTAATCAACAATGAAAAGCTTGCAAAAAATTTAGCAAATAGTGCATATTCTAGATTATCAGCTGAATTTGAGCTTAAATTAACTGCAAAAAAATTGACTTTAATTCTAACTGAAATAAAGAAGTCAAAAATTATAGTTAAACACTGTTTACAAAATTAGTGTTTTTTAGTAGATTTCATTATTACTTTAAGAGGTATAAAGATTAAAAAGACAAACGAACAAAAAAAGGCAAATGATTTTGTTTTTCTAGAAGAGGCATATAAAGCTTGTAAAGATATCCATGCTAATGACCCAAAAGATTTTCAAATTGTAAAATTGCCGAAAATTATTATTACTTTTATTTTTTTCTATGTTGATAATGGTAATGGGATAAAATTGTCAGGTGATGATAGTGATTTGAATTTAGGTATTCCTGAAGAAAATTTAAATTTTAATTAATTTATAATTTTAAGCTACTGTAGTTTTTTAATTTTGTATTTAAATGCATTACATTTACAATATCTAGTTCAAAAAAAGGCATAATGGGCGGGATTGAATTTGCATCTATTAATTCTATTACTTCAGTAAGCTTAATTTTATTATTTCTTGATATTCTAGGTGCCTGCAGAAAAGCCTCCCTTGTTGTAATGAATGGGTCATGCAAGCTAGCAGAAGGGACTAACATGGTAATATCATAAATTCCTGTTGCTGTATCATATTTGCTAATCAAATATTCTTTTAACTCAGTGCTATATAATGCAACATCACAACTATCGTGGAATTGTTTATTTGGTCTGGATTGAAAATATTTATCACTTTTAAGGTTTTGCGCCAGTAAATATGAGCCTCTAATATTGTTATTTTTGTCTAATATTAAACTACCACCAGCTTGATGAGGCCATAAATTAGAGCCTAATATATATATGATAACACTGTATAAACCAATAATACAAAAGCAAAATATGTATAATCCTGCACTTAAAACTAAATTTTTTATCATTATGTTATATTAAACCAATTTTATAAATAATTACTTCAATTATTTTAATAAACAACAGAGGTGATATAACGCCAATTATGCTATAAATTGTTATAGTACGCCATAATAATGTTCTATTTTTAACAGGGATATTTTTATTATTAAAAATCAAAGGAGCAAGAGCAGGTATATTAAGTGTTTTAAAAATTAAGGAGGCTAATATTACGCTCTCTAGTGATTTAAAGTGCATAATATTTAAATTAGATAATACAGGGAAAACTGTGGTAAATATTGCTGGTACAATAACAAAATATTTTGCTAAATCTGAGCTAATAGAGTAGATAGTCAATCCGCCCCTTTTAATGGTAATTTTTTGACATTCTTTTTTAAGAGTTAATAATCCAGATAAATCACGATATTTTGCAACTATATTCTCATGCAGTAAATTATGCACATTTCCTTGATCTTCAAAAGTATAACCAATATCAGCCTGAGCAAGCGCTAGTGCATCATTAAGACCATCTCCGCACATTGCAACAACATAGCCTTGTTTCTGGAATGATTTAATTAATTTGAGTTTTTTTTCAGGGGTTTGATCAACATAAAATTTATCAATATTTAACTCTTGCGCTATATGAGCGGTTGTTAATTTATTATCACCCGTGATAATTGCAAGTTTCATACCATCATCTTGCAGTGCCTTTAGTTGTTTTATGACCCCACGTCTTATTCTATCTTGCAAATTAATAATACCTATTATTTCTTTATTTACCGTAAGCACAACTGGAGTGCCGTATTCTTCAGCAATTATTTTTGCTTGTTTTTTAACATTGCTTGGTAATTGGCTTATATTTTTACCAAGATATTTAGCTATTGCTTTTAAGGTGCCTTTTCTTATTTCAAATTTGCCATAATTACAGCCGCTAATAGGGTTTGTTGCTGAAAAAGGTAAATGCTGATAAGTTGTAAAGTTAATTTTTTTATTAAAAATTTTAGAATATTTTGACGTAAAAGCTATGATAGTTTTGCCCTCAGAGGTTTCATCTTTGATCGAAGATAGGTAAAGATATTTTAGATAATCTTTTTCTTTAATATTTTGTTTAGTTAATTTAAAATCCACCATCTGACGCTGCCCAACGGTTATAGTGCCAGTCTTATCTAATAATATTATGTTAATATCAGCAGCATTATCAAATGCAATTTGGTCTTGAACCTTAATATTACGCAACGCAAGATTCGCATGACTGTGATAAATAATAGATTTTTGTAAGGCAAAGATAGTAGTTGGTAATAAAATCACAGTAAGAGCTATTATATGAATCGGAGAAATAGTAACGCCAGAATAATCAGCTATAACCCAAATAATAAAAATTACTGCTGAAAATAATATCGATAAGCCAAGCATTAATCGTTCAAAAGCAATCTCAGATGGCATTGCTTGTCTTTCAATATTTTTAAGTAATTTAGTCATTTTTGCTAGCAATGACTTATTAACAGCAAATCTAACCTTTATAATAATATAATCATTACTTTCAATAAGGCTGCCAGCGACTAATTTATTATCATTATCTGATGATTTAAAAGCATTATCTACAGATCCTGTTATATTGCCATCACTAACGTAGCAACTACCCACTAATATTTCACCATCAAAAGGTATTTCATCGCCACTCTCAAGTAAAATAATATCTCCTGCTCTTACTTGTATTTTACGAATTTTAGTATAATTACTAATATCGTTTACAGAAGATAATTTCTTGATCATAGGAAAATTTACTCGCTTCTTTTGTGTGATACGGAAATTCGGATTTTCAAGTAAAGCTATTGACTCAACAAGTGAAGATAAAAACATCATGAGCCAAAGCCAAATGGTTATCTGACTATAAAAAAAGACCTTGTTTGTATGGTAAAAAATATTTTTTGACAAAATAATTAAAGCAAAACAGGAAAGAATAAATATCAGCAAAAACATTGGATTTTTTGCTCGGTAAATCGTGCCCATCTGACGAAAAGATACGTCTATTATAGATAATATTGATAATTTTCGTTTATGCATTATATCTTGATAATACTGAAGATATATACTATTCTATCAGTGTAACTAATACCATTCAAGTGATAAAAATTTATAATAATAACTTCAAGTTTCGTTTCATGATTAACTAACGTTATAAATCATTTTAAACTCAAGGTGGTTGTTATTATAGATATAATTTAACCTTAGATTAAACCTATGCAAAAAATTTCTGCTTTTATAATTACTAAAAATGAAGCTAACAGAATAGAAAAATCAATTAATAGTATTAAAGATATTGTTGAGGAAATTATTGTTATAGATAGTGGCAGTACTGATAAAACTGTAGAAATTGCACAAAAGCTTGGTGCAAAAACTATTTTTAACAAATGGCCTGGCTATGTTAAGCAAAAGTCATTTGGTGAGTCATTATGTAAAAATGATTGGGTGTTAAATATTGATGCAGATGAAGAGTTAACTCCTCAATTAAGGCAAGAAATAAAAGATATATTTGTAAATAATAAAAACGATGCTTATAAAGCCTATGATATAAATTTTGTTATTTTGCATAGAAGAGATAAAAAAGCAAGATTTTGGGCGCCAGCGAATCGATTTATTAGAATATATGATCGCAGAATTTGTAGTTTTGCTAATATTAAAAATAGTACGACTCAAGATGCAGTAAAATTCAATGAAAATGTCAAAAATGTTGACTCTATAACTTATAAACTCGCTGCTCCTGCTTATCATAGATCGGGAACTTCTATAGAGCAATTAATAAATAAAGCTAATTTTTATACAACAGAACAGGCAAAAGACATGGTCTCTATTAGACGCAAAGCGTCTAATATTCGTATTCTTTTTGAATTCCCATTATGTTTTTTGAAAGCATTTATTATAAGACGTTATTTTGTTTTTGGGATGGATGGTTTTGTTGATTCTATAATTTTTGCTTTTGCAAGATTTATCAGAATGGCTAAAACTAGGGAGAAATTTTATGAATGATGATAATCAACAAGTTAATTTTGGTTTCAGTAAAGTTCACTCTAAGCAAAAGAAAAATTTAGTTGATCAGCTATTTTCTAATGTTTCACAAAAATATGATTTAATGAATGATGTAATAAGTTGCGGAATTCATCGTATTTGGAAAGAAGAATTTTGTAATATGGTGCTAGATTTAGATAGCGATGTTCTTGACGTAGCTGGTGGAACAGGCGATATTGCTTTGAAACTATATCAGAAAGCTAAATTACAGAATCGCAATATTTGCCTTACCATTAGTGATATAAATCAATCTATGCTTGATATATGTGAAGGAAGGGCAATTGATCAAAATATTTTACAAAACATCCAATTTGTTTTAGCAGATGCAGAAAAAATGCCATTTGATGATAACAGTTTTGATTATTGCACTATGGCATTTGGTATAAGGAATGTATCATCTATCGATAATGTTCTCAAGGAAGTATATAGGGTTTTAAGGCCAACTGGTAAATTTTTATGCTTAGAGTTTTCCCATATAGAAAATGATTTATTAAAGCCATTTTATGATTTTTACTCATTTAATGTAATGCCCAATATAGGTAAGATAATCGCAGGAGATTATCAATCATATCAATATTTGGCTGAAAGTATCAGGGTTTTTCCAAACCAGGAAGATTTCAAAACTATGATTCAAAATGTTGGATTTACAGATGTATCTTATAAAAACCTTACATTTGGTATAGTGGCAATCCATTCTGGTTATAAAACATAATAAATTATTTGGGATGAATAATGGCGATTAGAGAAATTATTTTAGATACGGAAACAACTGGCCTTGATCCTAAGAATGGTCATAGGATTGTAGAGATAGGCGCTATTGAAATGGTTGATAAAGTTTTAACGGGCAGAGAGTTTCACTGTTATATTAATCCAGAACGCGATATGCCAATAGAAGCCTATAAAGTTCATGGCATATCTGACAATTTTCTTAAAGATAAACCGTTATTTAGAGATATAGCAGATGAATTTAATGAATTTATTAAAAATGGCAAATTAGTAATCCATAATGCACCTTTTGATATTAAATTTTTAAATTATGAACTAACTTTGGTGAATCTCGCTTCAATCGAATTAGCTCAGGTTGTAGATACTTTGACTATGGCAAGGAAAATGTTTCCAGGCTCTAGGGCAAATTTAGATGCACTTTGTAAAAGGTTTAAAATAGATAATAAACACAGATCTCAGCATGGTGCAATCATAGATTCTCAGTTACTTGCAGAAGTTTATGTTGAACTTTGTGGTGGCAGACAAGCAAGTTTTGAGCTTATGCAAAAAAACACTAAAAAAGATTCAGATCATATAAATAATAATATTCAAACTGTTCAAGGTAACAAAATTGTCATTACACCAACTGAAGAAGAGCTTACAGCCCATGCTTATTTTATAAAAAACCTCTTAGGTTAAGTATCATTTTTTAAAAATAAATTGCTTGAGGTAATATTTATATATGGCGGGAAACAGAAAATTAAAAAAAACACATATAAGACATGGTTTAAATTTTTTTCGTTTTAGCAAAAAACCTATACGTTCAATTTTAGTTATCTTTACTTTAGGGGTTTCTTTGGGTATAGCATATGAAGAAATGGTTGGTATTGGTACTTGGCATAAATTTCCTGCAAATACTGACAGGATAAATATTTGTTTTACACCTCCTGCAGGATGTGGAAGCCTTATAGCACAAAAAATTGCTGGCGCTAAAAAATCTATATATGTACAAGCATATGGTTTAACTTCAAATATGATTATTTATCAGCTTAAAGAAGCATATAAAAGAGGGGTGAGAGTAAAAATATTACTAGATGGCGGCAATCTAAGTGATAATAAAGACATTTACAGCCAATTTAGATCTATGGGTATAGAAGTTTATTACGACAAAATGCCAGGAATTGCTCATAATAAAGTAATGGTAATTGATCAGAGGATTTTAATTACTGGTTCTTTTAATTTTACTAAAGCAGCAGATAGCCGAAATGCCGAAAATGTAGTTTTAATTGATGACACTAACATAGCAAGATTGTATATTCAAAATTGGCAAAGCCGGGTGCAAGAAAATTTTGATAATATAGATTAAAGATGATAGATATATATTTAGCAATATCACTAATTTTAGCTACCATGATAATTTATGGACTATTTTTGCAAAAAGATATTTTTACTAAAATTTTATTTTTAAATGTTAGCACTAGTTTATCAGCATTGTTTATATGTTTTTTTGGTACCTATAAAGTAAATTATTCATATATTGATATTGCGTTAATATATTTTCTTTTAAGTGTGATTGCTAATGCTGCTTATTTAAAATATTTTTTACCAAGGCCAAATACAAAAAAGAAAAAAGTAATAAATGCCAAAAAGAATTAACAAAAAAAATAATGACAATATTGTAATATTAGGATGTGGTTTGAGCGGAATGATAACCGCGCTTAGTTTAGCTGAGCAAAATATTCCAACTACCATAATAGAAAAACAAGCTTTATCTGAAGATGCTTTGTTTAATGATATCAGGACCACTGCTCTTAATGACAATTCTAAAAAATTTTTTGAAAAAATTAATATCTGGCCTTTTTTAAAAAATCAAATTGGTCTGATTAATGATATTTATGTAGTTGATAATAAATCAGAGCAAATGATTCATTTTTCAAATAGCGATCTCTTACACGGTAAAAAAATAGGTTATTTAATAGAAAATATATCATTCAAAAAAACCTTATATAATTTAGTAAAAAATAATTCTAAAATTACTATCTTGGATAAGAGTTCTTATAAAAATATTGAAAATAAAAACACAAAATGTACTATTTTATTAGTAAATAATGAAGGAGAAAAAAAGATTAATACTAGGCTTATTATAGCTTGTGATGGCAATAATTCTTTAGTAAAAAAATTATATTTTTCTCATGATATTGAAGAAAATTATCAACAAAAAGCCCTAACTTTTATTACAGAGCATGAAAAACTACATGAAGGCTCAGCAATAGAACATTTTATGTCAACAGGGCCTTTTGCTATATTACCATTAAAAAACCAGAAAAAATCATCAATAGTCTGGACTCTGCCCATTGAAAAAGCTGAGTTAATTATGAAGCTTGAAAAAAATGAAGTAAATTATCTGGTACAAGAAAATTTTGGTGAATTTTTAGGCAAAATCAAAATTATTAGCGATATAGCTTCCTTTCCATTGAAAGCAAATGCGACAAAAAAATATTTTAATAAATCTATCTTATTAATTGCTGATACTGCGCATATTATTCATCCGCTTGCAGGGCAAGGACTAAATCAAGGTATCAAAGATATTGAATGTTTATCTGGGTTGATTCATAAAAATGATATTTCCACAAATACCTTAACAATTTACGAAAAAGAGCGTAAAAAAGATAATGAGGCAATGTTACTGATCACTGACGGGATAAATAAAATTTTTCAATCAGATTCTAAAATATTACATGGTTTAAGACAGATAGGCTTTAAAGCAATAGATGATGTAAAATTTATCAAAAAACAAATTATTAAATATGCTAGTGGCTAATAGGTTGCTTTAAAGATGCTTGCGTATCTGTTAAAGCAACCTATTTAAAAAAGAATTTTTAATATTAATAGGGAATTTTAATTTAACCTAGAAATTCATTACCGCCATTGTCGAAATTATCATTACCGGCAGTGTCAAGATTTGTATTATCATTATTCTCTGGTGTAGAAATGAAAAGTCCTTCAACGTTATCATTTAAATTGTCTAAAGCGTAATCTTCAGTTGTTTGGATATTTTCATCAGATAATAATTTCTTTTCAAAGCATTGGTTAATAAAATTCATTAACTCAACATTCTTATAATTCTCAGCTATCTGATAAGCCTTAGTAACATCAGCGCCTTTTTTTATAAAGAAATTAATCAAATCTTTATAACCAGGGTCTTTTATTGAATAAAGAACCATGTAATCAACCGCTGTAAGACCATTTATTGCGAGGTCTTTATGATTTACATCAAATCCTGGATTGTTTTTACATAGAGTTTCTAATAAATCTACATCTTTAAACGTTGTTAGCATATCAAGAATAGTATAATGACCTTGATTTATCTGTACTGTTGCATTAGTATCAACTTTTCCCTCAATAAGTAATGATGCTAAATTTTTGTTTAAAGCAATTATCGTTTCTTTGCCTGGAAGATTGTGCTTATCAGCATTATATGCTGTCATGCATACCTCTTTGAGATAATTTGTAGTATCAGCTCCTAATTTTGCTACAGCTTTAATCATATCATCCCATGTGTCTTTACCTAAACTATTCTTTTTGTAAAGCATAGCCCAGTCTAAGATTGTTTTATTTCCGCCACATTTTGTATTAATACTAAATCCAGTAGATTCAATAACTTTTTGTAAAGATTCTGGATCTTGTAATTCAAATATCCAGCTGATAGCATTATTACCGTTAAAATTTAAGTTAAAGAAATCTGTAGGAGTTGCATTTTTGCAAAGTATTTTGCTTATTTCTAATAATGCATTATTCTTCGTCACTGAATATTGCATACAACTATATGTAAGAGGTGAGACTGGTACGTTTTTTCCTCCAGCAATCATAGAGATTTGAACCAAGTCTTGAGGTGCTTTGCTATATTGTTTTACCTTTTCCACATCATTGTTTATAACAGCTTTTGTAAGCTGTTGAGCATTTTGGTAATTAGTAACTATTACCTTCTCAAATGCTTTACTTAACTCATAATTCTTTTTCTGCAAAATTTCTAGCGCATTTTCTGGGAGGCCTGCACTGCCTGGTGTTTTTATAAGAAAATTTAGTTTACCCTCGCAGATCTCAAAAGCTTTTTTTAACGTTTCGTAATATCTTGGAACCTTAGCAATTAAATGCAAGAAATTATAGCCTGTCTTATTATTCACGGTTTCCAATAATATTTTAGCAACTGGAGCTGAAACTTCTTTAATTACATCAGGTCTTTTTATTTTTTCGCCGCCTTCTAGAAATGTTTTTAATTTAAGTAAATCGTTGTTTATAATAGCACGATCTAAAATAGTGTTGTTAGTCATATTTTTCTTTTGTATAGTTTTCATAATATTTTCACTTATATTGATTAAAAAAATTATATACAATTTCAATATTGTATATATCTATTTTAGTATAAATTAACAACAAAGTCAATAACAAAAAGTAATTAATTTTACAATTAAGTTATTTTGCAGTTAATTATTAAGAATTAAAAAAATTATGATGATTAAAATTACCAAAGACCGTAATGCGCCCCAAAAATAGAACCAGTTCCTGTAAACAGATTCTGGAGGGCTTACCTCCATCTCTTCCATAGCTGTACTTATACTTGAAGAAATAATTTATTACATAATTACCTCCCCGCATATATCTGCGGCACACTAAAGCCCATGAACCAACCATAACTACTTTTACCTATTTTGGTCAGTTTGCCAAAATATCAGGGGAATGCACAGCTTGTTGCAAAAATACACAGCTTG
>CAYGSI010000011.1:0-34800 GCA_964352655.1 uncultured Rickettsiaceae bacterium
CGGTTTTGCTCACAATTTGGCTAAAAAATATATTTTGGTGATAAAAAACTTAGCACCGATTATACAAAATTTGATTTTTTGCATAAAAATTTGTCTTGCTCAAAGTTTATGAGCAATTTTGACGGATGGACTAAATGAACATCCCCGAAATTAATATTAGAGCAAAATTATCAATTGGGAGAATTTATTGGTTAAGATGAGTTTAATATTTTTTGCTGAGATTTAACAAAATACAAAAAACTAAATTATTTACACAGTTATTTGAATACTCCCTCCTAATTCCTTAAGTTACGCCATTGCCTGAACAGCGACTTTGAAGGGACTACCTTCATCTCACATATAGCTTTCAAAAAAAAATTTAATTTTACATTTTTTTTTACCTCTTTTTTTTTCTACGGCACACCACAAACTATATGATTGACTCAATTGTCTAGACAAATCGAACCACCTTACTCTCTTAAGATCAACCAAGATTCCAATATCTATCTTTTTGCTCTGATTTTGGTTCCAGCTGCTGCTCTTCATCTAAAACCGACATTAAATCGCTGCTTGTATTTACATCTTTATCTTCATTCATATTAGCATCTTCAGATAGTTGTTTGTCTTGTTGACTAGATATATCAGTATCTGTTTTTTTGGATTCAAAACCAGGATTTTTGTTTGGTAAATTCTTTTCAGGAACCTGTATTTTCGACAACCTCACTTCGGGCGTTGGTAATAATGCGTAACATTCACCTACTGCTAGCTTTGTAAGGTCACTATATTCTACTAAATTTCTTGATCTTTCTTGTTCAGTATAACTTTGACCATCTCTATAAGTATTTGCACCAAAGCTTGTATTCTTCTGCTGTTTTGTTATTGTTTCAGTTCCGCACATAGAACTAATCATCTTGCCAATAGTTGGCTCATCTGTTCTAAAAAAGAACTTACTGCCAAACTGACCAAATATTGTAGACCCATAATGCTGGCCGTAATGTGCATATATTTGATTTAGTGATTGCAATCCAGCTAGTACACAAGCACCATACTTGCGCCCCTCTGCCATAAGGCCACTAAGAGCTGGCAACTTACCAAGTGCTGCTAATTCATCAATAACAAACCACAATTTGCGATCTTGATCTATACCAATTTCCATCAAGCTTGATAGCGCTAGATCAGCTAAACAAGAAATTACAGGCAATGTCAGCTCTCTATTACTTGGCTTTGTAGCTAAAAATAACCAACCTTCTCTGCCCTCTTTAACACCTGCAAAATATTCCTTTAAAGAGAATTTGCCAGATGGATCTTCATCACTTAAATAACTAAGAGGCTTTGTGCTTGTCGCTAGTACTGCAAGTATTGAACTGGCCGTAATAGAGTTATTATTTGAAAGAAATCTCTCTGCAGGTGTTCCCTTTAGTTTTTTAGTCAAATATTGCAAGGATTCTCTGCCAGTTAACCTATTTAATTCATCTAATCTCTTGTTATTTGTACGGGCTAAATATTCATAAGATGAAGTAAAAACCGCTTCAGCAGACTTTTCCCAAAAAGGGTCAGATGAATGGCCGTGCTTCTTTCTATTAAAACTAAACAATATGTTAGAAAATCTTTCAAGCTCTTCACTGCCGGCACAATCAGCCCAAAAATCCCATGCATGGCTGCGCTCATCAAATGGATTAAATATGATGTCACCACGCTCTTTGTTGTAGTATTTGGCGATCATCTCGCCAGTCTGATCAATGATGATAGCCGGTTGCCCATAAGCCTCCACCTGCGGTAGTAGGTTGTGCATTAAGTTTGTTTTACCGCAACCAGTAGAGCCAGTTACCAAGAAATGCTTTGTTTGGCTATCTTTAACCAATGGCATTTGACCTATCTTAAAACTGCTCGCCTTGCCTATCGATTTTAAGGCTTTTCTAACTTCACTACTATCCATTAAAGTACCACCTTTAAGTTTCTTATCTGCTTTTGTGGATTTGCCAAATCTTGTCCATAAACCAAATACTATTACTGTACCAAACATCGTTAAGGTCACCGCTAGCATGCTACCTTCATATAGTAATTCTATAAATTTTCTATACTCATTAGAGAATTTATTAGACTTGATTACAGATTTTGCTCCAATATTTTTTTTATAGATTCCTTTCGCAGTATATGCATTAACAGTTGGGGCTTTGCTACCTCCCGCATAACTTGGCATTATATCATTTATTTTTATGCTAATACTCGCTCTGATATAGCTCATACCAGCTGCTATATCGATGTTATCTACTTTTGAATATTTTAAAAAAACGCTACCCATAATACCAATCAACAACGAAACCTTGAATGTACTACCAGCCACCTGTTTAAACATTCTCAGACGATGCAAGAATACCTGACCGCCACCTATAAAGTTACTTAGCATATTTTTTCTTCTTATTAATTATCTAATCCGCAATTTGCTCACGTATATATTGCAATTCACGTTTTAATTCCTTCTCCAATTCTTTTTCTGTAGGAAGATGAAACTGGTATTTTGAGGCAAATATTTGTTTGTTATTTTCACCCAATGTATATCTTACCATTGAATCACTTTTTTCAGTACATAGTACCAAACCTATTGTTGGATTATCACCCGTAGTTGCTATTTCTTTATCAAAATAATTGACATAAAACTGAATTTGTCCAAGATCTCCATGGTTAAGCTTATGGGTTTTGATGTCAATTATTACGTAACATTTTAAAATAGTATGATAAAAGACTAAATCTGTGTAATAGTGGTTTCCATCAATAGTTATTCTCTTTTGTCTTGCTACAAAAGCAAATCCTTTCCCTAGTTCCAATAAAAATTGTTGTAAGTTAGAGGTCAATGCTTGCTCTATATCACTCTCTACGAGTTGGGTAGACTCTGGTATATCTAAAAACTCTAAAATCACTGGATCCTTTATAGCATCTTGAGGAGATTCAATTTCTTGTCCTTTAGTAGCAAGTTTGATTAATCCCTTTTTATCTTTACTTTTTAGCAATCTTTCGTAAAGCAAACTACTTACTTGTCTCTCCAGTTCTCTAACAGACCAGTTTTCATTAATAGTTTCTTGTTCATAAAAATTTCGTGCATCTTCATTCTTAATTTGCATAAGAATACAATACTTAGACCATGATACTCTTGGTTCAAAGATAAATTCACCAGACACTGTCTGGTACATCTGGTTTAGGTAAGACAAGTAGAATTGCCTCATATTTCTTAAATTTGATACAGAGTATCCTTTTCCAAAATCTTTTATTAATTTCTGAGATAAACTAATGATAAGTTCTCTACCGTAGTACGCTCTCTCCTTACCATGCTGCTCTTGTTCAACTATTTCTCTCCCTATCTGCCAATATGCTTTAACCATTTCAGTGTTAACAGTTTGTAATACGTTGCTTCTAGCTTGCTTTAAATAAATCGATATCCTGCTATAAATATTTTCTATAATGTCACCATTAGTGAAGCTACTTATGTTATTTTGTTTTTTATCCATTATTACTTCTCTCCTTTTTATACTCTAACTTTTCTTTTTGTTTAAACGACTTGGTATCGACTACAAATATACTTAAAAAACTAATAACAAGCTACGCTGATATATTTATCACCTCTGCATCAATGATCTCCTGGCCAAGCAAATAGCCCAATATATGTTTCAAACGATGAGTGAATTGTGATATAATATGTCTATATATTTGAAACTTATAGTAGGCTTTTGCGATGGCAAACTTTATCAAAAACAGACTCAATAAAGATAATCTTTGGAACTTAGTATTTTTTATTGGTATAACCGTGATTGTTGGAATTTCAGAATTACTTGCAAAAAATATAAGTGCGGGACTTGTGCTTCCTTTAACCATTCCGTCTTTTATAATATCTACATATTGTTTTACTAAAATCGCTAAACTAAAACAGTCTGATAAGCACTTTAAACAAAGTAATCCCATATTTGGACAAACATTAATTTTCTTGTCAATAATGGTTGTAACATTTATTGTTTTTCCTTTTTTCTTATTAGATGGAAAAATATTTATGGAATTGTTAATTAGCAACATTGTGGCTTGGTTCTTAATAATACCAACTCTATACTGCATATCAAGTAATTTCCCTATAAGTGTTTATTTTCATAAAAATGCTTGGGTTGACTTTGATAGAAATAATTCCAGTGGTCAAAGTGTAGGTAAAAACCATAGCAAATCTATACTTAGTTTGGATAGACTGCGTAATGACCCTATTAATAGCTGGCATAATACTAATATTTACCGTCGCAAATGACATCACTTCTTCCCCTTAAGACCGTTGCTAGCACGTTCTTGATTACCCTGATAATTCTCTTTTAAACGTTGTGCTTGATCAGGCCCTCCCACTCCTATTGTTGTACTTAATCTATTCTTCTCATATTTATCAGCGCGCTGCTCTAATCCATTTTTAAGCGTTTTGTTATGCCATTCTACTGATGAGTGCTGCACATTATTTTCGCTGCGCATTTGATTGCCTTTTTCTTGTAGATTATTGCCTTGATCGGCAATTTTATTCTGTATTTTTGTTTCGTCTAATCCGTTCTCTAATGCCATTCTATTGACGTACTCCGTAGGTTGCTCATTTATCTTATGAGTATGAGTATTCTCAAAGTTCTGCATTTGATTATTTGCAGCATCACCTGTAATAGCCTCTTTCATATTATTTATTGGTATACCAAAATCTGCTATTTTCTCATCCACTATATTATTCCAAGCTCTAGTCGCTCGCACGTCATGATTCTCTATCATTTTATGCGCGTCTTGCTGGCTGATATTATGGTCATTCATTAAACGCTGCTCTACTAGGTGATACATATCTTGTGAGCTACTACCACCGAAGTTATCTAAGCTATTTATTGCATTACTGTAGCTTGCAGCCTGTTCTTTGTGCATAGATAGATTACGGCCGATAGATTGCATTTGTTCATAGCTAGCTCTGATATCTTTGGCATAGCTACTATCTACTGAATTCTCCTTCATCCAGTTCTCATTTGAAGCCGCTCTTGCCATATTATTAAAGTTCTTGCTTGCATCATTAGCAGTTAAAACCCGCTCATCGTGTGATAATGACTGATTGCTTGTATTGCTTGCTTCAATTCCACCTTCTGCTCGCACTCCACCCTCTAATTTAACTCCTGGAATTGGAACAGACCCTCCTGCATCAGTATAAGCCTTTACACTCGCGGAAGATGCTTGTGCCCAACCATAATTGTTCTGATCATGTAATTCCTTAGCATAATTCACTGCTTGTTGCAGAGATTTACCTTGCTCACCCATTGCCTCATAATTATGAGTATGTCCAGCAGCCTCTCTTTGGGCTAGCTGAGAAACTTTACTTGCCATATTACTTAAAGTAGAATTTCTGCTGCTGTTATAGGCTACTTGATCGCTTTCTACTAAGCTTTGACTTTGGTTAAAACCTTCATGTAGCTGATTCACTCTGCCCTCATCTGCTACAAAATGTACTGTACCTGTACTTGCTGTTTGCCCGGCGCCACTTGCAAGTATTGTCTCGCCAGAAGCTGTAACTCTCTCCATCATTCCATCCATATGTTGATAAGTGCTAGCACCAGCCGCATAAGATGAGTTGTAATCAGTTTTATGAGCCATTTGCTGAGCGCGCTGCATATTGCCAATTGCTACATTATCGAAGTTCCTAGCACCTGACGTTACCTCACTTGCTGCCATGGACGCTGCTGACATGCTAGTACTACCTATGTTACTAGCAAGATTGATGAAGGCATGAGCGCCGCCCCTGGCAATTGCCATACTAAGTAGTGGCAACGTCCATTGCAGGCCAGATGCTACAGTCACTATTTTGTCAATTGCCAAATGTGACTGATTGAAGGTAGCATAGGTAAGTATTCTGCCAGTGACGCTACTACCCAGAACCCCTGTATATAATTCCACAAACAAATTAAGCACAGCGTTCAGTGCTGGCCATAGCTGCAGGCTAACTACTACAATTAAGTAGTTCAAATAGCGCTGCATTCCACCTGCAATAATCATTAAAGGTACTAAAAAAATAAATGATGCATATATGAGTCCTTTAATTACAGACAGCAAAATTGGCAAATATTCACTTGCAAGAGCTCCCCCTAACATCCAGCTGCTTTCTTGATTATTTGCAGCCCTACTATAACCATATAGATCGGATTTGTTGTTATAATCATGTATGGCATTGATCATCATAGTTTGATGAATAATTTGCTCAGCTGGGATATCAACGCCAAGTGACCCCTTATAGGCAAGCTCTATATTATTCTTTAGTTGATTGTTCAAAATAGAGCTTGAACTACTACCACCGCGACTCAAATGCTTGCCGCCAGCTTGTCCAAAATCGCTGTTAAGATAACGCTTGCTTAATGCGTTAAGTTCTCCTGATACATACCCCTGTAACTGATCCGCTGCTTCTTTGCAATTATATCTTTGTGTTTTCTTACCAAGCCTAAAATCTACTTTCCTGAACGTGCCTGCCATTTTACTCACGAGCTCCAATATATTATCGCTATCTATGATGTCTTGTGGCGAGAAACGTGTGCCAATCATTGACTCAAGCACAACGCATCTCTTTAAAAAAGCATCCATGTTACCAGCAAATTCTGGATTTGCTATACGCCAGTTCCTTGATTCATTTACCAGCCTTGCGCCAAAAATCATACCATAATCTTTAAAGGAACTACTTCCAACCGGCGTGAAAGCCTGCTCAAAACCAGAGGTAATAGCGCCACCAAATGCTTCTAAGACGCCAACTGGAATTGCAAAAGCAACCGGAAGATTAGAAACTGTCTCTTTTTGACCTGTTACCCTATCTTCTATATCAATATCTGCTTTTGGAATAATTAACGCTCCAACAATCACTGACATTGACATTATTCGAGCTAATTCTTGTCTTGAGCCACCATCTGCTCCAGCATATGCCATCCGAAAACCATGATACGCCATAGTTGCTGTGATCATCAGTTTAATCAAACTATCTGTAAATGAGCTATTCATAATCAAAGCTATCCCATTCAATATGTAGAACATCGACAAAAAATGTCCATATGTATGTATTGTTAAATCAATTTCCATTACTTACCTCGCATATCCATATATCTACTAAAACCAAGTTCAAATACTCCTTGCTGCTGAGCAAGTAGCTCTTTAACCTGAGTAATCACTTGTAGCTTCTTAAAAGCCTCAAAACGTTTATCTCTGAGGTAACCGCGTACTGTTTCTACATTATTTATAAATTTATCAATTGCAGTATTGTCCAATTGAGCTGTTTTGAGAGCCTCTACAGATGATTTAGCAGTTGTTAACATTTTCTGCATGTAATTGGTGATTAGATCGTAACAAACAACTTCTACAAATTCATGCATACCAACAAGCGAGGCGGCGCTTGATTTGTTTTTAGTAGCTAGCTCTAATTCTATGATATTGATCAACGGTATAGATGAGAACTCAATTAATGCTTGCTCATCGTCGCTAAGTTCACCTTCATTTTCATCTATTTTTTTAACAATAGCTTCTAGTAATATAACCACATTACCGTAAAGCGTTTCATTATTAGCCAAAGTTTGTTCGATTTCACTAGGATGTAAGCATTTAACAGTTTCCTCACATTTGTACAATGTTACCTGGCTAGATTGTCCGCCTGGCTGACCAATATATTTCTCAAGCAGATCTTCCTTTTCAATCAATGACGGTAGACTACGAATAGAGAATGTTCCACTTTTATCTTCACCAATAACACTACCACTAATACTCATCATTAGTTCTTTTAAACCAGTTTTTGCAGTAGAATCACCTTGGCTTAAAGCTTTCCAAACCAAATTAAAATTATTCCCAAGTAAGCTCTTTAATTGATCATCTTCACCTGTATCACCAAATTTATTAGGATTATCATTACATGTTTCTGTCGCTTGAAATATATCTTTACTAGCTGACAATATATTACTTTGCATCATGCAACGCTGTTTTGAAGCACTGCTTAGCATGGCAAACCCACCTTGCGCTATGGATTTTGCCATAGTACATTGATTTAAAGACAAACCATTAATATCACGAGCGACTGTCTCCAAATATGATGTTATATCTTCACATTGCGGGCACACCTCTTTGATCAGCATCTTTAAAGCATACGCCCCAGTTGCACCCGGCAATGTTTTTAAAAAATTTGCAAATTCCTTGCCCTTAATAAAACTAAACCCTCCAAATCTCGCATCATAAGATCCACTACATGAATCATATTCAAAGCTTGGTGGAGTTACAATCAAAGGTCTTAATGTCTGAGGTTTTGGCCCGCGGCTTATTATCGAACCACCAGTCATATAACCAGCTCTTTGATCACTTACCACCTTGCCTTTATTAATGTTTGTCATAGTGCCATTTTTCTGAGCATACTTCATGAGGTTTGCAAGGCCTGAGGCAGAAACAGAGCTGCAAGAAAAACTAATAAATATTATCGCAATGAAATTACAAAGATTTTTATATAACATGAAACTACCCCTTAAAACCAAATTGATATCCAGATTCAATTAGAAAAACTGCCTGCATGACACTATCCTCAAGTTCTGAAAGAGTAGAGAGCCCCCTGCTTAGCTCAAATGCAACTTCTCCATCTCTGCTAACTGCAATTAACGTTGGCGCTGCCTGTATATTCAAATCCTGAATTAATTTTTGATGCTCACTTCTATCACCTACTACATCTAAATTAAAACCATAATTACTAGTAAAATATTCCAATATTGGTTTAAATTGAGTGCAATATGGGCATCCATCTTTTTCAAACAACACAAGATCATAGTCACCAGCAAAAGCTTTTATTTGTTGTGCATTTTTGTTTTTTTCTTCTAAACGCTTGAGTTTATTTGCTGGAACATTGACTGGATTACTAATACGGTCAACCAGTTCTGGATTGGTAAAATTCACTGACTCCCATGCAAGAGCTAATTCTAGCCCGCTATCTCGCATCTCATTTTCTAATTGTTTATAATGCCTGACAGCTTTAAATATTTCTTCCCGCTCAGCTCCTCTAAAACTAAGCTCGAGCATTATATTTCTTGCCTTGACGAGTTGTTCTTTGCGCTCCTTGATATTCTCAGCTGCCTTTTTAGATGACATTGATTTAAAAGTTAAATCTGATTGTTTTTGTACTTTTTTCTTATCTGGTTTTTGTTCAAACCAATAGAATCCACGGTATTTTTCATCACCATCAAAAAATTTATTCGCAGCAGATGCCTGCAATACTGAGGAAGCTATTACTACCAAAAACATCAACCCTTTAATAATAACTCTCATCACCACCCCTCGTATCTACCCCTGCATTTACACCAGCCTTTTTATTTGATTTATGGCCTGGTGCTTTATGATCAAAATCATTAATCCCAGATAATGAATCTTTTACCCGCATTTCAACATCACCAACTTTAGGCAAGACCATTCTTTGCTGGATTTCAGCTGCAACCTCTGAAAAATCAATTTTACTCCAATCGATACGCTCAAGCTCATCTAAAGTTAAGCCACGACAATTTGGACTACCACCGCTACCAAAATTTTGACCTAATTGCTTTCTACCTTGTACTTGAATAGTTTTCTCTAGAATATTATTAAAGCAACAAAAATGATGCTTAGTTAATGTAGTAACTCCAGCAGTTTTGTTGCTTCGCTTTCCAACATAGACACAGAGATTCTTCTGTCTCTGTTCCGATAATATTTTTTCATCCTTTGTACATTTTGCTCCTATTTTTTTGCCCCAACCCTTCGGAAACACTTGACAACAATTGCTATAATTAGCAGCCTTCTTACTACAATGCCTGTCACCTCCTTCAAAGATTTTGAAGTTATAGCCATCGCTTTCTCCTTGAGACAAAGCATGCAACTGCGAAACTGACTGCATCATTTCCTCGTCCATCTCATAAGATTTGTCAATGCAATTACCATCTATACAAGGTATACCCTTGCAAACCAAACCTTCTTGCCCATCTTTTTCTTCCACTCCATATCTAATATGATCACTTTCTACATATGTAGGCAGCCATCTTTTACAAGAAAATTCTTTTAACCAGTTGATGCAGGAGCCATAGTTGTCTTGTAACAGACACTCTCTTCTACCAAGTGAATAACATCTAGAATGCTGCGCGCAATTATTTTTACTTGGAGAATTGCACTTCTTGACATATGACCATTGCCAACAATCACGACTTACTTTAAGGCCCGCAATTTCTTTTTCTCCGCTATCAACGCATCTGCGACTTACATCATTACATGTATAGTTGGCTTTAAACCTAGTATCTGCATTAACTAAATTCATTAAACTGAAATGGATAATTATTAGGCTAGCAAAAAAGATTAATAACGCGGTAATTATCCTCATTTTAAATAGCACCTCTCATCCCAAGTTTCTTGCCACTGCTCACAAATTTCTGTTCCTGATCTATGTCTATATTTAACCTCGTATAGTGGCCACATATAGATTTTGTCTCTAAGCGTTGGTATGTCACATCCACCACCATGTCCTCTTGCAGATACACTTAGAATTTCCACTTGGGCCGAAGGTATAGTATGCTCTACTGCAAAAAATTGCTTCATTTGATTTTGAATATGTATATTAGAACCTAAATGAGCACCAAATCTTTTTTTCTTAAATTTTATTGAGAAGAACCAATCCCAATGATTATCTCTTATCCAAACTCCGCTAAAATTTTTTGTAACACTTTTCCAGGGATTCCACCTAATCCCTTTTTTAGTACAGCTTAATGTCAGACTGTCAGTGCAATTATATTCGTTCCGCGGTTCTTCACAAAATAGTTGATCATATTCTGTGTTTTCCTGTTTTTCTTTTTTTACCTCCACAACAAATACAGGTTCTTTTTGAATAGGACCTTTAACAGTTTTACAATCAACATTTAACTCCTTGAGCTTACCCATTAATTTTTGAAATAATTCAGATGTACCGGCTACAATGTCAGCTACATCTTCTTTATGCATTTTATTTCCTGGTTTAGTTAAATCGGGTTCAAACTCTCCTTTATCATAAAAACTATATTCTTCGCCTGCTCTTACTTTAGCTCCCTCATCTTGTAAATCTATTGCGCTAATAGATCCAAGACGACTAGCCTCAGATTTGCTTTCTTCTATGACATGTATCTCATTAAGACCTGCACTTGTTTCTATATCATTAATGCCACCAGCCTTAATAGATTCAAGCTCTTGTAAATACTGAGTCTTGTTTTCTATCCTAGTCTCAAACAAATCTGTTACCTCATTTATATTGGTTAGTTCTGCTATCACCTGATGACAATCTACTGTCAAAAGCAATATCATTAATAACCTCAGTACTGCTTTCATTTCCTGCGCCCTAGAATTTTCTCTGCCTCTGAAGCTAAATCACCTTCCTCGGCAAATCGCTCAAGAGCATATTTTACGCCGACATTACCTGATATTTTGTCAAAAGTTCTGCCATCGCCATCAAAATCCTCTAGAATTTCTTGCTTTGTTAAAACTATTGTAGGAACGAAATACACTCCATATTCTTTAAATGATTCATCATCTATCTGCATTGCAGCTTTATATTTTTCATCTGATATTTCAGTAACTAACTCTGTTAGCTTAATCATGCTGCCTTCTGGCAACCCCCTAAATACTAATACTCCACCATATATAGATGCTTCTTTTGCATACTCTGCAAGTAAAGACTTTGACATCGATTTACTTACATATATTTGTAAGGCTGGTCTTGGTTTCATCATGTTTTCAACTTCTTCAGCACCAAAATACTCTCCTGCTCGCTCCCGCATATTCTGCCAAAATCTATTTTGGGTTTGCCTTTTAAATTCTTGTGCCCATTTCTGATCTTCTGGACTCAACGTCTCATTCCAGTTTTTACTATTCATCCCAAAAGCTACTTTGCTACTTAAACTTAAGTAAATCAAAGCGCACAACAATTCTTTTTTCGCCATACTAAATAACTCCAATCTTGTCCGTCATACGGATATTCCCTAAAAGCTGAATAGGCCATATCACTAAGTCCAATAGGCCAGCAACCAATATCCTTTGCTGTTGATCTTGGATAAACCATTTGCAATTTGTACTGACTCTTCTTTGGAATTAATGCCAAACTCTTGCGACATATCTTGCCGTTAATACTGCTATCCGAAGTTGATGTTTCTTTGGCCATTCCAATGCGATGCATTTTTGCTAGAATTCTGCTTGCATACAAACTACTAGACTGCACTCCGCCAATATGATCTGCATTGCTACCTGAGAATGGATACAAATTTCCCCAGCACCCACTACACCAAAATAATTCATCTCTTGGCTTATCTATTGTAGCGGCAACACAATCAACTGCGCATGAGCCTTGAGCTACCGGATTACCAAATAAAAAACTCTCAGGGTTTAAAAGTGTCTGTAACTTATGATCATTCCAGGTTGGATCGAGCTCTGAAAGATATGCCACATCAAAGGTACTTTGCTCCAAACAGACCAAGTCTGTTATTAGCTCCAGCCAATAAATCAATGGATAAACATAATAATGCAAATGATAGAAACTATTATGAGATATCTTCTTGCCATATGACCTGTTATAACTACTGACCTTTTTGTGGTCTACTGACCCAAGCTGAATTCCTCCAAGCGAAGTCATACAATACGGTGTTCTAGTAACATCGATCAATCGTACTGGCTCCCAGAATCCAAGCGAAATACCAGGTACAGGCAGGGGCGGAGTGCCTTTAATACACATACAAATTGGACTTTTTGGATTCTTGGTATCCCTCTTTTTTGGCAGTACTCCACCACCAACTTTCAATGGTCCAATTGAAATTGGCAGCAAACAACTCCAACATACATCTGATATTGGATTGACAAATCTACCGCTGCAAGGCACATTGGCATTTGCATATTTTGGTATAATTATTGCCAATATCAGCACTAAAAGCTGATTTGTTATGCGGCTTTGCTGGTATTTTGGTTGATTCCGCCAAGACTCTTGCCCAAATGCCAGCTCTCGCTGAGTTTGTTTCATTTAAGTCCTAATTATTAAATTCATTATTAATTTCACTATTAATTCTTTCTGATCTGGATGACTCTCGGCAATTAATAGCGCCATCGCTGTTAAGCCTTCTGGTGTCGGGATTTTATCTACAATGTCTCTATTCTTCTCAAGAAAGAGCAAAAATAGCAGACTACCTATTCTTTTATTACCATCACTGAAAGGATGATCCTTAATAATAAAATAGATTAGATTTGCAGCTTTTTCTGAAATACTAGTATAAAGTTCCCTGCCGTCAAAAGTCTGATAAATATTACCAATTATACCCTGCAGCTCTCTTGCTTTTTCATTACCAAATAATTCACTTGCTTCGTTTTTATCAATTAACTCTTGTTTGATTGTAGCAATTGCAATCTTAGCATCTGCATATGTAATTTTTTTAAAAACAATATCTGTTTTAGGCACTTCAAGCCTATCTTCATCGTACTTTACTAAAATGTCCCAAGTTCTAGAATAACTCTTAATTAACGATAATATTTCAGCCCCTTCCGAATCAACTAAGTTTCTATTAATAAGGGTTGTTGATAGAAGATCAATTGTTTGTTTTAGTTCAGTAATAGAGCTTTGCTCTAAACGCGCTTGATTCAGGCTATATCCTTTAATTAAATGCTCTTTGAGTACATTATTTGCCCATTTTCTAAACTCAACTCCGCGCTTTGAATTTACTCTGTAACCAACAGAAATAACCATATCCAAATTATAGTGATTTACTTGATAGATTTTTCGATCTGAACTAGTATGTGCAAAATTTGCACATACTGAACTGTCAAGCTCTCCCTCCTTGAGAATATTATTTATATGCTTAGTAATGACACTTCGTTCCTTTGTAAAAAGATCAGATATCTGATCTTGAGTTAACCAGATTGTTTCCTGACCTAACTTTACCTCTACACTTACCTCACCAGTTTTACTGGTAAATATTTCAATCTGGTTCTCTGTGCTATTTTGCATATTTGCCTGTACTATTTACGTTCTTTCTAGCCTGTTCCATAACCTTCTCATTCTCTAATTTTATTATATTATCAACAACAATCTGAACTCTAGGATCCTTCTTTTCAATCATACTATGTGCTTCAAATTGTGATACTCCATATTTTTTCATTACAGCCTTTTCTACTTCGGAATATCTATCTTTTTTAGAAGTAGAATTGGTAATTCGTATAGCCTCCTTATATACTGCAGCCTCATATATATGCTTATCTTGTCTTGCCTTAATAGCTTGCATCTCTTCATAAGATTCCTTTACTTTTCTGGTATCATCTTTTGCTTGCGGATCTGAATCAAATATACCAGCGTCATACATTTTGATAATAGCTTCTGTCATTTCTAACTCTTTATCTTCCGCAGCATTACTAGCGTATACTGCAAAAGCATTTAAAATAGTGAAAACTGAAATAGTAAGTAAAATTACATGAATTTTTCTAATCAACATTACAATACCTAATAAATTAAAAATAAGTTCGTATTTTGGTTCAAGTTTAGTCACCAAGCAACAATCCTTTCCCCATCTCTTTCCACCTTTCTCTAACCTCTGGCTTTATCTTAAGCGCCTTCTTGCAATCAAGTAGCATTCCATATAACACATAAGCTTCTTGTGGATGCATCTCATCAAGACCAGCTTTGACAAACAAGCCTCCTAGCTGTATCTTTTTCCTAGCATCTGCTTTTCTATCAATTAATTTTTGTTTTTTTGTCTGCATTTTAAAATAATCAATTTTCCTGATAATTCGATATATCCTATTTCTTACCTTGTTTCGTTTTTCTCCTGGGTAGTTTTAAGCTCTTTCCAACCTCCAGCATTTGCTTCAAGATTTCATTGTCCTTCCTATCTGCTTTTGCGGCATAAGAAACAAAACCTGCTATCAAACGACTATCTAAAGCAAGCCCCCCTGCTTTGATTATGATATTTGCAAGTTCGTCTTTTCGCGCCGATATTAGTAATTCCTTTTGCTCCTCTAAATAGTCAATCTTCTCCTGCAACGTTGAGCCTTTTACTTTAGCCATGATCTACTCCATTGATATTTCATTAATTCTAATTTGCTGCCCCTCTTGTAGTGCTATTGCAGGCACTGCCTTTATTCCAAGTCTACCTGTTACCTCACCAAATTGATCAAAATAAACATTATGTTTAAACCCACTATCCAACAATTCTTCCTTTAACTTCATGGGACTACCAGAAGTCAGTATGATCCTTTCCTCTAAATGACTATCCTGACTAATTTGCTCTAACAAAAAGCTCACCTGCTCATCATCATCGCTATTAATGAAGAATAATTTGCGATCAAAATCCATGTGATCTAGAGGATTTACTTTAGTTCCTGCTTTATGCAATATCTTGCCGCATGGAAGAACTATATCTTTTGCAACAACATGTGTTGGATCCCAGTACCAACTTTGATTCTCTGTTGCAGTTACAATTCCAGGTGCTGGCTTTGGCTTTTCAACCCTTTGCTTAGCTTTTTCTTGCATTTTCTTTTGCTCCTCCTTTATGTCAACTTTTTCTAATCTCTCTTTGATCATTTCTAAAAATGGCTGTTCCTCAATATTGTATACATGCCCAGGCTTTCCAAAATCCTTAGCAAAAACTGAATAAGCAAAACAAAAAGACATCAACATCACCAGTAACTTTACTATTTTCATTTTTATCCCTCTTCTTTAACAGCTCTACTCATCTAGTTAAGCGGTGAATAAGCATAGCATGTACATCTTTTGATATTGATTTAACTCCATGACCACTAACAAAACCGCGACTAAACACTACCTTAGTGTTGCTATCTTCAAAATTTTTTGCTATCTCCTCTATTAAGCTAGCTGCCTTTTGTGGAGAACCATTAAATAGTTGAATTTTTGTCTTATCACTAATTCTCTCTAACCGTTTTTTTTCAAAAGAAATTATCTCATCTTGCGACACATATAAAATTTTGGTTTGAGACGCTAAAGCATTAAATACTCCTATCATCAATGCGCCAATCAATATCCCAACTAAAAACATCCATATCGCTTGCTTATCCTGCTTCAAATTATTGGTTACCATATTTCCTCTCGGCTAACTCTTCTATTGCAGCATCAAGGTTAATACCTTGCTGCTGAGCCTTATTTAAGTAATTAAAGTCCCCTGCATCTGTTGAGTAAAGAGTGTTTGAATATTCATCCAGCACTAATCGTCCAACAACATTGACTCCTGTTGCTGAAATCAACATCTCTGAGTATTTACCAGGAGCAAGGCTAATTGATCTAATTAGTGGTAACATGTCTTTAAATGCCTCTGATTCCTTAAATGCTTCAAGACCTTTCTCATCTTGCTTTAACAACATTGTCCAAGTGCTGTTTTCTAAAATAGCTCTATGCTGATCGGTTTTCTGCAAGTCATTGAAGTTCTGTACACAGGTCACTAAACTACCGCCATATTTTCTGACAGTTCTTGCAAAAGCAGCAAAAAAACCAGCAGCATAATCAAGCAGCATCCAGGCTTCATCAACAATAATCATGAATGGTTTGCTGCGATCACCAGTGAAGAATTGATTAGTCACCTCCATCAATAAAATTTGCAATATTATTGCTAGTAACTTTGTGTCTTTTTTAATTTCTTCAAATTCAAAGATAGTAATTTGCTCTTTAAAACTTGCAGAATTAGCTCCGGTAAAATATTTACCATATACTCCACTTTTGGTATATGAATATAGAGTTATTCCATATTCCTTCATTAAACTAGATTGCCTGCTCAGATATTCGGTAAAACCATTTATATCCATTTGGTGATTATTTTCTTTTAACGACTCTATGATTGCTTTTTCAAGCTCAGCCTCTCCTCTTTCATCTTTCGCTCCACACATGATTTTAAGAAGCTCTTTGGCACATTTAACCAAATCCTTAAAATCGTCTTCTTCCATATCTGCTGCAAAACCTGCAAATGGATTTAAAGCCAATTTCACATCTTTGCCAAACTGAATAATTTCACCACCCAGAAGTTTACTAAGTTCCGCAAAAGACTGGCCAATATCTAAAATAAACACCTTAGTACCCATTGCCATCATGCTAGCGCTTAAGGCTTGCAGGAATACTGATTTACCGCCGCCACTTGGACCAAATACACATACGTTGTAGTTTCCTGAGGAAATACGGTAAAATGGATTCCAGTGAAATAACTGTCCTCTTCGTCCAAAAAATAATACCCCTGGTTTTGGCACTCCTTTCCACTCAGCGTGTATAGGTAGTTTGGCTGTCGCCCTCATACCCATGCAAATCTCTGCTTTTTTATACATAATCAGATTTTTGTGATAATGCGGCTGATGCAAAGGCAGACAACTAAGAAGCAAGGGTAAATGAAATTTATTATTTACCTCTATCCCCCAATCAGAACCACGATACAAACTAAGTAAGCCTTGCTCTGATTCTTCTATTTTATTCGCTGGGCATGTTAATATGACCTGAAAACTATCAGTTAAAAAGCGCTCTTTATTTTTAGCTTGGTCTATTATATCTCGCCACTCAGCAGCATCTCTTTGTAGATTTCTGTTGTTCCTACTATACCATTGCTCAGCAGCATGAATTACTTTCTTGCCTCTTGCCTGCATGCCTCCTTGCGCAGCTTCTCCGATATTAGTCGCAACAGTATAACTAATAGCAAATCTTGCTGGAATTCCACCTCCATCACTAGTTCCTAGCAGGTTTATCATTTTTGCTAAAGAAAAGCCCTCTGGTAATTCTGACGGAGTATAACATCTAGTAATACTGTTATTTGTCTCATTATGAAATCCGTCTTCATCTAATCTAAACTGCATACCACTAGATAACATTCTACGATCAAGTGTTGCATGATTGGATGCATTATTTGCGTTCTTATTCAAGCCAATGAAGGGTTTTGGTTGAAACTCAAATATCTCTTTACTTAATCCTATTAAATCAAGATCATTACATATTCTGGGACTAAGTTTGAGCGCTTCTAATTTCTTAACAAACAATTTTTTAAATGATTGAATCCCAGCTACTTCAATTGGCAAGACTTTTTTACCTGATTTACAGAATTTACTATAACTTACATAAATTCTAAAATTTCTAGCTAATCTGCCATCATAATCACCAAAGCTGCAAGCCATTTTTGAGACAAATGTTGTATATCTAGATGTTAATTTTTGTAGAATTGGATTATGATTTGTTCTACTTTTTGCATATTCATCTAAAATTCCGCTAACCTCATTAGAGGCGATTAAAAAAAACTGCAGGTAACTACCATATGGCAATTCAGTATTAAATAAATAATCTAAGTTTTTAAGCAGAGCATCGTCTACTCCAACAATTGGCTGAATTTCTAAAATAAATCCTGCTACATCTCCTTCTAAAAAAAATAACTGCTCTTCCTCATCATAATATCTATGATATAAATAATCAGAAAGACTTGCACTTCTACCTGTCAAATTATCCAGCATCTCTTGTTTATGATAAGACGTTTTTCCTATGCTTGACTCATTAAAACCAAAATATTCAGCTGTTTTATCGACTAAATTTTTCACTAAATTCACTCTACTACCCTATATTATTCCTTGATATATAAATAATTTCCATCTTGATACTGAGGACGCTCCAAGCCATTTTCTTGCAAATATATCTTAGTTATATTTGATTGCTTTACTTTTGGCATGGCTTGTGATTTTTCAAGTCTTTTACACCTTCCTCCGCTACAATTTTGCCGCCCTTCCAGATAAGCTTCTTCAATTTGGCCATTATCAATCTGCCGGTCTACTTCTGAAAGCATTGTACAACCAAGTCCTTTGGCATCACCACATTTGAACTTAGAAGGATAAGTACTACAACTCACAAGACTCAAGTTAGCCATTATAATAATAATTAAACTTCTAATCTTAAGCATGGCTATCTCCCCTTATCTTTATTCTTTCTGGCTTTTTCCAGCTTCTCTCTTAGACTCCTTGAACCAATATGCACGCCTTTCGTAAACATCACATCTACTCTAGTTCCACCTGGAATCAATATTACGGGTGAAATATTTTCAGCTAGTTTAATATGATAATCAGCAAGCTTTTCCGCAGCTGTAGTAGCACCACTAGCCAATCCTTCTGTTGCCATTTCCCGCGCACCTTTTCTTTTAGTGCTAACTGCTCCAAGAGAGTTAATATTTAAGCCATTCTGACCACTAGCAGTATTTGCAAAGCCACTAAGCACCCCTGAGGTAAAAGCATTCTTTAGATGTTTTTCACTCATTGAAACCACATTACCTCTAATACCATTCATGCCATCATCTCCATAAACAACTCCAGCAACACGTGTTGTAGTCACAAGCTCTTCTTTTCTATCTTCACAAATCATTTCTTCAGCGCGAATTACCGCTCTCTCGCTTGATATATCTCCGTATGCACTGGCAAGCACCCTGCAGTGTTTTATATCTACCGCAAACTCTTTTGGTAAATTACCTCTGGCCTCTAGCCTAATTACTACGGGTATTGGAGCAGCTGATGCTGATACTGCCGTTGAAACCGATATGCCACCTAGCAACTTGCCAGTGACATAGGAAGTAGCTGGGATATAATCATAAATACTCTCGGGCAGCGCTATATCTTCATCATCTTCCACCCTGCTTATGCTAAGCTCAGCTGGGAAAACCATTTCTTCTTCTCGAGCGCCAAGCATAGAAATTTCATCTTTAATTGATCTGTTCTCTAACTTCAGACGATCTAGTTCATTTAAAGTAAATGCAAGCCTTGCTTTGATTTCTTCAAACTCACTAGCTTGACTAGTTTTAATTGCAGTTTCTTTTTGATTTAGAGAATCCTCAAGTAACTTCAGTTGCTCATTTCTAGCTTTTTGCTCTTCATCAATTTTATCCTCTAGGTAGGATTGCCACTTTTTTTCACCCTTAACCGAGTCAGTAGCAAGCTTCAACTGATATTTATCCGTGTCCTTATTTTCGCTTTTAGTAATTTTGGTATTGCTGCTACTACCACTTAAAAAAGGTATTCTCAAGTGAGTAAACAAAAATATGCTCGCTAGAAAAATAACAACACCAACACCAAAGAAAATAAATTGCTTCATTCGCAGCTTCTTTGGATTCTCTGCCTCCACAATACCAACGCTACTTGCTTGCTTTTTTCTAGCAAATTTCTTTACTATTCTCTCTTTAAAATCGATAATTTTCTTTTTCATATTGTCAAACATCACTGCCCCTCATTTTTGGACCCAGTCACTATGAACACTTGCATATCAGCTCGTGGTGGTAGGAAAGAGTACGCACGCTGAAAACTTACCGCTCTGCTATTTTTAAATAAGTTTGCAAAATCAGTTTCATCAAGCTTTATATCTTTCCTAGTGTGATTTTTTACTTCCAAAACTGCACCGATTAAATCACCATATCTATACGATTTTATCTGCCTTGCTCCCAAACCATTTCTTAATTTAAATATTCTATTAGTATCCTTGACAAAATATTTGCCAACGGATCCTTCTTGCATCAAACGTAGCATCTCTTTGACTTCTAAAAGATTTACAGAACTTGTATTTTCGTCGCTGCCCACACGCTTTAAATGAAATGTCCGACCAGCCTTGTTACTAACAACCAGCTCCAAATCTTCAGTATAATTTGTTGATGTTTTCATGCTTAACTCTATCTTTTCTCCAACTTTAACCAGCGGCATAATATAAACATTACTACCATCCTCATCGATCTTGAGCTTATACTTACTCTCATCACCAGTAACTTGCATGATGCGGTGAGGTAGCATTGTTATTCTATTAATTCCAGCCTTACTAATATTGAGAGTTTGCCTGAGTTTGGTCTCTGACCTAAAACTATTGGCAAAAGCTATATCTGCACAAAAGATCAACATCATTATCAGCAGCGTAATCAGCAGCGTACCTTGTAAAATAACCTTATTATTTAAAGCTAGTATTTTCATTTCTTCTGATCTTCTTTCTCTAATTCATAGAATTCCTTTAAACGCAAGTGTCCAGCAACCAGTTCAAATCTTAAGTAAAAGTTTGCATTTCTTGACTCATAGCCTTTGCGACCAAAATTACTACTTAACTTTCCTTTCGCAACAACTTGCAAATTCTTTGGATTTAAATCAAGTTTTGTTGGAGTAAAATAAGTAGACATAGCAAATTTTTTATGCTCCTCTTCAGCTACTCCAAAGTAATCTCTAATTTTTTGAATCTCTTTTGCGCTACTCTTTGAGATGTATTTCAGAACCATATCTCGCTTGAGCCCTACTGTATCTGGTGTTAGATCAAGCAAAGCACTTAAAAATAATAAACTGCTTTCCTCTAAATAACTTTTTGACACTTTACCATCTGTAATGCTCATTTCTGAACCAATACCTGGCACCATTACCACCTTCTCCTGCAAAGAAAAAATCTTGAGACTTAGCAATGAATTAGCAACCAACAAAATTCCAGCCACCGCTAAAAATAAATTGCGTTGCCTTGCGACCTTTTCTAAACTTAATGCTGCTAATTTTAATTCCATATGCAGACCTCCTAGAAAAACCTTCTTTGATAACTTGGAGGCAGTTTTTTACCTCCTAAAATTCTCATCAGCGGCGTATTCCAGTAAAGCCATATCTGTAAACTGCCTTGATGCAAATAACTTGATATATTTGCTCCAATGATGTAACCAGGTACAGCACCAATAACAAACCACAAAATACCTAGCTTCATTATTGCAATCACACTTCCAATACCGCCAAAGATCATACCGGTAATTTTAAGACCATACATTGTTGGCTCTTTATTCAGGGCTTTAAAGAATTCTCTATCCATTTCTATAGACCGTAATATGCTTTAACACCTTGAGTAGCTAGACCGAAACCAATTGTTCCAGTGCCAAAACCAGCTGCTCTCGCGCCCCAATCCATATTACGAGCCATGAAAGCACCTATTAAACCTCCACCAACTGCAATAATTGGAGTTGCTGCATCTATGAACCCCCACCCCTTGTCAATCATTTCTTTCTTTACATCATCTAAGTCATACACCGCATATGCATTCTCAATGCCAACCGAAATACACATAAAGCAAACAAAACTTACATATGAAAGCAATCGAAGTAGATAATCACCCTGACTATTATTCAAATATTTTGAACTTTTATTTTTTATAGAAATACTCATAATTTTTTAGATTCTCCTCTTTGTTAAATTAAACTATCCATAGCCCAGCAAACATTGCCAAACTAATAACAAATCCAGCTATTAGCTGCCTTGTTCCACATGTATCGAAATACTGAATTTCTTGCTCCATCTGTGCCGATACATCTAATTTTGTTTCTTTTTTGACATCCATATTCACATACCTCCAATTAACTCTCTTCTTGTAACAATTTTTTGGCCTGCTGATAAAACTCCTCAGGCACCAAATAAACATGTTTGCCATCATCCAGTTTGATTTGCTGTATTAAACCATCGCTACTTGTTAATATGATTTTGGTATTCTCAAGAACCTGTCTTTCCTGCCATTCAATTATTTTAAAATCATCCATACAAAACCTCTCATAATTTAAATGCCTCTCCGTTTCTCCATCGCCTTTCCTAAACTCAAAAAACTTAGTTTTCAGATAAGTATTAGAGTTATCAAACACCGCCTGTTTGCAATGGTAAAATTCCTTTAAAACTTGCCATTGCTCGCTATAGAGATCATTTTGTTTGCTCGGAAGGAATGCAAATGTTACTGCACAATTAGGTAGAATTTTTTCTAACCTACTAGTAGTGTTGCTCTCACTATCTGCTAAAATAATGAAATTGTTTTTAGAGCTATCTTTAAGAATACTAATATCCGCACGAGAGTTTCGGATAAAACGTAATGGATTGCCCGCTGATTTTGATATTAAAAATCTGGTTAGCTCCAATATCTGCATATCAGATCCAAATATGCAGATATTCCCCTTAGGCAACTGGAGTTTCCTAGGAAATGCATTACATTCTTGATGATTTACATTGGCCGCCGATGCAACATCAACTACTGACCCACAAACAGTTTTGCTACTTTTTTTAGGTCTAGTTGGTATTAATTCTTGATTATCTTGACACTCAATTTCAAATTGAGGCTTGCATTTTAATGCATTTGATTGTAGTTTCATAGGTGCCTTATAATTAGCTTTAACTAGTTATTTTTTGGTACGCCAGCAGGTATATCGGGGTTCTCAAATCTTCAATATCTGCTGGAATTTAAATTGCCATATTTTAATTTTACATTATCTTTAAACCTTAGTTGCTTCAAATCCAACATGCCCTTTACCTTGACTGTCGGTATCGTTTGGATAATCAAACAATTTAATACTATCTATCCTGAATCCATATTTGTTTACTATATTTTTTAAATCTTCTATATCAAACACATGCAAAAAAGGATGTACAAACTTCATGTGTTTTGGATTAATTTTCCACTGATTCTCAATTTCACCAGGCCATTCATCTCCCCTTGCCTTCCTCTCTTCATATATTTTTAAGAAACCACCACGAATAGCAGAATGATACGGTGTAACACTTGTGAAAAAAAACTTTCCTCCATCAATTAGTGATTTATGTATTCTATTCAACCCTATTATAAAATCATCCCTCCTCAGAAAATGCATTATTCTTGAAGCTAATACAGAACCAAAAATCTTATCTCTATATTGAAAATCTTTTGGAAAATCCCCCCGCATCAAATATAAATTTTCTCGTTTTCGTTCATTTATAGACGCACCTAAGACTTTTAAATGTTTTTCCTCAAGATCAAAAGCAACTACTTTATTTCCTAGATCTATAATTTGCTTGCAAACAAACCCGTAAGTACAACCAATATCAATTGACATATCAACCTGTGATGTTCTTTCCACAAACCTTTGGCTATACTCATCAAGATCTTGTTTCATAAAACCGTGCTGATTTAAGGTAGGAATTTCATCATTAATTCGCGCCGGAATAGAAATATTTTCAACTCCTAAGTAATCAAGCAAAGAAGCCTTATAACCATATTCTGTTTTTGCTGATGTTTTTAAAAATTTGAGCACAATTTAAATCATTTGTATATTTCTTATAATTAAAGATGTTAGATCAAAAATTCATAATTAACAATAGAGGAAAAACCGCTATTATCACAAAATTTATGTTAACTTTTCCGTAACATCCTGACTAATCCTCCTATTTTTAAATCGTACCAATATTACTGATAATGCAGCAAGTAAACATATTGATGCTATATATCCCCCAAGTAAATACTCAGGATTTTCATTATTTCTCACTATATAACTTGCTACCATAGCAACAGTTCCACCAATCACTCCCATACCAATACTGTAAAAAAATGACATATTACTCATTCTTATTTCAGGTGGAAATATCTCAGCGGCATAAATATTGATTGCTCCTATCATCATTGCAGCAAAAACTGTATAGAATATTGAATATAATATTATCAAAATATCCTCTTCTGCAAACGTGATTAACTTTATAGAAAACAATCCTACAATTGACATCAAACATGAACAAATTAACAAGTATGTTTTTCTATTGAACCTATCAGATAATTTGCCAAAAATAGGTAGTAAAGTAAACATGGTAAAAGCAATCACCAAAGATATATAACCATAATTGCCATCACCTCTTACTGCGCTTAAATGATTGGGTAAAAATACCGCACCAAAATAAAAACATGTACCATTTGCCGCCGCAACAAATATTGTTGATATGCATTCAAGTTTATGAGTCTTTAAGCCACTAAATAAAGGCACTTTGCTTGTATTTTTTTTAACTTTAATAAATATATCAGTATCATTCAGTTTGGTTCTTATAAAATAACTAACCACGGCAAGACTAAAACCTAAAAGAAAAGCAAACCGCCATCCATATTCTGGTATAATTGGTAATTGTAATAACTTACTGACAAAACTTGCTAACAAAACACCACACGCTCCTCCCGCTGATAATACACCAACAGCAAAGCCTCTGTTTTTTATATCCATATGCTCCATCGTAAATACAATAGCACCTGTAAACTCACCGCCAACGCTGATCCCTTGAATAATTCTTACAAAAACAATGATAAAACATGCAAAAATTCCTATATGACTATAACTTGGCAAAGCAAACATAATCAAAGAACAAATCCCCATCATTGATATACTAGTTACTAATGCTTTTTTTCTACCAACTTTATCCCCAATATGTCCGAAAATAATTGATCCAACAGGTCTAAAGATAAAACCAATAGCAAAAAACATAAATGTTACAAACAAAGACGTGTCCTTGTCTAAAAATGATAAATAATTGTCATGAATAGCTTTAGACAAAAAACCAAATATAACAAAATCATAAATTTCTAATGTACTTGCTAAAAAACACGAAAAAACTATTTTTTTATTTTTAAGATCATTCATTTTAATTAATTTTTAAGTGGTTAATTACTGGGTTTGTTTGAGCAAACCACCTTAAGTCGTCTCGGGAAAAAATACATAATTTATTTTTTATGTTAAAGATGTGCTTTTCCACAGTGCTAATAGATATAGATAGATTGCTTGCTATTGCTTTATTTGAGAAGGAATTTTGCAAAGTCTTTAAAATTTTAAATTCCTTATCGGTTAAAAAAATTTCTTGCCCCTTGAGTATTATCTTAATATTTTTACATTGAGATAGTGGCTTAACTGCGTTAAATAAAATTTTTCTATCATTTGTATCCAGTAAAAACTCATAATTATCATTGAATTCAATTTTATCAGTAACATAACATAGTTTTTGTGCAATTTTTTCTTTATGTTTCTGTAAAATCTGCAAATTATTAAATACACAATCTCTTTTTTCTCTAGTGTTATCCTGATATATGAAAAATAAACTATCTATCCTATGTTCGTTGAAAAAATAAATTCCAACACTATTATCCATTTTCATTTCTTTTAGACAATCGATATATTCATTCTCCTCACTAGCTCTGGAGACGTATACATGCTTTTGTTCTTTTAATTTAAGCAATTCACTACTTAAAAAATTTTTCATTATTTTATAAAATTTTTCATCCTTTTCCTGCTGATACCACTCTTTACATGTAGGCAACCCGAAACTTCTGCCATCTTTTAAAAAATATCTGTACCCAATTTGATCCACTCCATACGGTTTAATAAATTGCAATTCTTGAAATAAAATTGCTCTTAGTTTTGGTATTAACTTATCCATTATGTTCTCTTTTTAGTTCTTGCATTATATTAATAACACGTTAATAAGTAATTAATTTTGCCACTAATAAACTACAATATAATTTTTTTACTCTTAATTTAACTATAAAATTAACACAAATAAGGTTTTTTTTATCTTTTGGTTGAAACCCTAAAGTGGTTCGATTTGTCTAGACAAATCGAACCACTTTATACCATCCCCCAGACATTATCCGGTAATCTTTGCAATAGCCTACCTGCTACACATTGGGGATTTTCTCTTATTTCCTCACCTTTGCTCTGATCTTTTAATACAGTATCCTTTCGTTTGCTGACCTCTACGAGAACAAAGTTTGTTTTCTTGAGCTCTGCGTGAGATTCGAGTAAACATTGCACGCACCTCTTCCGTTGGCATACCGAAATCAGCACGAGGTGAATTACGATTGCCAGCATGAAACTTTGGAATTAAAGAAATATTTTGATTTTCTAGGAATGGTGATGTATCCTTAATGGTACATTCTTTGAGAAAAATTGTCATAAACTCCTCTTTTCTAGATTGTTTACATATTTGAGAATATTGATCTTGATGGATGTTAATTCTCAAAAACTAAGACTGAAACGCTGGAAGCTCGAACTTCTGGCGTTTTTTATTGCCTTGTTAAATCTATATTACATGGGGAAATTGGTGGTGTCAACAAATTATATAAACTGTTTGTATAATTTATACGATTTATATAATTTGTATTTTTATTGCCCGTTTGCTCTTTTTACTTTAATTATAATAATCAATATAATGTAAAGCATTTTATATAAATCATTTGTATAGTTTGTACCGTATGATATTTTATACTATTATTAGCAATAAAATATCGGTATATTTATGAACCAATTGCATACAAAAATTATCACAGTAGCAAATCAAAAAGGGGGGTGTGGAAAAACAACTATCACTATGCAGTTGGCTGGGACGCTTGGAAAAGATAATTTAAAAGTATTAGTAGTAGATGCTGATCCTCAAGGTACTGCAACAAGGTGGGTTGCTAGTGCTAGTGATGATAACCCTTTCCCTGCTCATATAGCTGGACTTAGCGCCGCAGGGGAAAAAGTACATAAAGAGGTGAAGAAATATATAGGGTTATACGACTATATATTAATAGACTGCCCACCATCTGTAGACAGCCTAATACCTCAATCCGCCTTAATGGTTTCTGACCTTGTTCTAATTCCTGTAATTCCTAGCCCCGCAGATTTATGGGCCGCTGTAGGGATACAAGAATTAATAGAAAGGATCCAAATTATTAATACTGAACTAAAATCGCTTATAGTTCCTAATATGTGTCAAACTAATCAAAATTTAACTCAAGAAGCATTAAAAGTGCTGAAAGATTTTGGAATTACAATTTGCAAAGCAAATATTTATTTAAGAACAGCGTATAAACAGTCGGTAGTGTTTGGTAAAACTGTACACGATATAAAAGGGGCAAATAAAGCTATTCAAGAGATTTTGCATCTTAAAAAAGAGGTTCTTCGACAATTAAGATAATTGTATAAACAATATAAACTGTACAAATAATTTATATAATATGATAAAAAATAAAATATTGGATTCTTTGCAATCTAGTGTAAAACAAGAACGTAAATCATTAGAGAGTAAAAAAAATAACTCTACTATAGATCGTTTTGCCGCAGCAGATTCTTTGTTTGAAGAAAACCCTACCCAAAAGGTACAATCTCCTAGCATAAAAAAAGATGTTATTATCAGAGACACTTTTACACTTCCGGAAAAAGAATATTGTCTAATAGATAAATGCAAAAATAGATTGCTTGAAAATAAATTAAGTGCAACAAAATCAGAAGTGCTTAGAACTGCTTTAGTAATACTTGATAGCTGTACAAATGAACAACTAGTTTCTTATTATAAGTTGTTAAAAAAAGTAAGAGTTGGAAGACCTAAACGTAAAGATAAAAATTAAGAGGAACACTTGGAAAAATTTCTTAATCATCTACAATTAAGGGCAGCTAGGGCGGTACTAAATATTGGCGTGAGGGAGTTAGTAGAACTACTGTCAGTAAAATTGAGAATAATGTAATTACATTAGAAAGTTTACGGCTAAGTACAAGACACAATGATATTTTGATGTGGTGCTTTAAAAAAAATAATATCTCTTTCCCAAACCACTACTCTATTTGTAATCGTACAATTATAGATAACCTTCACGATTGTCAAATCAATCAATTAACTAGATTTCAATTAAGGGCGGCAAAAGCAATTATCAATGAGGATCGTTTAGTTTTCAGTAAATCATTAGGAATAGCGAGAGGTGTAGTAGAGCATGCTGAAAGCTATAGCAATGAAGAATTTATTAGACCTAACGATAATTTGGTAATTCAAAAAATAAGAACTAAATTCAAGCAACAGGGAATAGAATTCCCCAATAATTATTCTGTCACTTTTAAAAACCTTGTTGACGAGTTCTAATCAAACTGTTAAAACTAGTATTTAGTAGCTAAATTTTTAACAAAAAAAAGGTCAATGCCTATTAAAATATAGACATCAACCAATTTTAAACTCTGTAGTTTTGCGTAAAATAAGAAATATTAGCGTGATGGCTTTTCTCTTATTAACCCTATTTTATACGTTTTTCCTGGTGATTTCAAGTATTTTTTAGTTTTGGCCTCAGGCAATGAGGTGATAAATGAAAGTTTTTTTTAACAAAACAACCATTCGTTGTTTTTGTACAACTCTATTAGTATCGCTAATCGGTAGCTGTAGCGGCTTGATTTCAAAAACACCTCGGCTCGCTTTCGTAGAAAAAAGTGGCTCAAATTAATTGATTCTATTGTTTAATTGGGCTCACTTTATTTGACTTTATCTAGATAGTAAATTTCACTTTATAAATTCATATTACTACAGTTTATTATTATGCACTGTTAACAAAGGATTTTGTTGCACTTCTAACTTGAATGCACCAAAATAAAAAAATATAACCTCAATACAAAAAAATTATTAACTCAATTTTTTAATGTTTTAGTATGCCAAAAATACCAAATACTGTTAAGGAATTTTTTTTTTCTTTGCACAAGAGCACTCCGTTGCTATAGCAGCCTTTTGTTTGGCTCCAGCATGCTTGGTCTTTGAGACGAACGTCATGCCATACGGCTTAAAGATGCTAGTTGATGTAATAGCAGTAGACAGTCAGCAGTTTAATAATAAATCAATATTAAAAGATCTGTTACCTCCAGTATTACTCATTCTTGGTTCTTGGACTTTAATGACAATACTACTGAGGATTACTCATTACTGGGAGTCATTTGTTATTCCTAAATTCGAGTCAAGTATCAGAATGAAGGTTTTCAACCATGTTATTGGACATAATTTTTACTTCTTCACAGATAATATGGTTGGTAATATAGCTGGTAAAATTAGTGATTTACCAACAGCTTGCAATAGTATTTTAAAAATATTTAGTTGGAACGTTGTTAGCACAATTTTTATACTGATTTCATCTTGCTTTATATTAATGACTGTGCATTATTCATTTACTCTTATAGTATTAGGATGGTGCGTAGTTCATATCACGTTAGTCATTTTTTATTCAAAAAAGGTGGATAAAGCTTCAAGCGCTCACGCAGAGAATCAATCTATTCTAAACGGTGCCATTACTGATGAAATAAGCAATATATCTAGCATTAAATCACATATATACGATTTTCAAAAAAATAGCATTGTTAATCAATTCCAACAAACCGAAATATACTCACATCATAAATTGATTAAACAAATAGTGATTTTTGAGATAATTCTAGATTTTCCCATGTTTTTATTGCTCTCATTAACACTTTTTTTTCTTGTAAAAAATTGGCAATTAGGATTTATCACCCCTGGTGATTTTGTTCTAACATTTAATATAGTCCTAGCAGTTATGTATAACGTGTTAGGTTTGGGGAGTGTTTTAATAGAAATATATAAAGAGACAGGCAGAATTAAACAATCAATAAATCTTTTATTAAACCCTGAACCTGCGACTCTTTCAATCCAATCAAAAGAACTAAAGGTTACTGTTGGTAGAATAGAATTTAAGGAGGTAAAGTTTTCATACACAGAAAATATAGGCAAGCTTAACGCTGACCATAATTTAATCATTGAGGGTGGTAGTATGGTTGGTATTGTTGGTAATTCAGGTAGTGGTAAAAGCAGTTTTATAAATTTAATTATGGGTTTCTACAAACCTAAAATAGGTCTAATAAAAATTGATGGACAGAACATATGTGAAATATCAGAAGATTCTCTTAGAAGTAATATTAGCTATGTTTCGCAAGAGGTAGTACTATTTCATCGGTCAATAAAAGAAAATATACGTTTTGGCAAGCAGGATGCAACTGATGAAGAAATACAACGGGTTGCTAAGCTAACTCAGTGTCATGAATTTATTTCCAACCTACCTGATAGTTATGAAACCATAGTTGGAGATAAAGGGTCAAAATTATCAGGTGGACAGAGACAATTAATAGTTATTGCAAGGGCTATTTTAAAAGACGCCCCGATTTTAATTTTAGATGAAGCAACTTCAGCTCTTGATTCAATTACAGAAGCATCTATAAGCCATGCACTAGAGTTGTATATGAAACAAAAAACAGTAATTATAGTAGCCCATAGACTTTCAACTATATCCAAACTCCGAAGAATATTAGTTTTTGATAAAGGCCAGGTTATAGAGGATGGAACTCACCAAGATTTAATAAATAAGAATGGTTTATATAATAAGATGTGGTATACCCAGCGTAAAAATATTAAAAAAAACTGTTGACGCGCTAAATTGTGGGTTATAGCATGGTTAGTACAACTATAATAGTATGGTTGTGTATTTTATTTTAAAATGGTACAAATATTATGAAAAAAGAAAACAAAATAGTCAGATTAGCAAATGCAAAATCTCTAACAAAAGGTGGCGGTGACAAACAGAAAGAAAAGCACACTGCTGGTAAATTTAAGCACATCAAATAAAAATTTTTTGACTTTTATAAATCAGATTATTTTATTATATAGCTGGAGAAGTTGCACCTCCGGCTATTATTTTAATGAGAGAATTCTAGAGAGCAGCATGTCATATACTTCAGATCCAAAAAAATGTGACTTATCTACTGTGTTTGAGTCGGGTGCATCAAATATAGATTGGAAAGTAAATACTGGTGGATTGGAATACATTAAGTTTATGCTTTCTGTGCCGTGTAGCTATCCCTTCAAAGAAGATGAATTATGATAGTATTTGGTTTTTATTCATCAGATGCTAAATTACATAATAAAGTTGAATCTATAGCGCTATCTAAAAATATACAATTATCTAAGGTTAGGCGTAATAATGAGTTTAGCCTATTTATTGGTGATATTAATGATAATAAAGCTGTTAATAATTTTCAAATATTTGAATCTAATAACGTAGTTATGGTTGGTAGGAATATTTTTTGCAAAAATGGAGATGTTGAGACATTCATTAATCTGAATGCCAATCTACATGATTTAGAAAAGTGTATTGTTAATAATTTGTACGGTAGCTATTTGTTGTTCAATTTATTGAATGATACACTCAAAATAACCAGAGATCCTATTGGCCAGTTACCTTTATTTTACACAAAGATTGATGAAAGAACTGTGTGCTTTTCTACAGAAATCTATCTTTTTGAAGATTTGTTTACCCAGTCTCTTTGTTATGATGATAATTATATTTCTAGCTATTTATTACATACGCTCGTCACATCAGGTAATACAGCTTTTGAAAATATTAATGAACTCCCTCATGGTTGCACATTGTCCCTGATATCAAAAAGAAATAGATGTTTATCACAGATTTCAGTAAATTGGGATCCAAGAAATTTGTGCACCATAGATAGAGAGTATAGTGGTTATCAAGATTTAAGAATAGCTGAGGAGCTAGAAACAGTCTTGAGAAATGAAATTGGTGATGGAGATATAATGCTTGATTTTTCTGGTGGGTTAGATTCATCAGCACTTTTACTAATGATGAATCATATCATTAAAGATCCACAAAAAATACATGCAATAAATTTTTTTCATCCAAAAGTTGCTACTTCGGATGAGAGAAAGTTTGCAAAAAAATTGACAGATATTTTTGGTAATAATTTTATAGAATTTGATTACGATACTCATCCAACTCTACGTCCTATAACTGGAATTAATCTCAAGCCTAATTGGCCGGAGGCAAGCCTCAATAGTTTAATTTTAGAGTATGAAATCGTAGCAAAAGCCAAAAAATTGGGAGTAAAAAGTTATTTTAGCGGTGAAGGGGGAGATCATATATTTTTAAGTATTCCTCCTATGCAATCTATATATGATTACTACTATTGCCATGGGATGAAGGGAATTAAAAAATATATAAATGAGATAGCTGTTCTTGATAGAACGCCATTGCTAAAGATCTTACGGGTTAATCTTAAAGCCTTCATTCAACATAAATTTGCTCTTAAATATAAGAGAGATGGCGCCTCCTATGATGATGCTCCTTGGATAGATACTAAAAAATTACTAAAACGCTCAAATAATATTAGCTCTCATCCATTTTTTGATTTGGATATGACAGGGGTGCTGCCTGGAAAATTTCAGCAGCTAGATGATGTATTCGCAGGAATATCTGCAGTCAAATTTTCGGTTAGAGAGCAAAATAATCCTATGAAATATCCTCTATTATCTCAGCCAATAATAGAATTAAGCCTTAAGATGCCTACATTTGTATCGTTTAAATCTGGATATGATCGTTATCCTTTTAGGGAAGCGATAACTAAAAAATTTGGTAGTTTTGATAATATATGGCGAGTTGATAAAGGTGAAACTACAGCAATAGATCAATTATCCATGAGAAAAAGCTCTGATTATATAATCTCTCTTTGTTTAGAGGGTAGATGTATGAGTTCGGGTTTTATTGAAAAAAAACATAAAGATATTTTGTATAATTCATTGTTAGATATGATGGGAGGTAAACCTGATTTACTCTGGCCAATACTTAACTTAATTTCTTTAGAAATGTTTTTTGAATTGTGGAATAAGTAAATAAATCCACAATAGCATTGTCTAAATTCCTTAATCCTAAAAATGATATAGCCTTAAAAAACTGTTGACACACTGAATTATGGGTTATAGCATGATTAATACGACTAATGTATGGTTGTATATTTTAATTTTTAATCAAGTGGTACAATGTTATGAAAAAAGAAAATAAAATAGTCAGATTAGCAAATGCAAAATCTCTAACAAAAGGTGGCGGTGACAAACAGAAAGAAAAGCACACTGCTGGTAAATTTAAGCACATCAAATAAAAATTTTTTGATTTTTATAAATCAGATTATTTTTTATATAGCTATAGAGTTTTACCTCTCCTTCGACTATTATTTTTGGGAAATCTAAACTAGAGTAATCAAGTTTTATATCAGCTATGTATTATCATATATCAGAAAATGTCAGGATATCTGCATATAACGAGGAATTGATAGTTTTGAACTTGGTGAAGGATGAATACCTAGTTTTATCCTCAGATTTAGCTGAAAAACTGCGAATAATTGTGAAAAAAGATTGTGGCAAAGGAACGAATGGAGAGCTTGATCACTTTATAAAGCAGTTTGTCAATGAGGGAATTCTAGAGAGCAGCGTGTCATATACTCCAGATCCAAAAAAATGTGATTTATATCCTGTGTTTAAAACGGGTGCGCCAAATATAGATTGGAAAGTAAATACAGATGGGTTGGGATACAAAGTTAAGCTTACTGACTTCTTGATCACCTACAAAGTTCTGTGTAAAGTTTTTCTTGTATCATATTTTTCCAGCTTCAAGAAATTAGTCGGACTTGTGAAGATAAAATGCGATATAAGTGATTTTAAAATTCCAACATTCGAGGAAGAAAAGGAGCTAGTGAATATCTTAAGCGCAACGTGCCTTTTTTTTCCTGTAAGAGTTAAATGTTTAGAATGGTCAACTACCTATACTATTTTAGCTCATAAGAGAAAGTGGCGTTGTAACCTCGAAATAGGCGCCCAAAACCTACCGTTCAAAGCGCATGCATGGGCAAAAACTAGAAATGGTATAATTGATGATTATACTGATTTGCCAGATATGCTTTCTGTGCTTTGTAGCTATCCCTTCAAAGAAGATGATTTATGATAGTATTTGTTTTTATTCAGCAGATGCTAAATTATATTAATTTTGTAGTTGTTTAGAAAAAATTCTCTCTCCTGACTTCATACAGTTTGTTAAAAAAGCAGTAAAGAAAGCAAGCGAAAACGGCTTAAATCAAGGGAAGGACCAGTGTTAAGAACGAGGGCATTTGGGACATTATAGGATCAAATTGGAAAGTCTTTAATCTTTTTCCTGAGTTTGACAGAATATCGAGTAGATGCAAGGATTACTCCCTGCACCCCTCACAGAACCGGACTTTAAAAAATATATTTTGGTGATAAAAAACTTAGCACCGATTATACAAAATTTGATTTTTTGCATAAAAATTTGTCTTGCTCAAAGTTTATGAGTAATTTTGACGGATGGACCAGTTAAGTTAGGGGATGTTCATTTAACTGTGTAAATCAAGTTGTAACCTGTCTGGAAAATGTATTTCCAGCTGA
>CAYGSI010000012.1:0-32858 GCA_964352655.1 uncultured Rickettsiaceae bacterium
CTTCAGCAAGCGCTATCCCCCCTTTTGTTTCTAAATTACTATTATTTAAATCAAGGTTTGTAATAGTTTTATTTTTTTTAAAAGCATTGGCAAGTGCTATTATGCCATAATTAGTTGCTTCATTTTCACTTAAGTTAATACTTGTGATAGTATTATTTTGCTCTAGAACCTTGGCAATAATACATATTCCATCATCAGCTATCTTATTTTCACTTAAGTTAACATTTTTGACAGTCTTATTGTTCTTTAGGAATTTTCCAATCGCTATAGCTCCATAATTATCTATTTGATTATTAGTTAGATCAAGGCTTGTAATAAACTGATTTTCAATAGCATCGATAATTAAAAAAACTCCATCATTTTCTATGCTATTACCTCTTAGGCTAAGGATATTAGGCTCATTTTTCTTTATATATTGGGCAATTAATTCTGCTCCGTAGGTTCCTATTGGGTTACCAGTTAAGTCAAGATTTGTGAGCGTTTTGTTAGACTCCAGATCCTTTATAATGCTACGAATTCCAATTTCATCTATTAAATTTTTTCCTAAGTGAAGTCTTGTAAGAGACTTCAACAAATTAACAGAAATCTCTTTTATCCCAGCACAGGTTAAGTCTAACTCCGTGATAGTATTATTTTCTTCTAAGGCCGAGGTAATTTCTGCAGCTCCTCTAGTTTTTATGGTATTTTCCCCTAAATTAAGGCTTGTAATGGTCTTATTTTCTTTAATAGCGCTGGCGATTCCTACAGCTCCAGCCTCTGTTATAAAATTATACCATAAGTTAAGACTTGCAATGGTCTTATTTTCCTTCAACGCACTGGCAATTAATATAACTTCATCATCTTCCATTCGATTATATCTTAGATCAAGGCTTGTGATAGTCTTATTTTCCTTTATAACTTCAGCAATCGCCATGGCCCCTTTTTTTAGTATGGAGCTATAATTTATACCAAAGCTGGTTATAGTCTGATTACCCTTAAGCCATTCATAAAATGTTTTATCAATTACCTTTTCGCCCTTATAATACTTGATGATTAAGGTTTTAATTTTATGTTTTTCTACAGTATACTTAACATCTTCGAAGCTAGGTATACTAGGGTTAATGCATAGTGTTTGATTATTATCTTCCAAATATTTTTTTAAAATTTTTGTATGCTTTTGTTCTTTCTGACTTTGTTTCATTTATTCATCCTTTTTTTAATTAAATGTTTTGGTCACATTAACAACAATCGAAATATTATGCAATATCATTTTAGTTAAATTTTACTATAGGTTTATTCCAAGTTTAAGTAATAGCTCTCTACAACTACCCCAAGTGATAGAACCAAAAATTTGTGCATATGACAATTTCTGTAGATTATAAATTTCATTTGGATTCTAGACTCCATATTGCAAAATTAGGCTATGGATTTTATACAAATACATAGCCTAAGAAATACTCAAACATATGGGTTGTTATAATTGACAAATGGATTTGAGTATTTTTATATATCAATTAAAATATTTTCTTTCTATCAAATCTTTTTGTTCTTTAGGTTTTGTCTTCCAATTTTTTGCCACTTCCCTTTTGTTAGATTTAGTAAAATTATTGCCAGAATCCTTTTTTTTCTCAATTATTTTGGCTTCAGGACTTTTTTTTTCCTCATTTTTAGATTTTTTAAAATCTTTTTCTTCTAAATTTTTAAGAGAAGTATCAACATTTTTAATGGTTAATTTTGCTTTACCACGATCAAAACCTATCAATTTAACTTTAATTTCCTGACCTTCTTTTAAAACATTAGCAACTGATTCAATTCTATCATGGGCAATTTCGCTAATATGAACAAAACCATCTCTACTGCCATAATAATTTACAAAAGCACCAGCATCTAAAATCTTTACAACCTTGCCAGTAAAGATCTCACCAACTTTAGGGTCAACCGCAATTTCTTTTACTTTAGCAACTGCCAATTCTAAATTTTCTCTACCAATTGCAGATACAGAAACTAAACCATCATCAGTAATATCTATTTTAGAATTAGTAGAATCGCAAATTTCCCTAATGACTTTGCCGCCAGGACCTATAATCTCTCTAATCTTATCTTTATGTACTGTAAAAGATTCAATCATCGGAGCATTGCCACTCAGTTCAGAATTAGTGCTAATAGCACTTGCCATTTTATCTAAAATATGCACACGTCCAGCTTTCGCTTGCTCAAGTGCTTTTTCCATGATGTCAAAAGTGATGCCTGCAACTTTGATATCCATCTGAAGGGCTGTAATACCATCACGGCCACCTGCAACTTTAAAATCCATATCTCCTAGATGATCTTCATCTGCAATAATGTCAGATAAAACAACAAAATTATCCCCTTCTTTAATAAGCCCCATCGCAATTCCAGAAATTGGCGCCACCATAGGTACACCAGCAGCCATCATAGACATTGAACCGCCACATACTGTTGCCATTGATGATGAACCGTTAGATTCAGTGATTTCAGAAACTACTCTAATAGTATAAGGAAATAAGGACCTTGCCGGCAAAGCCCTTTTTAAAGCTCTCCATGCAAGCTTACCATGGCCTATCTCTCTTCTACTTGGTGCTTTTAATGGATAAGCCTCACCAACAGAATATGGTGGAAATAAATAGTTAAGTAAGAAAGACTCTTTATATTCGCCTTCTATTGCGTCAATAATTTGTTCATCTGAGCCAGTTCCTAAAGTTGTTGTAACTAATCCTTGAGTTTCACCTCTTGTAAATAAAGCAGAGCCATGAGTATTAGGTAGCAATCCAATTTCACATTCAATATCGCGTATCTCATCTAGCTTTCTACCGTCAATTCTAACTTTTTTCTCTAAAGTATCAGCTCTCATTAATTCTGATTTCACTTCATTAAAAGCAAAATTAATTTGTAATTCTGAATATTGCCCATCAATTGTAAATTTTTGAATCATTTCATCAATTAATGTACCAATAGCTGTATATCTTTCTTGCTTTGTTTTTATGGTAAAAGCTTTAGCAATATTATGACCAACCAGGTTTTTTATCTGATCTTTTAATTCTTGTGGAAATAAATCCTGCTTATCCCAAGCTGGCTTTCCTGCTGCTTTTTTCAGCTCATTGATCAATTTAATTACTGGCTGAAAACCCTCATGACCAAATTTAACAGCATCTAACATCTGTTTTTCAGTCAAAAGCGAAGCCTCAGATTCTACCATCATTACGGAAGTTTCAGTGCCAGCAACTACAAGGTCAAGAGAACTATTGTTTAATTGCTCTGTTGTTGGATTAAGAACATATTCTTCATCAATATAACCAACGCGGCTTGCTGCAACTATATCAAGATAAGGAACGCCAGCAATGGCTAAAGCAGCAGATGCGCCAATTAACGCTAGAATGTCTAAATTATATCTAGGGTCAAAAGAATGTACTGTGCATAATACCTGCGTCTCATTGAAAAAACCAGAGTGAAAAAGTGGCCTAATAGGACGGTCTATCAATCTTGAAACTAATATTTCTTTCTCACTGCCTCTGCCTTCTCTTTTAAAAAAACCTCCAGGAATTTTACCTGCAGAATGTGTTTTTTCTTGATAATTTACAGTCAAAGGGAAAAAATCTGCTCCCTCTTTTACGCTCTTAGCACTAACGGCCGTACATAGCAGCATAGCATCACCCATTCTGACGACTACAGCACCATCAGCTTGACGCGCAATTTTACCAGTTGAAAGAGACAATTCAGAACCATTCCAATCTGTTTTTTTTATTATTTCGTTAAACATATATTTTTATTTACCTATTTTATCTAAAATTGTTTATAGCAGAATTAATATATAAAGAAAAAGGAGGCTTTCGCCCCCTCATAATATTTATTTTCTAAGACCAAGTTTATTGATCAAAGTAACATATCTATCGAGACTCTTACTTTTTAAATAACTGAGCAATCTACGTCTGCGACCTACTAACATAAGTAACCCTCTTCTTGAAGAATGATCTTTATGATTAGTTTTTAAATGATCTGTTAAATTTTTTATTCTCTCTGTTAATATAGCACACTGCACTTCTACAGAACCAGTATCATTATCAACAATTGCAAAATCCTTAATTAATTTAGTCTTTACTTCTGCTTGTATCGACATCGTTTATTCTCCATCATTATAATTAAACACTCTTGAAGATTTGAAATATCCATCAGTTAAAGCGCCAATTGCCACTATTTTATGTTCAAATTTGAGCCAAATTTTATGATAATCTCTATCAATATCAAAATAACAAATCTGACCAAATCTAACTTTATCAGCAATTAATTTACCAACTTCAAGTACCGGGATGTCGTCTAGTACTGATTCAACCTTCAAACATTTACTTCTAATAAAATCATCAGAAGCTTTATTCTCCAAAGTCTCAATATTTATTGAATCTTTTTCATTAAATACTCCAACTTTAGTTCGCCGCAATTCTACCACAAATCCCAAACTTTGCAAGGATAAAGAAATGTCCTCAGCTAAGCTCCTAACGTAAGTACCTTTAGAACATGTTACAATATAGGTTGCTTGTTTTTTTTGTTCATCAAAATTAATGAATTTCAAATTATAAATGTCAATTAGCCGTTTTTTAACAGTAAATTTTTTATTTTGCCGAGCTAATTTATAAGCTCTAACGCCATTTATCTTTAAAGCAGAATATATTGGAGGCGTCTGCTCTATTTTTCCAATAAATTTCTGACATATGCTTGCGCAAAATTCAGTTGATGGTATATTATCAGTAGTATCAACAATATCTCCGGCTGCATCTGCTGTGGTAGTTTTTACCCCAAATTGAATAGTAAACTCATATTGTTTTACACTATCGATTAAGATACTAACAAGTTTAGTTGCTTGGCCAATAGCTAAAGGTAAAACACCTTCGGCTTCTGGATCCAAAGTGCCGGTATGACCAATTTTATCACCTTTAAAAAGTTTTTTAACTCTTGCTACTGCCTTTGCTGAACTAATAGCTCTTGGTTTATATAAATTTAACCATCCATTCATAAATATTTAATTTTTAATTCTAATAAAAAAAGCAAATGATATCATAAAAACTGAAAACCAGATAAAAGCAATCATCGGTCGGTAATAAATCATTGCATGAATTACCTCGCCATCAATTTTACTTAATACTGCAAACATATCATAACTTAAATATGAAAAAATATCAGATTCTTGAGAAAGAGTATTTTCTATTTTATATAATCTATTTTCAGGTTTTAATATAACTATATTATTATCTTGAGCCACAGAAAATTCAGCAATTTGACGGTAATATCCTTGGCCATCACTAAAATTTATATTATTTAACTTAATGTTCATATTATCTTTGATAACAACTTCACCAATTTTACCTATAAATTCAACTTCTTTGGCAAAAAGCACGTTAGTTGCAATAGAAAACGCAAGCAAACCAAAGCCAAAATGGCCTATAATTAATGCTAATTTACTAGCATTAATCGATTTTCTTAAAAAATTACTCTGAATAACTGCAAAATCCATTGTTCTTAACATTAGGAAAATTGCAGCAGTAATTATAGTGATATTAATAATATTACTATTTTTTGCATATAAAGAAATTACCATAGCTATAAAAACACTGATACTAGCACATAAAATAGTTTTAAAATTTAATTTCTGCACAAATGGTGCTATGGAAGCTAATATCATTAATGGGATAAAGATAGGAATAAATATTTTATAAAAATATTCTGGGTCAATTGCTGCATCAATATTATAAATAAATGAATAATAAATTGGATAAATTAAAGAAATAAATAAAATTAAAAAAGCAATAATCCATAATATATTAGCTATTAAAATGCAGCCTAGAGGTTTAATAGAAAGCCTTAAATATTTTATGCATATTATAATTACTGGCAAAGTTAATATATTACAAATGATAAAGAGATATAAACCTCTTTGAGCAGAAAAAGCAAAACTATGAACTGAGCTAATTATACCGCTTCTGACAAAAAATATTCCATATATGGTCAGCAAAAATGGCAAAATCGAAGTTAAGATAACCATACCCATATATTGATTATTCTTTTTTGCTAGCAACATAAAATGATGCAATGCAATAGCAATTAACCATGGCATTAGGGAAATATTTTCTACAGGATCAAAGAACCAATATCCTCCCCAACCAAGTTCTCTATATGCCCACCATGCACCAAGTCCTATTCCGGCAGTAAGCATAGTTAAGGCAATGTTAGAAAATAAAATGTTATTTTTTAAAATTAATGCTTTATCCTCACTCTTTAGCAGCATTAATATACCATTTACATAATTCGCCACAAACGTTACATATCCCATATATAAAAGCGGAGGGTGAATGGAAAGGGCTTTATCTTGTAAAACTGGATTTAAACCCATTCCTTGTTTTGGAGTAAAATAAAATTGTGCAAAAGGGTTTGAGGTAAAATAAATAAATAATAGAAATAATATTTGAATGGTGGCAAGAATAATAATTTGTAAATTTCGTGTTTTTGGTAAATAATCAGAATTTTTAATATATACAGAACTTATCAGACCAAGCAGAGTTGTATATAATAAAATAGAACCTTCGTGGCTTGCCCAACTGCCAGCTATTTTATAAATCAGCGGCTTAAGAGTGCTTGAATTTAAAAATACATTTTTAATTGAAAAATCAGAACTAACAAAAGCATATATTAACAATAAAAATGCACTGATAATTACAAAATTACTCAGAAAAAACACCCCAGTAGAATGACGTTGCTTTTGCAGTAATTGTAAAATTATTATTGAAGAAAAGCCAATAATTCCGATGATTAGTAAAATATTACCAACTAGACTAATCACTAAATTCACCATTATCTGATTGGCAGATAATCTTTAGCGTTTTTATCTTATTTTGAGTCTTTTTTTTCACAATAATTTTTAAATTATCTAAAATAATAAACTCCTCTTCATTTGGAATTTTTTCCATCTCATTTATTACAAAACCAGCAATGGTAATTGCATCATTTTCCGGCAGAGTCCAATTTAATTCTCTATTTAAATCACGAATTGAGACAGAGCCATCTATTATATATTGATTATCAGCTCCTTTCATGATTTTTACTTTATTATTATCATGCTCATCATATATCTGACCAACAATTTCTTCTAAAATATCTTCAAGAGTTATAATTCCCTGTAAATCACCATATTCATCAACAACACAAGCTATATGGCTTTTACCTTGTCTAAATATATTTAATTGCTTGGTTACCAAAGCATTATCAGCAATAAAAATTGGGTTAGTCAGTAAATTAGCAATATTAACATCAGTAATAGTAGCTTTTTCTTCATATACTTTGTGAATTAAATCTCGGATATGCAAAATACCAATAATATTATCAGGGGTGTCTTTCCATACGGGAATTCTTGTATGATTCGAATTAAGTGCTATTTTAAAAAATTCTTCATTTGGGCTATCAATATTAATCGCTATTATTTTACTTCTATGAATCATAATATCAGCAACTACCATACTTCTTATATCAAGTATACCACCTAACATATCACGATCATCCTTAAATACATTCCCCTCATGCATATGATGCTCTATTACGCCACGCACTTCATCTTCTCCTGATATATCCTGTTTAAGATTAATGCGAAATATAAAACAAAATATTTTTACAATATAAGAAAGTAATATATTTAATGGCTCCAGGATCTTTAAGAAAATTTTTAAAGTAGGTGTCGCCATCAAGGCAACATTTTCTGATTTTGCTACAGCAATTGCTTTAGGTATTACTTCAGAAAAAACGATAATTAAAAATGACATAACTATTGAAGAAACTAGCGTGCCAATATCATCACCAAAAACTTCAATAAATACACTAGTTGCAATCGTAGTGCATAAAGTATTTGCAATACTATTACCAATAAGTAATGTACTAATTACTTTAGGTTTTATTTTAATAATATCTAATACAGCGGCTGCTCTTTTACTACCTTCTGATTTTAATTTATGTAATTTACCTGGAGAAGAAGCAGTGATAGCAGTCTCAGTTGCAGATATCATTGCAGCGACTCCTAACATTATAATCACAAAGAATACTACTAATAGTAACATATATTTTAGCTTTATTTTAGTTATTTAGCGCAAGTAATGCTACTTTAATTTAATAAGAATTTCTATAAAAATTAAGGTAAAAAACCTCTATGTTTTTGTAAAAAATTATAGGGTTGATTAAAGATGATATTTTTGTAGATAAAATCAACAATATTTGTTATTATCCGAAGATCAATGAATATTATTTAGGTATAATCATGACTCCTAGTATTAGTCAGTTACTTATTGTCTTGCTAATAATCTTGGTTTTATTTGGTGCTGGAAAATTGCCTCAGATGATGTCAGATTTAGGTAAAGGCTTAAAATCCTTTAAAAATAGCATGAAAGATGATAAAGAAAATGATAAAAATCAGGAAAAATAATTAGCATTATATAAATAACAAAAATACCAATATGAATTACAGACAAATTTTATTATCTATTTTTTTATTAGCAACTGTTTCTGCTTGTAGCTCAGCTTTGCGGAATGAGGAAATCATTCCCCCACAAGAAAGTTACGATGCTGGTGTTGAAAAACTTTTAGATGGTGCTTATAAAAAAGCTGCTGATGCTTTTGAAAAAGTGTTTTTTCAACATCCTGGTAATCATATCACTCCGCAAGCAGAATTGATGCAAGCTTATTCATTATATCTTGCAGGGGAATATGATGATAGTATTGACGTGCTTACTGTATTTATTAAGTTGCATCCAAGACATCCTGATGTTGTTTATGCTTATTATTTGATAGGTCTCAATAATTATGTACAAATTTCTAGTGTTAAGCTTGATCAGTCTAGAACAAAATATGCCAAAGAAAGTTTCCAGGTGGTTATAAATCGTTTTCCTGCAACAAAATATGCAGTCGATGCTGCTCTTAAAATGGATTTAATTGATGATCATCTCGCAGGTAAAGAAATGGAAATTGGGAGATATTATTTGAGTAAGAAAAATCCTATAGCTGCTATTAAAAGGTTTCAGAATGTACTCGATCAATATAATGCCACAACTCATGTAATGGAGGCTTTATATCGTTTAATTGAAGTTAACGTTATGTTAGGTTTAAGACATGAAGGTATGAAATATGCTGAAGTTTTAGAATATAATTATCCAGATAGTTATTGGCATAACAAAGCTCAGGATTTGTTAGAGTAATATTTGTGCCTCTGTGGTGGAATGGTAGACACGACAGATTCAAAATCTGTTGCTCTTTGTGGGCATGCCGGTTCAAGTCCGGCCAGAGGTACCAATTTAATCATTATTTAAAATAATTTTTCTAGCTCTTTTTCATAAAATTGTAAAATATCTTGTAGTTTTACGGGTTTATGACTTAAAGTTTTTAAAAAATATAAAATTTTAGATTTTGGTGATAGGTTTTCTAAGCTCAAACGCTTTAGTAAATCTTTGTTCAAAACGTTGCTTATTTCTTGATTTTGAACGGCAAAATTATAAATAGCAATTAAATTATTATAAGTTTCAAAACTAGGATCTTGTATAAAATTGGCTGATTTCTTATAAGTTAAGACATTATCTATTAAGATAAATTTACTATATTTTGCACATTTTAGTGACATTAACATAGTGTGTGAATATATTCTACTATCAACAATTTGAATTTTTGCAAGTAAATTACGGGTTATCAAACTAGCAGAGCTGCCAATATTTGATATTGATTTAATTTTAGTCGTTAATATTTCATGAATTGGATTAGTGATTAATCGGTATTTTGGTAATATTTTTTGCATTTTGGGTAATTGGTTATTTTCAATATAATTACCACATGCAACTTCTACGCCAAATTCAATACATGCATTAATCATAATGGAGGTGGAATCAGGATGTAGAGTTTCATCACCAGAAATAAAATGAATATAATCTCCTGTAGACAAAGATAGAGCTTTATTAATACTGATAATTGGGCCCTGAGGATTTTGAGTAATTATAGTAGTTCGGGGTAATTCATTAACAGCATTTCGGAGAAACTTTAATGAATCATCTTTAGAACCATCGTCAACTATAATAAATTCTTTTTTAAAATCTCCCTTTATTTTTTTTAGAGAATCTATTAGATAAGTTATATTATCTTCGTTATTATCAATAAGTATTATATAAGTACATTTAAGCATATAAAATATTAAAAAAATGATCAAAATAAGTTATTATAAAACCGTAAATGATAAAACGCTTAAGGCTTTTTGTTTGCTGGCGGAAAAATCTTATCACCATAATATGAATATATTTGTTTATGTAAATAATAAAGAAGATTTATCCTTGTTTGATAAATCTTTATGGACATATTCTAAAAAACAATTTATTCCTCATGCAACTATATATGATCCATATCCAGAAAAACAACCAGTTTTGTTGGGAGATGAATATAATAATCTCAATGAGTCCACTGGAATTATCTTCATTAATATTAGTAAGGAAAGAATTTTATCAATTCTTAATTTGGTTAAAAATTTTCAGAGGATTTTTTTTCTATATGATGATAGTGAAATTATAACTGATTATGTTATTCAAGATATTTTAATAAAATCTGTGATTAAGCAATTTGAATTTAAATCATACACTCAAGATACTGGAAGTAATTGGAATCTAAATAAATTAATATAAAAACAAATCTTTTAGCTTGTAAGGCATCTAAATTCTCTCGATAAAATGACCGGAAGATTATCACATAAATTCAGTATGCATTATGGGTTTGTTCAATTCTCCTTCCTTATCATTAACTGGCGTTCTAATGGTCTTGTCTATACTTACTTTAGCAATGCCGTTTTTTTGGGTTAGTTTTTACTTGCTTTCTTTACTGATTTTTTAACAAACTATATGAAATCAGGAAAAAGTTAATTTTAAATTTTAATATTTTTATACAATATAATTACTGTAAATTATCTTTAATATTGGTAAAAATTCTTTATTAATTAAAATATTTTAGGTCTAGCAAATTAAAATAATCTATTAATTTTTTACCTTGGTCACAGGTTTTTGATAAATTAGGTATTATTGGAATTTTAGATATTAATTCTATATTATGATTTTTGGCTATATCCTCACCTGCATTACCAGTAAATATGTTGATTAAATTACCTAAAGAATCTCTATAATAACTCATATTTTCAATAATACCGATAATGGGTATATTAAATTTTTTATATAAATTGATTGATTTAATTACATCTATCTCTGAAATTTTTTGCGGAGTTGTAATCATAATAGCGCCTGAGATAAAATAATTTTGTAGTAAACTAAGATGAATATCTCCTGTGCCAGGTGGAGTGTCAATAATCAGATAATCAAGCTCTCCCCAGTTGGTTAATGAAATCAGTTGATATAACGCCTTGCTAGTCATGGGTCCGCGCCAACTTACTGATGATTTTGGATCAGTAATAAAACCAATAGAGTTAATTTTGACCATATGATTTTCTAAAGGAATCATACGTTTATCTATAAGCTCTGGTTTTTTATTAATATTAAATAGATTTGGAATTGATGGGCCATAAATATCAGCATCAAGTAGACCTATTTTTTTACCATCATTTGCTAATTTTTGTGCTACTAAAGAAGCCATTGTTGATTTGCCAACCCCACCTTTTCCAGCAGTAATTAAGATTATGTTTTTTACTCCATCGACGATTATTTTACCATTTGGTATTTGTTTTTCTTTTTGTGAGGTAAGAACAATATTTATTTTATCTAAATTTTGTATTTTAGAGATCTCTTCTATAGCAAGCTTTCTATTATTTTCCGCCTCTGATAAAGTTACTCCAGAAATATCAATGGAAAAGCCTATACAGCCATTTTTAACTACAATATTTGAGGCTCGATTTATCATTTTTGAGCCGTCAGAAAATCCTATAGTAGCAATTTTTTTTATTATTTTTTCTTTAATTGATCCTGACATGCTTGCAATGTATAGTAATTTGGTTATATTTAATCTAAGTAGTAACATTTAAATTATAATTCATGCAATGACAAATAAAATATTCTCTAACATTTTGAAGAAATCACCTTGGGATAATTTTAACAATGAAGACAACATCTTTACCAGGAAAAGAAAAAATGACTTTAATTTTGATAATTTTCAATTTGAATTTAATGGTAAAGTAATTATATGGCTTTTACTTGGTGTTTTGGCTTTAGTAATATTAAGCGGTTTTTATAAAGTTGAAGAAGGCGAAGAGGCAGCTGTTATACGGTTTGGTAAATTTCATCGTAAAGCTATGCCTGGTTTGAATTATAAATTACCGCTTCCTGTGGAAAAAGTAATGATTGAAAAAGTTGCACAATCACGGAGAATAGAAATTGGTTATAGTTCGAGTGGTGCCGGCAGAAATGGTTTTAATAAAACTTATGCAAAAGAACGAGATGTAAATTCTGAAAGCATAATGTTAACTGGTGACGAAAATATAGTCGAATTGCATTTGGATGTTATGTGGCATATTTCGAATTTATTTCAGTATTTATTTTATGTAAACGGTCCAGAAGAAACTATCAAATCGGTTTCAGAAAGTGCTATAAGAGAAGTTATAGGGAATACACCGATTGCTTCTGTTTTATCTAACCAGAAACAAGAGATTGCCGATAAAACAGAAGTATTAATTAAGCAGATTCTTAAGCAATATGAGATTGGCATTGAAATAGAGCAAGTTAAATTGTTAAAAGCGGAGCCACCAAAAGAGGTAATTCAAGCTTATCGTGATGTGCAAACCGCTAAAGCTGATAAAGAAAAAGAGATCAATGAAGCTGAATCTTATATGAATAACCTAATTCCAAGAGCAAGGGGTGAGGGGGCAAAAATTGAACAAGAATCAGAAGGTTATGCAGCTGAAATAGTAGCAAAAGCGGAAGGTGATTCTGATAGATTCAAAGCGATTTACAAAGAATATGCCATGAATAAAGATGTAACGCGCAACAGGCTGTATATTGATGCTTTAAAAGAAATTTTGCGCGATTCGAGTAAAGTTATAATGGAAGGTAACGGATTATTACCACATATGGCACTACAACAAAAAAATTAATTATTTATTTAAGTTAGTTATGAACAAGATTTATTATTTTATTACGGCTCTTTTATTGACTATGTTATTATTATCTGGCGCTTTATTCAACGTTGATCAACGACAATATGGGGTTGTGTTTCAATTTGGTGAAGCAGTAAGGGTTATAAATAGTCCTGGTTTAAATATTAAAATTCCATTTATTCAAAATGTAAGATTTTTTGACAAAAGAATTTTAGATGTGAAGGCTGAAGCAAAAGAGCTTACAGCTTCAGATGAAAAAAGAGTGATCGTTGATGCTTTCGCAAAATTTAAGATTACCAATATCGTTAAATTTATACAAACAGTTCACAATTATCAAGGTGCATCGTTGCGTTTAAATAAAATATTAGAATCTTCAATGCGTACAGTAATTGGTAGGGTGCCTCTAAATACATTGCTTACAGAACAGAGGTCACAATTGATGTTTCAGATTAAAGAATTAGTATATAAAGAAGCAAAAAATTTTGGTATTGATGTGATAGATGTAAGAATTTTAAAAGCTGATTTACCACCGGAAAATAGTGCAGCAATTTATTTGCGTATGCAGACAGATCGTGAAAAAGAAGCAAAGCAAATTAGAGCTGAAGGTAATGAGGAAGCAGCAAGAATAAGATCTAGAGCTGATAAAGAAGGTAAAATTATCTTAGCTGATGCTTATAGAAATGCGCAAAAAACTAAGGGTTTGGGTGATGCTAAAGCAGCAAGTCTTTATAATAATGCTTATGGTAGAGACCCTGAGTTCTTTAAATTTTATGCTTCATTAATAGCTTACAAAGATTCATTGACAAAAGATAATACTCAATTCGTACTTTCGCCAAAAGCTGACTTTTTTAAATATTTAAAATTAGGAAAATAGCAAACTACTTATGAGGATAAGGAAGAATTTTGTTAATATTATTATTGTAGCGATATTATTTTTCACTGGTAAGAGCGCTTTTGCTAGCAGAGATTTTAACTATATAAATAGTTTTGCTGATATTATTGAACCTCTTATGCCATCGGTGGTTAATATATATACTGTCAAATATCATAATAGAGCTAACGGCAGTAATTTACCGGAATTAATTCCTTTTGATGGGATGGATGAATTTTTTAGAGAATTTAACGTTCCTTTTGCTTTTGATTTATATTCAAATAGAGCCTCTTCACTTGGTTCTGGTTTTATTATTGACCCTAGTGGTTTGATAGTGACTAATTATCATGTGATTGCTGGCTCTGATGAGATAAACGTAAAATTATCTGATAATACGGAATTTCCTGCACGAATTATAGGTAGAGATCCAAAAACGGATTTGGCTTTAATAAAAATAGAAACGGATGATGAATTGCCTTTTGTTTCGTTTGGTGATTCTTCAAAAGCAAGAGTTGGTGACGTAGTGATTGCAATTGGTAATTCGCTTGGTTTTGGTGGTACTGTTACTTCAGGTATTATTTCATCTAAAGGGCGTGATTTAGGTTCTGGAGCTGATGAATTAGTAGATGATTTTATTCAAACTGATGCAGCAATTAATACAGGTAATTCTGGCGGGCCGTTATTTAATATTGAGGGAGATGTGATAGGGATTAATACTTCAATTCCTGCTGTTTCTAGGGGCACTAATGTTGGGATTGGTTTTGCTATTCCATCTAATCGCGCAAGAGCAATAGTTGATGAATTAAAAATTAGTGGTAAAATCACACGCGGGCGTTTAGATATTATAATTCAAGAAATTAATGCGCAAATAGCCAAAGCGCTTAATATTGAATATAATTATGGCGTGCTGGTGGTTGATGCTAAAATAGGCGGTGCTGGTTATAAGGCGGGCTTAAAAAGAGGTGACTTAATAATAGCATTTAATGATAAAAAAATATTAAATTCTAGAAAATTACAGCTTTGTGTGGCGGAAACTACTGTGGGGGATGAAGTTAAATTAACAATTATTCGTGATGGTAAAATCATCGATCTGACGGCTGTTATTGAAATTACTGGTTCAAATTTAATAGCTGAAGATATGCCACAATATAATTCTTCTTTTAATATTAATGATGAAAATTTAATTGAAAAATCCAATGTTACTTTTACGAATATCACAACAGAATTGCGTAATAAATTTAGTTTAGAGCAAAATATTAAAGGTATTTTAGTAATCAATATGCATGCTTATGATGTAAAACCAAGTTTAAGAATTGGTGATGTCGTTGTAGCTATTAATAAAAAAGCTATTGAAAATATTAATCAGTTTGATAAAATTTATAAAAACCTTAAAGAAAATGGTAAAAAAAGTGCGATTTTGCTTGTAAAAAGGGGAGATTTCACTATGTTCGTAGCTTTACCAATTAAATAAATTCAAAATTATTGTTAATATAATGACTGGTTTAGAACAAAAAAATAACTCAGATATGATAGCTGTGCTTAGCTTTTATAGTTTTGTAAATATTGAGGATCCCTCTTTTTTGCTTGCAAAAATTTTATTTATCGCAAAAAAGAAATATGTAAAAGGTACTGTGATATTGGCACATGAGGGGTTTAATGGCACTATCTCTGGGAAAGAAAAAAATTTACATCTTATAATTCAAGAATTGCGTAATTTAACTGGAACTAATGACATTAGTGTTAAGGTAAATTATTGTGATAAACAGCCATTTTCAAAAATTAAAGTAAAAATAAAACCTGAAATTGTTTCTTTAGGATGTGGTAAAATTGATGTTAATAATCTAAAAGGCCAATATGTGGAACCTAAAGATTGGGATGATTTTATCAAAAGAGATGATGTGATCTTGATTGATACTAGAAATGATTATGAAGTTAAGGTTGGTTCATTTGATAAAGCTGTTGATCCAAAAACTGAAAATTTTAGAGATTTTCCTGATTGGGTTGAAAATCATAAAGATGATTTGAAAGATAAAAAAATAGCTATGTGCTGTACTGGTGGTATTAGATGTGAAAAATCTACGGCTTATATGAAAATGCTTGGCTATAAAGAAATATATCATCTAAAAGGTGGGATTCTACAATATTTAGAAGACACTAAAAATAAAGCGGGAACATGGCATGGCGAGTGTTTTGTCTTTGATGATAGAGGCGCAGTTACTCCTGACTTATCGCCTGCGGATGGTTATTGGGTAAAAAAGGGGCAAACTGCTAAAATGGTTAGCATGAATAAATGAATTTTGTCAAATCTATAGTAATTGCTAGTGATGATGCTTTCTTAACCAATTCTGTAGTAGAAAATTTACAATCAATTAATTTAACTAAAAATTATACAATATCCATTATTTCATCAGCTAATTTTGCTTTTAACAAAATTGATTTACTAATATTTGATTTAGATAATCGGGATATCAAAAATTTTGATAATATTAATAATGTTATTAATTTATCTAACAAACAGTTAGTTGATCAAGAAATTAGAATTTCAAGACCATTAAAACTCATTGATTTGCTTCGTTTAATTGATGAATTTATCCAAAATACTAGTATTTTTTGTCTCATTAATGATAATATTATATATAACCAAAGATTGCAAACTATCAAATATCAGCAAAATTTAATCAAATTAACTGAAAAAGAGAATGAGATTTTTAGTTTTTTTTTACAAAATTCAAATATTAAAATAGATAAAGCGACATTATTAACAAATTTATGGAATTATCATGAAGACAGCAAGTCTCTGACGGTTGGTACTCATCTTTATAGGTTAAAAGCAAAATTGCCACAAGAAATATTAGAGACAAAAAATAATTTATATCAATTAAATATTGATAAATTAATGTAATAATCATTAGCACCCATCATATAAACTGTGATATAATAGCCGTTGGTTGTTTTATAATATGGGGAGGTAATAGATGCAAGATAAGATATTATATAATTTGATAGAGTTAGAAATTCTAGGTCAAACAAGAGAAGCAGAGCTTTCAAAATTAATTGAATATGGCGCAAATGAACAATTACTTAATACAACAAATGATGAAGGTGAAACATTATTAATGATTGCGGTAAGTAGTAATAATATTTTTGCTGTTAAATCATTGCTTGAATTTGGTGCTAACCCTAATCTTCTTGATAATAAGGGTAATAGTGTGTTGCATCATCTTGCCATTACAATGAAATTACCTAATGAAATACAGCGAGAAATTTTAAACATCTTAATTGAGGCAGTATCAAAACCGATATTGACGAAAGTAAATTTTCATGAAGAAAATTGGCACCAATTGGCTATAGATAGTTTAAACCAAGATGCAATTATTAATTTTAAAAATTTAATGTTTGCAGATGAAACAAAACCAAATAAACCATTTTTAGAAGCCTGGAGAGAAACATTTTTTAAATGCGCAGTAGAAGAGCTTGCTATTGATGAAATATATAATAATCTAATAACAGACAAATATAATAACGATTTTAACGATAATTTAGAACTCTTTGGTAATTTTATAGTTGAAAATTTGTAATAATGGCTTGGGATATCAGCATAGATAAGAAGCAGCCATGCAAAATAGCTACACGGCTGAGCATCTAAACTAGATGGTAATTATTTTAAGGCGTTTGCTCTGGCGGAGCCAAGATCTGCAGCTCTTTGATTGTTATAAGTTGATTGTTGCACAGCGCTTTTTGAAACTGCCTTATCCATATTTTTAGCATTTTCTTTGTCAAGTTTATGTCCTGAGTTATACCAACATGCAGAAACTGATAATGATAAACAGCTTAAGATTATAATTTTTAAAAATTTACTCATAACACCTCTAAAATAACATTTAATGATTGCGAAGATAAAACCTAACCTTATAGTAATACGAAATTATTTTTAATACAATATCTAATTTACATTTAAAATGCAGATAATAAAAATTCTATTGCCGCATCTTAATCTTTTTCCTCTTGATTATAAAATAGATAGTAAACAAATATCTGTAGGAGATTTAATAATAGTCCCATTTCGCAATAAAGATATCACGGCTATTGTCTGGGAGGTAAATTGCTTTGATAGTTTTGTTAAAAATCTAAAAATTATAGACTCTAAGAATGTTACTAAGTTAAATATAGGTAATATTAATATTGAGCTAATAAAAAAAATAAGTAGCTATTATATAGCTCCCCTTGGTTCTGTAGCTAGATTATTACTTCCTGTTGATATTAATGAAAAACCAGTAAAATATGAATCACAAAACTGTGTTGCTAACAATTTATTAGCAACATTATCTTATGATCAAGAAGTGGCTGTAGAAAATATTAATAAAGCAAACAAGCCAATATTATTAAAAGGTGTAACAGGTTCGGGTAAGACAGAGATATATTTTAACATTGTTGCAAATGCTATAAAGCGGGGCAGGCAGGCTTTAATACTCCTTCCAGAGGTTGCTCTTAGCAAGCAAATTATCAATCGTTTTGTGAAGCGTTTTGGTTTTATGCCAGCAATATGGAATTCAACCATAACTAAAGCTAAAAAAAAGAAGATATTACGAGGTATAATTTTTGGTGAGGTTAAGGTGGTGATAGGCGCACGAAGTAGTTTATTTTTGCCATATAAAAATCTTGAATTAATAGTAGTAGATGAAGAACATGATTTATCATATAAACAAGAAAATGGCATTATGTATAATGCTAGAGACATGGCGGTTTTGAGATGGTATTTATCTGTACAAAATAATGAATATAGTAAAGTAATTTTAGTTTCTGCGACGCCATCAATTGAAACTATTTATAATGTAAAGCAGAATAAATATGAAATAATTGAGCTAAAAAAAAGATTTAGCAAGGCAACAATGCCTGTTGTTGAAATAATTGATATGAAGCAATCTGAGCTAAGACCTAGAAGTTGGTTATCCGAGAAGTTAATTGATGAAATTAAAGCTAATGCGGCTAAATCTTGGCAATGCCTATTATTTCTGAATAGAAGAGGTTTTGCACCTTTGATGCTTTGCAAATCATGTGGTTATCGTTTTAATTGTAATAAATGTTCTGCCTCGATGGTTATTCATAAAGCTAAACAAAAAATGGAATGTCATCATTGTGGTTTTGTTAGCAAAATTCATAAAATATGCCCAGAATGTAGTGAAGATGATAGTTTAATTTTTTGTGGCCCCGGGGTGGAGCGTATATATGAGGAAGTAATTCAAATATTTCCAAATTTAAAAGTTCAAATCGCCAGTAAAGATCTCAATCCTAAAGAAATTGAAACATTAATTCAAGAAATGGAATCTGGTAATATTGACATATTAATTGGTACACAAATTATCACAAAAGGTTATCATTTTCCTAAATTGGCGTTAGTTGGCGTTGTTGATGCTGATCTTGGTTTTATTGGGGGTGATCTACGCTCAGCAGAAAAAATGTTCCAATTGTTACATCAAGTGAGTGGCAGAGCAGGGCGTATTAAAGATATCCAAGGAAAAGTATTTTTACAAAGTTATTTTGCTGAAAATAAAGTGTTAAAAGCAATTATTTCTAACGATGAAGATAGTTTTTTTAATCAAGAAATTTTCATGAGGCAAGAAGCGAAAATGCCTCCATTTACCAAAATGGCAGCAATAAATTTCACTGGTAAATATCAAGATAGCCTTTATTCTACCGCAAGAATTTTTGCTCAAAATGCGCCAAAGGCGAAGGTCAAAATATTAGGACCAGCTGAAGCTTTCATGTTTAAATTAGCTGGTAAATATCGATATAAAATTATAATAATTGTAGCAAAAAATTTTAACGTGCAAAAATATATTAAATTATGGCTGGGGTTGGTTGCTATACCTAAATCTATTCAAGTGAAAATAGATATAGACCCTTACAACACCAATTAAAGGTGAGTATATAACATACCAAAGCTTGCTTTTTATACGTGAATAAATATTTATGGTAAATATTTGGCATTGCTAAAGAAGTATAGATAATATATCTTTAAAGAAAAGCAAGATGAGAGAATTTTCTATCATATCGAAAGCCTTAGAATATCACTTAGCTTGCCTGTTAAAGCGAGCGAGATAATGGCGAATCAGAGAATTTTTGCTTTCCACGAGAGAAGTTTTGGATTTTGAAGTGGAGTGCTGAGGCGATATTTTATATTTGCTATAGGTATCATAGACGTCTGTACATAAAATTTTTATACTATAGCTTTATTCAATATGCTACCATCACCTTCGCTATAATTACAGCTGCAATTTTTGCATTTGTATCTTTGTTTGCCATGCCTTATCTTCCTGTTTTTACTAATTCATTGTTACCACATCCCTTGCATCTTTCCATAATAATCACCTTTTTTTAGACCATCTTATCATTTTCTAATATTCTTGTCTATACTTCTTTAGCAATGTCAAATATTTTTTGTTGTTCAACTTGACTTCAAAAAAAAGTTGCATTATCTTGAATTCTCTAGTGGCGAATGTAGCTCAGTTGGTTAGAGCATCAGTTTGTGGAACTGAGGGTCGCCGGTTCGAGACCGGTCATTCGCCCCATATGCAAGGCCAATACAGCTATCCTAGCTTAGTATAATTTTTAAATTTGATAGAAACCATAGTGTCTAATTTACATAATATGTGTCGAAATATTTTAACTTTGATTTTTTTAGTTACTTTAAATTTTATTGCAAATGCTGGTGAAAAACAAAAACCAAATATAGTGGTAAGTATTACGCCAATTGCAAGTCTTGTAGCTATGGTTACTAAGGACAAGGCTAATATTACAATCCTTGATTCAGCCGGTGGCTGTCCTAATAATCATCATGCTAAGCCAAGCGATAAAGTTATTTTAGAAAATTCTCAAATGGTAATTTATATTGATGATGATTTTGATAGTGCTATCTGCTCTATGCTTGAAAATTATGAAGGAATAAAGCTCAAAATTAGTGATATACCGTCTATTAATTTTATTACCCTTGAAAATAGAAGAAATTACCATTTTTGGCTGGATTTAGAAAATGCTAAAATTATGCAATCAGAAATAGCTGAGATTATTATCAAGCATTTTCCTGATTTAGAAACAGATATTAAAAATAATTTAGCTGATGCTAAGGTGGAACTTGATCTATTGAGTAAATTAAAAAGTCAATATCTTCCATCCCTCGTGTCTACAATATTGTTGAGTGACAGTTTAGAGCATTTTGTTAAAAATATTTCAGTTCCAAGGTTAGAATCTTTTGTTGTTACTAATTCTAGTTTAAAAAATGTTAATAGATTAAAGGAAGCACTAGGATCTAAAGCTTATAGATGTGTGTTATTGTCAAACGAGCAATTAACTGAGCCTTATGAACGTTATGGTAAAAAACTCATTACATTTAATAGCGAAAATTGGGAATTAAAGAAAAATTCTGCGTTAGCTGTACAAAATATATTTATCGATGAATATACTAAAATGATTAAGCAGTTAAAGGAGTGTGCGATTCCTTAACTGGCATTAGAAGCCCTGTTAATTTCGTTGTTCATGTGCTCGCTTGTATTAACAGCTACTCTCTTGCTAAAATCTCTAACCAAAGAGATTTTTTAGCTCCTTAATTCTCCTTCCTTATCCTTAACTGGCGTTATAAGTGTGAGAGTACCGAAATATAGTATGGCGGTAGAAAAATCATCTTGCATCCAACCGCTTCTATCAACTCTTTTGTCTTTTGAAATTTTATGGAAACTTGCATTATCCATTACTACAAACTGACCAGGTTTTAGCTATGCTTTCAGGGGTTTTTAGTATAAAATCAAGAAAATAATAAAATAAAATAGGCCTTGCTTTTACCAAGCATTTTTTATTATTAAAGGAAAGTTATAAGGTTGAATAAATACTAAATCAAACCGTACATCATAATTATAATATTGAGGATTGTTACTTAAGAATAATTCTGCAGATTTCCTAATTCTATTTTGTTGGTGGTATGAAATTATATTTTCATTAAACTTTCCTTTCCTGGCTTTAACTTCAATAAATATAATTTTTTTTGCCCGCACTGCGATTATATCTATTTCACCAATAAAATATTTTTTTCTGTGGTGAAGGATTTTATAAAATTTAAGCTTATATAAAAATATTGCAAAATATTCAGCAAAAAAACCAAATAAATAAGGAGTCATATTAACTTGATTTTAGGTTTTGCTCTATTGATCTTCTAATATTTTTGCGCATGAAATATGCTAATATTAAAAAAGCTGAAGCCGTAGACATTAAATAAAAAGCAGGAGCGTAATAAAGCCCCGTAAATTCAAGCAACCAAAGTGAAATAGCAGCCGATGTGCCACCAAATAAGGCAACGCCTGAATTATAACTAAAAGCTACACCAGTGAAACGCTTCCTTGGACTAAAAATAGAAATAATGAATATATAGGCTGTCCCAGCAATAAAACCACCAAGCATAGCGATTATTGTAAGGGATATAATTTGTTTCCATATTTCATGACAAGAAAGTAATAAAAATGATGGTATAGCCATGACTATAATTGCAAAAGCAGTAATCACTATCATTCTGAATCTGCCAATTAAATCAGAAATATAACCAGATAACGGCATAGAAATAATCATAATAATTGCAGAATATGATACATAAATTAGCGCCTGGGTTTCACTTAAATTCATCACCTCGCAGTGGAAAGTTTTAATATATGTTTTTACAATATATACGACACTACTTGCAGCACCACCAAGAGCAAATGTAACTAACATTGAGCGCCAAGATGTACGAACAACATGAAAAAAAGGGGATTTCAATGTACGTTTCTTTTCAGCTAACATTTGAAATATTGGTGTCTCAGCCACTCTTAGGCGAAAATAAAAACCCATTATCCCCATAAAACCGCCAAGAATAAAAGCAAAGCGCCAGGCAAATTCAGCACCAATAAAGGTTTGATTTAGAATAATACCAACAATAGTAGCAAGTAATGTGCCAGCTACTCCAGATGCGTGAACCAAACCAGCTGTTAAACCTGGTCTTAAATTTTGATAATGCTCCAGGATGAATATTGCAGCCCCTGCTCCTTCACCACTTATACATAGCCCTTGCAACAATCTCATAATTACTAATATTAAAGGTGCATATAATCCAATTTGTTCATATCCTGGTATTAAGCCGATAATAAAAGTGGGAATCGTCATGCCAAGCATAGAGGTAATCAGAGAGACCCGACGGCCATATCTGTCAGCAATATAACCAAATAAAATGCCACCAATAGGACGAGTCAAAAAACCTACTGCAAATGTTGCAAGAGTATATAATGTCTGACTAAAACCATGGCCTGAAGGAAAAAAATCATGACCTATCGCGGTGATAAATACCCCATACACAGTAAAATCATAATATTCCAGAATATTTCCAGATATTGCTGATAAAAAAATAGAGCTTCTTTTAGACACTTACTAACTAGTAATTAAATTAATTTTGCTACAAATGCACTATATAACAAAGTTCTTTATTGTCGACTGAATTATATACTAAAAAGTTAAATTAATCATCAAAAGATTTTACAATTTCTTCAATTACTTTTTTAGCATCTCCAAACAACATAAATGTATTATCACGGAAAAATAACTCATTCTGTATTCCAGCATATCCAGGTGCCATTGATCTTTTAATAAAAAATACTGTTTTAGCAAGTTCAACATCCAAAATTGGCATACCAAAAATAGGGCTTGAAGGATCAGATTTAGCGGCAGGATTTGTAATATCATTTGCGCCAACAACTAGCACTATATCAGTTAATGAAAAATCACTATTAATATCTTCAAGCTCTAAAACATCTTCATAATCAATATTAGACTCGGCCAGTAGAACATTCATATGACCAGGCATCCTTCCTGCCACAGGATGGATAGCAAACCTTACTTTTATTTTCTTATTTTTTAAATAATTTACCATTTCTTTGATTGCATGCTGTGACTGAGCAACCGCCATACCATAGCCTGGAACAATAATTACTGAATCAGCCTTTTCAATCATAAAGGCTGCATCTTCTGGACTAGTTGCTTTCACCTGTCTGTCATCTTCTTTATCTTGCAGGCTCGAGCTAGATGATGCTTTAAATGCGCCAAATATCACATTAAATAATGAACGATTCATTGCCTTACACATTATATAGCTTAAAATAGCACCGCTAGAGCCCACTAAAGCCCCTGTAATTATTAATAAACTATTGTTAAGCGTAAACCCTATACCAGCTGCCGCCCAACCAGAATAGGAATTTAACATTGAAACTACGACTGGCATATCAGCGCCACCAATTGGAACAATAAGCAATATGCCGATTAATAAAGAAGACAAAATAATTGCAAAAAATAGCAACAGTGACTGATTCTTAGTAAAATAGCCAATCATTACTAATAATAGAATTGCAAGTAACATACACACATATTGCTGGCCTATAAATTTTAATGGCTTAGAATTAATAAAACCACGCAATTTACCGAAAGCAACTATTGAACCAGTAAATGTAATAGCACCAATTCCAGCGCCAAGAGACATCTCAATCCTTGAAGAAAAAGGAATAATACCATCAACTAAAATGCCGAAATTTTCTGGCTCAACTAACGCAGCAAGCGCTACAAAAACTGCAGCAATACCAACTAAAGAATGAAATCCAGCAACTAATTCTGGCATAGAAGTCATAGGGATTTTTCGAGCAATATATCCGCCAATCATACCGCCTGAAGCTACAGTAATTAACAAAGGAATTTTATGATAAAATCCTGGAAAAGAAAATGTCGCAAATAGCGCAATTGCCATACCAAGCATCCCTATTATACTACCATTCCTGGCAGATTTAGGTGAAGATAAACCTTTTAAGGTGAATATAAAACAAATAGCTGAGACTAAATATAATATCTCAATCAATTTTACTGACATAAACATAAATATAATAATAAATTAATAAGAATTTTAATGACCGGTAGAACCAAAACCACCAACCCCTCTTTTTGTTTCATTCAAAGTTTGTACTAAGTCTAATTTAACATGTTCATATTTTGCAATAATTATTTGAGCAATACGCATTCCCCGTTCAATCACAAAATCATTCTTACCATGATTAATTAAAATCACTTGGATTTCTCCACGATAATCCGCATCTATAGTACCTGGCGTATTAAGCACAGTAATACCAAATTTAGCAGCTAAACCTGATCTTGGTCTAACTTGCGCTTCAAAACCAATTGGCAGAGCTATGGCAACTCCAGTCGGTATCATCACTATTTCTGAAGGCTTCAATTTAATAGCTTGATCATTTGCAGCTAACAAGTCCATACCTGCGCTATGATCAGTAGCATATGAAGGTAAGGGTAAATCTTGCGCATGTTCAACTTGTGTTATTTTTAGATATGTGGTCATAAATTTTATTTTATATTTTTAAAAATCAACATAGCGATAGAAATATTCACTGTATATAATGCTAAGAGTAATAGATCTAAATCCAACCAACTAAGTGGTAAATTTTCAACATAATATTGCTTAATCTGGTTTTGCGTTTTTAAATAATCTAAAAAAATTAGCTGTTGTTTGCGCCGCACATTCTTCAAAGCTGACTTTTTTTAAATCAGCTACTATTTGGGCAACATATTTAGTAAAAGCTGGTTCATTTGTTTTACCTCGCATTGGCACGGGGGCAAGATAAGGAGAATCAGTTTCAACTAATATTCTATCTAACGGAATAAATTTTACAATATCTTTTAAATCTTCGGCATTTTTAAAAGTAACAATACCAGCAATGGAAATATATAAATCAAGATCTAGTATTTTTCTAGCAAAATCTCTAGAAGCTGTAAAACAATGTATAAGGCCAGAAAAATTATCGTTTTTTTTATAATCAGCAATAATGTTATAAGTGTCTTCTTCTGCTGCTCTAGTGTGCACTATAATCGGCAATCCATTAATTGATGATGCTTTTATATGTTCAGCAAAAACTAATCTTTGCATATCTTGCTGTTTTATATCTTTATTATAATAATAATCAAGCCCTGTTTCCCCCAGACCAATAATTTTTTTATTATTACTAACTTCTATTAATTCTTCTGCTGTTACAAATTGTTTTACTTCACTTGGATGTATCCCAGCGGACACAAAAACATTATCATATTTTTCTGCAATAGCTAAAATTTCTTTTAGCGATTCAAGTTTTGTACAAATTGTTTGTAAATATTTCACCCCAGCTATGTCTGCTCGCTTTATAATATTATCATAAGAATCATGATTTTTTAGCATATCTAGATGACAATGAGAATCGACAAGGACCATATTACTAACTTATTTTTTATTGAATTAAATTTATATATCAAAATTATGATATTTTAAATAGAGAATTGGCGCAACTGTCAAATCAACTCCTTACTTTTACATAAGATTTTGTATTATTTGTAGTTTAAATAATCATGACAGATTTTTGCTATCAATGCGTCCTAAGGCTACTAAGTATGATTCACTAGATTCTTTGCGGCTTGAATCTGGTTTGAAATGTTTGACTTTAGTAAAATTCTTTTTTATTTCTTTAAGTAGTTCAGTTTCAGCACCGCCTTTAAAGATTTTAGCCACAAAATGACCACCTGGTTTTAAGATTTTTAGCGCAAAATAAAATGCCTGTTCACATAAATCAATGATGCGTAAATGATCAGTAGCGCTATGGCCAGTAGTGTTAGCAGCCATGTCACTTAATACAATATCAGCAAATTCACCATTAAGCTTTTCTATTATTAAGTCTTTAGTATTTTCTGCAAAAAAATCAATTTGCAGAGAAGTCACTCCAGCAATTGGCTCAATAGGAAGCAAGTCAATTGCTATTAATTTATTTTTACTTTTTAAATTGTTTGAGCCAATAATCTTGGCAGTGACTTGACTCCATCCACCCGGTGCAGCACCAAGATCCACAACATTGATACCCTTTTGTAAAATTTTAAATTTCTCATTAATTTCAATGATTTTATATGCCGCTCTTGATCTGTATCCATCAATTTTAGATTTCGCAACATATTGATCATTAAATTGCCTAGCAAGCCAACGGGTTGAAGCTTTTTTTCTTCCCTTTGCTGTTTTTACTCTTGTAAATTTTCCACGATATCCACTTGATGAAGACATAATAATAATGCTAATTATGTTTGGAATTATAGTAATTTTCAAGCAAAGAATTAACAAATCCAACTTCATGTTCATCTAACATATTGCTTGCTATGTCAGTATATTCGTTTAGTACTACTTTTTTTGGCGTTTCTGGAAAATATTTTATTTCACATATTGCTACTCTTAATATTGAACATAACAAAACTGGTATTGCAGTTAAATTTATATCCTTCGTCAAATATTTTTTGATTATATCATCTATCTCAGTTAAATTTTCATGAGAATGCTTAACTAATTGTTCTAAATGAGACTTACTTGGTTTCAACTTTAATCTGCTTTTTTTATCAATATCATGATCTGATTTAAAATCAGAATCTTTGTAAAATTCTTGAATACCAAATAATATGGTTTCAATATTTCCTTGATTATCAGCATTTGCAAACTGATATAAAACTTGAATTGCACCAATGCGAGCAATGGATTTGCTATTAATTGACATGTTAAATTTTTGATTATTACTCTTGTTGGCCTAATATATCCATAAGCTCAAGCCATTCACGCTTACTCATGCCACTCGATGTTTGATCTACCACTTTGCCTTTTATCATTTGTTTTATTATCTCTACACCAGTTTTTGAGATATTAACACCATTCATTCTATGTTCACAAAATGCCTCATAGGCAAATGGCACCCATGCTTTAATTATTTCAAGCATTGCATCTGCATATACCCTAATTTCATATTGCGCATGCGGATCAGCTCGAAGAGCAACAAAATGGAACAAATTATGTAAATTAATTTTCCAATACCATTGAGTGTAATGATTCAAAGTTAAATTCATTCTAGCTAATTCTCTAGTAATACCAATATTATTTTCATCAATAATATTACCATTTTCATCTTCATTCATCATTTGAGTATAATGATTATAACAAGCTAAAGAATCCTCTTTAATAGTAGCAAGCACTCTATCTGCGATATCATCAGGTAATTTATCGCTGCTTCTGCCTTGTTTGTTTTTAATTGATTGCGTCGCAAGATTTTCTTTATCAGGTAAATAGAATTCGTTACTTAAAATGGAATATCTAGCGGAATACTCATTTACACTTGCTGTTCTGTGGCGTATCCATTGTCTGGCAACAAAAATAGGCAATTTTATATGAAATTTTATATCACACATCTCAAAGGGTGTGGTATGACGATGCCTCATTAAATAATTTATCAAACCTTTATCTTGAAGACTTTTTTTGGTACCACGACCATATGAAACTCTAGCAGCTTGAACAATTGCGCTATCATCGCCCATATAATCCACTACTCTTATAAACCCATGATCTAATATAGATATTGGCTTATATAAAATCTCTTCAAGAGCGGGCACAGTAGAGCGCTTTGTTGTATTGCTAATATTTATAATTTCTTGTAATTCATCTTCATGTGACATTAACTTTGACCCTTTTATTTTTAACATTTTGTAGTTTTTAACATATTAATATAATTGTTACCAAATTATTTTTTAATTGGTTAATATTTTTTCCATTTTGTTTTTCCATCGATTGTATCTTCTATGACAATATTCATGCTAGCTAGTTCTTGACGTATTTTATCTGCTAATTGCCAATTTTTTTCTTTTTTAGCTTTAAGTCTCCTAGCAATTAATAAGTCTATTTTATTGGCATCAACATCACCCTTAAACCATTTGTTTGAATTTTGGCTCATCAGACCAAGAAAATTAGCGCATTTAATAACTTTATTAGCAAAAGAAGGCTTTTTAGAATTATGAGCTTTTTTAGCAAAATCATTAATTAATGTAATTGCCATATGAGTATTTAAATCATCATATAAATAGCTTAAAAATTCAGCAGGAATCTCTACCTCTTGGTTATCTGCAAAATCTGCAGCTAAATACCAATAATCTAAAGTTTTTTTAGCGTCTGCTAATGCTTTATCATTATAATCTAAAGGTTTACGATAATGAGTTGACATTAGCACAAATCTTGCAATATCACCATTAATATTTTGCTTGATCAAATCTTCTACAGTAACAAAATTACCGAGCGATTTACTCATTTTTTCGTGGTTAACTGTAAGAAAACCATTATGTACCCAATATTTAGCATAAGATGAACCAGGAAAAGCGCAAATACTTTGGGCAATTTCATTCGTATGATGAGGAAAAATCAAATCAACCCCACCCCCGTGAATATCAAAATCTGCCCCCAGTAATGCGTAGCTCATCGCAGAACATTCAATATGCCAACCAGGCCTTCCTGGCCCAAAAGGACTGGCAAATATAACAGACTCATCATCGCCTGTATTTGCTGGTTTCCATAATATAAAATCAGCAGCATTTTTTTTGTTAAGATCTTTATCTATACGAACTGCCTCATGTAATTCACTGATTGATCTACCTGATAATTTTGTATAATTAGCATCTTTAGTCACATTAAAATAAACATGATTTTTTGCTATATAGGCAATATCTAAATCAAGCAATTTTTGAATTATATTAATAATTTCTGTGATATAATCTGTTGCTTTTGGCTCTTTGGTTGGTTTCATACAACCAAGATATTCCATATCATGATGAAAATCATTGATAGTTTTTTTTGTTAATTCTGATATAGGGATATTTAATTTTTTTGCTCTATTAATAATTTTATCATCAATATCAGTAATGTTTCTGACATAATTTACATGATCTTTCCCATATAAATGATTTAATATCCTATATAAAATATCATAAACTATTACGGACCTTGCATTCCCTATATGGGCACGATCATAAACTGTTGGACCACAAACATACATTTTAATTGCATTGCTGTCTGCTGGAATAAATTCTTCTCTTTTGCTTGTAAGCGTATTAAATAATGATAACTTCATATTAAAGTGATAAGATTATATCTTTAAGTCTAGCTATTTATAGCATTAATAGAAAAATTTGGCACGAAATATTTATGCATCCAGATATTACACATAAATTACAAAAGGAAAATAAAAATTTTACAGACTATAAAATCAACATACAAATGGTAATTTTTATGGTGGTTGCAGTCATTGTGATTTTAAGTTTAATCTATCTAATCAGAATATATGCAAATAAAAAACATATGGTAATGCAAGAAATGCAGATAGAAGCCACCCGTTTTGAAACAATTATTGCCGATAATTTAAATTATGCGCGATATTTTATTGGTTTAATTGGTAAAAGCATCAAGCAAGATGCAAAAAATTTGCAATATATAGAAGATAAACTAAAAAATCATTTTCACTCTAAAGATTTTAATATGTTATTTGGTTGGCGAAAATATAGTTGGATTGATAATAATTTTCAGGAAATAGTAACAAGCACATCTGGTGTAATTAAAAAACCTCGGGACATAAATTTCGTTAGGGACCGATTTATTCCAATGCATATTGAAAATAAAATCAAAGATCAAATTATTTTTTATTTTAATAAATCTATCAATAAAAGCGACACATTAAAATTAATTGATTATATTTTTGATGAGAACCAGCAAGAGTTTATCGGCGCTGTTGTCTTAAGTTATGATATCGACACAATAGTTGCAAATCTTAATAACAATAGAAAAAATACTAATATTAATTATATTATAGTTAATAAAAATCTAGATATTATTGCAAAATCAAGGTCAGTTATTGATAAAATTATTTATGAGGACAATAATTTATCAGAGAAGTTAAATCATCTTTTGACTCAAATTGCTTTTGAAAATGAACATAATCAAGATATATCATATCTTGATATGACTAGTGGTGTTAATTATTTAATCAAATCCCTAGATAATCTGCCTTTTGCTGTAATAGTTAACATAGATAATAATTTTATAAAAAATAATATCGTTGAAACCATTACTGTAAAAATGATTGAAGTAGGGATTTTTATGATCTTTTCTTTAATAATAATTATTTCAATTTATAAACGCGAGACGTCTCTTAGAGCAAAAGCAGAAAAAGCTACAATGACTGCAAATAATGCTACTAAGGCTAAAACTAATTTTCTTGCTTTTACTGCTCATGAAATTAGATCCCCTTTGGGATTTATACTTACAGGCTCTGAAGCAATGTTGCAGGAATTATTCGGCCCTGTGCCAAAACATTATAAAGAATATGCTGAGGGTATTTATAACAATTCCCAAATCATCATTGATTTTATTAATGATATTCTCGATGAAGATCAGATAATAGCGGGACATTTTAAAATCATGAATGCTACCAATAAAATAGAACCAATTATAAAGAAGATTGTATCTTTAAATAAAAAGGAAAAAAATGTATCAATTATTACTAATTTTGCTCCTAATTTACCAATGTTAATTTGTGATAAAAGGCGTATTTCTCAGGTAATTGAAAACTTAATTAGCAATAGCATAAAATATTCTAGAGATAAGGTGTTAATTAACATATCTGTATATTTAGAAAATCGTAATATGATATTTGAGCTAGTAGATAACGGTATTGGTATGAAGGATGAAGAAATACCTATGGCAATTAGTAAATACGGCACTTTGCATAATCAAGATTATCACAAAGGAGGATCATACGGGCTTGGTTTAACTATTGTTAAAACGTTACTTGATTCTCATGATGCAAAACTAGAAATTACTAATAATCGAGGTAATGGAATTACTGTAAAAATCACTTTCCCTAGATATAAACTTGTCTATAATAAATTGCAAAAAAATCAAGATTAAAATATATGCAAGATTTTCAGAATATTTTTAATAGAGTGGTTAAAGAAGAGGCAAAGGCTCTTGAAGTTTTTTCATCAAAGTCGCTTGAGAATTTTTCAAATGTAATTAATCTAATCCTTAAAATCCAAGGCAGAACAATATTGGCAGGAATTGGCAAAAGTGGTTATATAGCTAAAAAAATAGCCTCGTCCCTTGCATCTACTGGCACGCCTGCATTTTATATTCATCCATCTGAAGCAAGCCATGGTGACCTTGGTATGATAACTTCATCAGATGTGGTAATAATGCTTTCAAATTCAGGTGAAACTAAAGAATTATCTGATATTATTAATTATTGTAAGCGTTTTAATATTAAAATTATTGCTATTACAATGAATCCAAACTCAAATCTTGGAAAAAATAGCGATTTTGTTTTAACGATACCTAAAACTCAAGAGGCATCTCTGCTTTCAGCACCAACAACATCAGCCGTAATGATGCTTGCGCTGGGTGATGCAATGACAGTAGCACTACACGAAGCAAAAGGTTTTACGAAGGATAATTATCGTGATTTTCATCCAGGTGGGAAAATAGGCTCTAATTTGTTGAAAGTGAAAGCTTTAATGCATTCTGAAGAATCAATGGCTTTAATAAAAAAGAATGATTTATGCCCTCAATTTTTAGTAATTATGACTGAAAAAAGCTTAGGTTGCGCATGTGTTGTTGATGACGATCAAAATACGCTACTTGGGTTCATTACTGATGGTGATTTACGCCGAAATTTAAACCAAAATCTAAATAGCCTGACAGCCGAAGATATTATGACAAAATCACCATTAACAGTAAATTCTGAAGAGCTTGCATCTAAAGCTTTATTTTTAATGAATGAAAAATCAGTAAACGCAATGCCGGTAACAAACAGTCATGGTAAATTATGTGGTATTATCCATATCCACGATATCTTAAAAGCTGGTGTTGAATAAGGCTATTATTTAAGTTCATTTTTGATGTCACTTACTGCAGGGCGATTAAATTCTCTGAATTAAGAGGTTAAGAAAAGGGGTAATCTTATC